>NZ_CP081844.1:948668-1261752 GCF_019803445.1 Caenibius sp. WL
GCTCGACGCCGGTTTGATCTGGGTCGGCCCCAAACCTGCGGCGATCACTGCGATGGGGCTGAAGGATGCGGCCAAGCGGCTGATGCAGGATGCCGGGGTGCCGATCACGCCCGGCTACTTCGGCACAAATCAGGAGCCCGGCTTTCTCGCGAACGAAGCGGCGAAGCTGGGTTATCCGGTGCTGATAAAGGCGGTTGCCGGCGGCGGCGGCAAGGGCATGCGGTTGGTGGAACGGCCGGACGATTTCGCCGATGCGCTTGGCTCCTGCCAGCGGGAGGCGCTGGCCGCATTCGGCAATGCCGATGTGCTGATCGAGAAATACATCCTCTCGCCGCGCCACATCGAAGTGCAGATATTCGGCGATAGCCACGGCAATGTCGTCCACTTGTTCGAGCGCGATTGTTCGCTTCAGCGCCGCCATCAGAAAGTGATCGAGGAAGCCCCCGCACCGGGCATGGATGCGGCCACGCGCGAGGCGGTCTGTGCCGCGGCCGTGCGGGCGGCGAAAGCGGTGGGCTATCAGGATGCGGGGACGATCGAATTCATTGCCGACGGATCGGAAGGTCTGCGGTCCGATCGTATCTGGTTCATGGAAATGAACACCCGGCTTCAGGTCGAACACCCGGTGACGGAAGCCATCACTGGGCAGGATCTGGTGGAATGGCAGCTTCGCGTCGCCAGCGGCGAGCCTCTGCCGAAAGCGCTGGGCGATCTGACGATTGACGGCTGGGCGATGGAAGCGCGCCTCTATGCCGAAGATCCGGTCAAGGGCTTCCTGCCCAGCACCGGGCGGATCGATGTCCTGCGCTTCGGTTCCGCCGAAGGCGGGCGGATCGACACTGGTGTGGCCGAGAAGGCGACAGTCTCACCCTTCTACGATCCGATGATCGCCAAGGTCATCGCCCACGGCGCCACGCGGGAGCAGGCGAGGGTGCGGCTCAGCGCAATGCTGGAGGATACCGCCGTCTGGCCGGTCAGGACCAACGCGGCGTTTCTGGTGAATGCCCTGGCCCATCCCGATTTTGTTGCCGGGCAGATGGATACGGGTCTGATCGGCCGGGACGGTGATAGGCTGGCCCAGCCCCCGATTCCATCTGGCGCGGTGCTGGCCGATGCGGCGGCGAACCTTGTGGCCCGGAGCCTGGCTCCGGGCTTCCGCCTTAATGCGCAGCCGTGCCGTAGCGGGCGTTTCCTGCTGGACAACGAGGCGGTCGAGATCGCGTTGACCGTCGATGGCTTGGCTCATCCGCAGGACTTCACGCTTGTTGCCGAGAAAGGGCAGGTCTGGCTGTTGCAGCCGTGGCGTATGGACAGTGCGCATGGCGCGGCAGTGGGGGACGGAGCGATTCTCGCGCCGATGCCAGGCAGAGTGATCGCGGTCGATGTCCGCCAGGGGCAGGACGTGTCCAAGGGGCAGAAGCTGCTGACGCTGGAAGCGATGAAGATGGAACACACTTTGACTGCGCCGTTCGATGGTGTCGTAACCCAGCTCGAAGTTGCGGCGGGGGCGCAGGTGCAGGTGGAAACCTTGCTGGCGCGGATCGAAGAGAAGGAACGCTGAGATGGCCGGACGCTATTTCGACGAATGGACAGTGGGGGATACGATCACCCATCAGCCCAGCCGTACGGTCACCGAAACGGACAATCTGCTGTTTTCGGCGATGACTCACAACACCCAACCGCTCCACCTCGATGCCGAAGCGGCCAAGGCCAGCGAGTTCGGCCAGATTCTGGTCAATTCGACATTCACTTTCAGCCTCGCGGTCGGCCTGTCGATTGCCGACACCACGGTGGGCACGCTCGTCGCCAATCTCGGTTTCGACAAGGTGGTGACACCCAGGCCGACCTTTATCGGCGACACGCTGACCTGCACGACTACGGTCGTGGATATGCGCCAATCGCAGTCGCGGCCGGGGCAGGGAATTGTCGTGTTCCAGCATCAATTGACCAATCAGCGGGGCGAAGTGGCGCTTTCGATGCTGCGGACGGTGCTGTTGAAGCAGCGCCCGGCATGAGATTGCGGTCGCTGCTGTTCGTGCCGGGGGATCGCCCGGACCGGTTCGAAAAAGCCGCAGTCAGCGGCGCGGACGCGCTGATTGTCGATCTTGAGGATTCCGTCGCCCCCGAAGCGAAGCCCGCCGCGCGCCAAGCTGTCGCAGACTGGCTCAAGGCTCGGCCCGAAATCCCGGTGTTCGTCCGGATCAACCCGCTCGACAGCACGTTCGTGCGTGGCGATCTCGATGCGATCCTGCCGCATCGCCCCTATGGGATCGTTCTGCCCAAGGCGGAAGGGGCGGCGGATATCGCGCGGCTGGATACGCTGATGAGTGGGGCGGCCCTGCCGATCCTGCCGATCGCCACGGAAACCCCGGCCGCCGTGTTCGAGCTGGGCAGCTTTCGTGCTGTCGGCCCACGTCTTGCCGGGCTGACCTGGGGGGCGGAGGATTTGCCGGCCGCCATCGGCGCATCGTGCGCGCGGGAAGACGATGGCGGTTACACCGATCCTTACCGGATGGTCCGTTCGCTCGCGCTTTTTGCCGCGCATGCGGCGGGCGTACCGGCGATCGAAACGGTCTATCCGGATATTCGGGACGAAGCGGGGCTGGCCGCCTATGCCGCGCGCGGCAGGCGCGATGGTTTCGCGGGGATGATGGCGCTTCATCCGGCACAGGTGCCGATCATCAACGCGGGCTTCGCGCCCACGCCCGAGGAAATCGCCCATGCCCGGGCCGTGGTGGAGGCGTTTGCGGCCAATCCCGACGCGGGTGTGCTCCAAGTGGATGGCCGGATGGTCGACCGGCCGCATCTGGAAAGCGCCAGGGATATACTGGCAAGACAGACCTAAGATCAGGTGTTCGCAACCGCCTGCAATCCTGCCGGATCGCGCAGCAACAACCCACCATAGCGGATTTCGAGCAAGCCTTCGCGCGCAAAGGCGGCGAGGTGGGCATTCACCGTCTTGCGGGTCAGGCCGGTCATCTCGCCCAGCATCTGCTGGGACAACCGCAGCAGCGGCGTGGGGGCCCCGTTCATTCCGGCTGCGGCGACCAGCCGGGCCGCGATCTTCTGCCGGGGCGGGAGCGTGATCGCCTCGACCATCATCTGCATTGCCCGGCGTAAGTTGGCATAGGCGGAATTGGCGATCACGCGCCACACTTCCGGATAGCGTTCGGCCACCCGTTCCAGCATCGTTTCCGGGATATGCAGCAGCAGCGCCGGTTCCACACAGATTGCGGTGGCCAGCCGCGGGCCGCCGCTGAACCGGGTCGCATGGCCAAGCACCGCCCCTGTCCCGGCCTGGCCGATCATCACATCCCGGTCGCCGGGCGCGGTGCAATAAGTATGGAACAGCCCGTCCACCACGAGGAACAGCCCGCGTTGTTCGTCGCCTTCGCCCTGCGCCCATTCGCCCGCTTTCAACCGGGCAAGGCGGCCATGCGCGAGCAGGACCTCGGCCAGCGCGGGATCGAAGCCCTTGAGCCAGTCCGCATCGCGAAGCACTTGCAGGGCAAAAGCGTGAGCATCTCTTTTCATGTCTAGAATGTAACCAAAGTTACAATCATCCGCAAAGGGTTGGGATAAATTGCGCTGCACAGACAATCGGAGAGAGGAATAGGCGATGAGTGAAGGTCTTGGTGGCGACACCGCTCTTGCAACACGGCTGGATGCAGGATCGGCACGGGCCAACGGTCCGCTCGGCCTCGACCGGGAGGACGCCAGCCTCGACTGGCCCCGGCTTGCCCCGCTGATCCATCGGGAAGGCCGTTATCCCGTGCTGCCCCGCCTGACGCCGCGCCAGGAACTCGCACTGCTGTGCCGGACACTGTTCCGCGAAGGCTACAACGATCATATCGCGGGCCACATCACCTATCGCCAGCCCGATGGCACGCTGCTGGTCAATCCGTGGGAACTGGCCTGGGATGAAGTGACCGCCAGCGATATGGTCCGGCTCGATCACGATGGCCGGGTGCTCGAAGGCGACTGGAACATCACACCCGCGATCAACGTCCATCTCGACTTGCATCAGACGCGCGACGATATCGCGGTGGCGATCCACAACCATCCCGAATGGGGCTCGGTTTGGGCAGGCGCCCAGCGGATACCGCCGATCTATGATCAGACGTCCGCGATGGTCGATGGCGACCCGATCCTGTACGACGAATATCGGGGCACGGTGGAAGATCGCGCGGCAGGGCGCAGCGCGGTTGCGCGGCTGAGCGAAAGCAAGTGGGCTCTGCTGGCCAATCATGGCGTGCTCGTGGTCGCGCGGGATATTCGCCAGGCGCACCTGCGGGCAATCACGCTGGAATGGCGCTGCCGGCTCGCATGGCGGATCGAGGCGCTGGGCGGGGGTGTGCCAGTCGCGCCCGAAACGGCATACGGTATCGGCTCGCGCGCTGACAGCAGCGGGTTTCCGTTCATGTGGGAAGCGATGGCCCGCCGTGAAATCCGCCGTGACCCCGGCGTTCTGGATTGAGGAGCACACTTATGGAAAGCGAACGTCCCGCAGCCGCCACCCGCAATCGCATCACTCTGTTCCGCGCGGGCGAAGGAATCCCGCTCGATCACGAAACAATGCCATTTGCCGGGATGGACACGGAAACCATGGCCGGCCTTGCCCGCGTCATGGCGTCCGGCCCCAGGGCGGCCGATGGTTCGCACACCACGATCCTGTTCCAGTCGGGCGGCGAGCAGGGCGTCAGCCTCAGCCATGCGTGGTTCAAGAGTGGATTCATCTCCCCGCGCCACAGCCACAATGCGGATTGCATCTATTACATTCTGGCGGGGGAAGCGCATTTCGGCGCGGCCTGTCTTGCCAAAGGCGACGGTATCTTCGTTCCCGCCGATCATGGCTATGTCCTGACGGCGGGCGAGGAAGGGTGTGAACTGCTGGAATTCCGCAATGCGGCGCAGTTCAACATTCATTTCAAAGGCAACGACGATGCCCATTGGGAGAAGATCGCCCGGTCCTATGCCGACCATATGCCCGGCTGGGAAAGCGAAGTGCCGCCCTCGCGGCAATAGCTGCCTTAGTGGACGGAATCCGTCAGATGGCGCAGCTTTTCCGGGTTGCGCATAACATAGATCGCGCGGATCAGTCCGTCCTCGATCAGTAGGGCCGTGGTCTGCAGCATTCCGTCCGCTTCCCGGGTGACGAAGCCCGGCAGGCCGTTGACGAAAGCATAGCGTAGCAGTTGCGATGGGCCATGGCGCAGCCGCGCGATGGCCGCGTGAGCCCGCATGACTTCGCTTGCCCCCGCCATGATCCGGCCTGCGGCGGGGCGCTTGCCGCCGCCATCGGAATGAAACCGCACATCTTCGGCCAGCAGCGTGCCGAGATTGCCGAGCCCTTCGCCGCGCGAAGCTTCGAAGAACGCCGCGGCGATTTCCAACCCATGCTGCCGGTCGACGGTGTAGCGGGGCCGGTCCGTTCGCACATGCGCCCGCGCCCGGCTGGCGAGCTGGCGGCAGGCCGCGGCATCGCGGCCGATCGCAGCGGCGATATCCTCAAAGCTTTCACCGAAGACATCGTGGAGGATGAATGCAGCCCGCTCCAGCGGAGAAAGCCGTTCGAGCGCCAGCATCAGGGGCAAAGTCACGTCTTCCGCCGGTTCTTCCTCCACCACGGGTTCGGGCAGCCACGGGCCGCTGTAGCTTTCCCGCCGCACGCGTGCCGATTTCAGATGATCGAGGCACAGACGGGTGACGATCCGGCGCAGGAAAGCGGCGGGCACACGCACCGCCGCCCGGTCGCTCTCCGCCCATCGGAGGTACGCTTCCTGCACCACATCCTCCGCATCGCTCAACGAACCGAGCATGCGGTAGGCAACCCGGATCAGGTCCGGCCGGTGCGTGTTGAATGTGGCGGCGGTATCGATCATTTCCATCCCAGTTCCGGGGCATAGAGATTGAAGCCGACCGCCAACCGGTTCCAGCCGTTGATGACGTTGATCATCATAGTCAACTGTAGCTGTTCCTCCTTGCTGAACTGGGCATCCAGCGCTGCGTAGACGGCATCGGGTGCCCGCCTGGTGGCGATCTCTGTCAGATGTTCGGTCCAGGCCAGCGCCGCCCGCTCGCGATCACTATAGCACGGCGCTTCATGCCATGCGGCCAGCAGATGGAGCCGTTGTTCGGTCTCACCCAGCTTGCGGGCTTCGGCCGTGTGCATGTTGAGGCAATTGGCGCAACCGTTGATCTGTGAGGCGCGGATCTTGACCAGTTCGAGCAGCGATTTTTCCAGGCCGCACTCGCCGACTTGCGTTGCGAAGGCATACCAAGCTTTGAAAATGGCGGGTGACACGGTGTAGATATCGGCACGGGGTGTCATGGCAATAGTCCTTTCCTGTGGCGTGATGCCGACATGACGAGACAGCACAGGTTCGTGTGACATGGGGCGGGAACTTTTTTCCGAAGAGGCGGATGGAAACGGCGCGCCGTTTCCGCCGGAGTGAAGAAAACCGGCAACCAAAGTGTCGGTCACGCATTCCTTCAGCAACAGGGGCCATCGACCTGAGGAGAGAGAACGATGCCTCGCGGAGACAAATCGAGCTATACCGACAAGCAGAAGCGCATGGCCGAACATATCGAGGAAGGCTATGAAGATCGGGGTGTAAGCCACAAGGAAGCCGAACGCCGCGCCTGGGCGACCGTGAACAAGGAAACGGGCGGCGGCAAGAAGTCTGGTTCCGGCCGGGGAAAAGCGGAGAGCCACGCATCTGCGCGCAAAGGCGGGCGCAAGGGCGGCGCGAGCCAGACGCATGCCCAACGCTCCGCCGCGGCGAAGAAGGGGTGGGAAACCCGGCGCAAGCGCGGCAGCGCCTGATCGCTTGCTTGGATAAGGGCGCTTGTCGGGAACCCTGCCTCGGCTCGATCCTGCTTGATGGCCGCCCGCGCGCACTGTTGCCGTGGCCAGGTGTGCCAATCGGCGTGGAATTCGCCTTACCGGACTGGCGGCAAGGGGCTAAGCAGGGCAAAAGCAGCCGGAACCGGCCACGCCGGAATCCATCATAGGGGGATACGCGAATCCATGGACCTTCCCGAGGATATCTTCACTGAACCTGAAAACGTCGATCCCGATGCACTGGCCAATCTTGGCCCGCTGCGCCGCTTGGCCGGAATATGGGAGGGGAAAAGAGGCGTCGATCTCAATCCCAAGGCGGACGGTCCGGAACGGCGCGAATTCTACGAGCGGATCGAGATGCAGCCGATCGATCCGCAAACCAATGGCCCGCAATTGTTTTACGGCTTGCGCTACCACACGCATATCAATACGCTGGAGGAAGATATCACCTTCCACGATCAGGTCGGCTACTGGCTGTGGGAACCGGCCACCGGGCTGATTATCCAGACGTTGACGATTCCGCGTGGGCAGACGGCGATGGCCGCGGGCCATGCAAAACCGGACGATACCCGGCTGGTGCTGGAGGCGCAGCGCGGCCAGACCGAATATGGCATCTGTTCGACGGCGTTTCTCGAACAGGCTTTCCGCACCGATTCCTATAAGATCGAAGTGGAATTCCATGCCGATGGATCGTGGAGCTATGTCAGCGACACCACCCTGGTGGTGAAGGGGCAGGCGGAACCTTTCCTCCACCGTGACCGCAACACACTGGTTAAAGTGGGCGAGCCCGACATGAACCCCTGGCTGCGGATCGTTCGGACGCAGGGGAGCAAGGCCCCAGCCTGATATCGGGCATTGGCTGTGTGCCCATGCCGACCTTGCATTTCCCCGAACGGTATTTTACCGTTCGGGGAAATGCAAGGCAGCACACTAAGCGGGTTGTCGGCCATGGGCGAGATTGGTCTGATCTGACGGCGGCGCGCCTGCCGCGTTGCGATGGGCGCAGCTTTCGTCACTCGCATGGTAGGCTGCGCTTGCCCAAAGGATGGAGGCATTGGATGAATGATATTCCGTATCTGCTGCGCGGGGTAACGCCGGTAACGACCGAAAGCAGCGTCCTCGTCAGTTCGTCCAAGTACCTCAATCACCCGCGCATGCGGGACTGGATGTCGACCATTACGCTGAAGCGGAACGGGCCGGATCGCCCGGCGCAGGCGGAAATGTACGAGATTATTGCTATCCTCGATGAGATTCAGGACATGGATTATATCGAGGATCTCTTCGCCAAGGAACGCAAGGGCAATCCCGAACTCGACCGCTGGTTCAGTGAAGGGTTCATGTCCACTTACGGCGCGGACGATTTCAAGGATTACGCGGAAGGGACGCTGGGCTACATCTTCTATCGCGATGTGATTGCGAAGAATTTCGATCTGGTGATCTACGAGCAGGCCAAGCCTGAAACGCAGTACGCCTTTTTCCGCTATCGTTCGGGCCAGACGCACGATCTCGAACACATTATGACCGGCGGCGATTTCAATTATATGGGCGAACTGGTGCCCGCATGGGCGCGCATCACCACCCATTTCAAGCATTTCAGCCCCGAACTGGCGGGCGAGCTTTCCGTTCTCTCGATGTTCGTCAACTTGCGCTACACCGTGCGCACGATGCTGCATTATCCGCATGTCTGGCCGGTATGCCAGAACGCGGTGGAACGCGGTATGCGGGTCGGACGGGAATCGGGCCCGTTCTTCATGGCCCGTTATGAGGACGCTTTTGATCTGCCTCTGGAAGAAGCGCGGGCGAAGCTCGGCTATGTCGGCGCGGAATATGTCGATACCAGCGTGCCCTCCGCATCTTGGGCCGAACGGAGCTGATGGCCGGTGAACGCACGGGTTTGATAGCAAGGCCGGGCGATATGGGCGAAGACACGGTGAATCGATGTTGGCGGGTTGCATCACCCATGGGGCCGATCCCCGCGCCGGAAAATTTCGAACTGGTGACTTTGCCCATGCCGGAACCGGGCGAAGGGCAGGTCCTGATGCGGACGCATTATATCAGCATCGCCCCCGGAGTACGGCCGCTGTTGCCTTATGCGGGCGCGGAGCCCGATGTGGCGAACGATGGGTCCGCCGGGCGGGTGGATGCATCCGCCGACGCCCTGCCCGATCCCACCCGGATCAAAGTGGGTGAACGCATGCGCGCCGGAATTGTCCCGTCGATGTCGCCTTTTGCTGGGGGAACGGTGGGGCAGGTGATCGCATCCCGCCATCCCGGTTTCGCACCCGGCGATTATATCTTCGGGGGGCGGTACTGGCAGGATTATGAAGTGGTCGATGGCGATGCCTCGCTTCGGCTTGATCTGGCCGAACTTCCGATAGAAGCCGACCTTGCCGTCGTCGGGCGTTCGGCTTTCACCGGCTGGGTCGGCTATCGCCACTACTGCGCGGCGCGCAAGGGCGAAGTGATGGTGGTCTCGGCCGTTGCCGGGGCGGTCGGCATGCTGGTGGTGCAGATGGCCAAGGCCGATGGGCTGACAGTGATCGGCATTGCCAGCGGTGCGGAGAAATGCCGCTTCGTGACCGGCGAACTAGGGGCGGATGCCTGCATCGACCGCACGCAGGGCAATATCGGCGAAGCGCTTGACCGACTGGTCCCTGCCGGGATCGACATCTATTTCGACAATGTGGGCGGGGCAATCCAGCGCCAGGTGTTCGACCGCCTGAAGCCGTTCGGGCGGCTGCTCATCTGCGGGATGGCGGCGGAATATGGCGGTATGGAGCATAGCAGTCTGCCGACCGGCCTCATCCTCGCCAAGCGGCTGCGTATACAGGGCTTCGTGGTGCTGGACCATGATGACGAATATCCCCGGTTCCGCGCCGATATCGCAGCGATGTGGCGGGCCGGGCAACTGGTCTATCGGCAGGAAATCTACGAAGGGCTGGAACAGGCGCCGCAAGCCCTCGCAGCCTGCCTCACCGGCCGGAATTCCGGTGGGAAGATATTGGTGCGGGTTTGCGGGTGAGTTGGTGCCTGCTCATTTTTGCTGCATCTATGTTGCGCACAAAAATCGCGTGGGGGAGTGTCGCGGGATGAGCGTTGCCAATATCGATCATGTTGCCATCACCACCGGTGATCTCGATGCCTTCCTGCGATTCTACGCCCGCGTGCTGGGCGCGGTGGTTGAAGACGCGTTCGAGATCGATGGGCAGCGTTCGGTGGTTCAGCTGCGTGTCGGCGGGGCGATGCTCAATATCCATCGTCAGGGGCATAGCTTCCCGCTGGTCGCGCGGATGCCGACGCCCGGAGCAGTCGATATCTGTTTCCGCTGGGGTGCTTCGATTGCGGATGCCGTTGCGATGCTGGCGCGCGAAGAAGTACCCATTATCGAAGGCCCGGCCAAGCGCGTGTGTTCTGACGGCACGGTGGGTCAATCGGTCTATTTCAACGATTGCGATGGTAATCTGGTAGAACTCCTGTCCACGGTACAGGAAGAGCAATAGCCCCTGCTGCTTCTGTCGCCGCCGTTCCCTGCTGCACAGTAATAACTCCGCCGCCAATGCGTGAGCGGCGCGACGCCTAAACAGGCCGCCTCAGAATTGCCCTTGCTGTAAGGCTGCTGGCGATCTGGCTTCATGATTTTCCGAGGTTCCGGAATTGCCCGCCACGTGTTTGACCGCCGTGGGGAAGATGTGCTGGATGCCGATCCATATAATGAAGCGCAGATTGATGATGGGAAGTATTGGTGAAAATAACATTCGAAAGATTTTCGTAATTTTCACGTAATATACATTATAATTACGATTAAATGATAGATTTCAAGAGTCATATCCCATCGCGATTTGTAGTTATTTTGGTCATCTCTTCCGGAAGATGGGAGTGGGGAGGGGTATATGATGCTGCATAGGAAAATTGCTCTGTTGCTGTCCGGTGGTGCGGTGGTGCTGGCCGGCCCGGTTTGCGCGCAGACTGTAACGGCTGCGGAGAGCGTGGGGGTGGGCGATATCATCGTCACCGCGCGTAAGAAGGCGGAAAGCCTGCAGAATGTGCCGCTGTCGATCACAGGCATTGGGGCGGAGGAGATCGCCGACCGCGATATCAGTTCGATTGGCAGCATCGATACGCTGGCCCCATCTGTCTTTGTCGAAGCGGCCGCTGGCCCGACGACGAGCGGGGTCGTGGCGAATATCCGCGGAATCGGCGGCTCCGATTCCACCGGTGTGTCCGACTATCCGATCGCGATGTATATCGACGGTGTGTTGATGTCGCGGCCCAACGCGCTGCTGTTCGATATGGTCGATCTGGAACGGATCGAAGTGCTGCGCGGCCCGCAGGGGACACTGTTCGGCCGCAACACCACCGGCGGCGCAATCAACATCTTCACCAAGGGGCCTTCCGATACGTTCGGCGTGCAGGAAAAGTTGACTTACGGGACGGACAATCTCTTCAAGAGCCGGACCACGCTCGACACAGGGCAATGGGGGGATAGCGGGATCAGCGCCAAGCTGGCTTATTCGCACGAACAGCAGGATGGTTACGTCAAGAACAGGCTGAAGGACCACACGGCCGATCCCGGCGCGCGCAACAGCGAATCCGGCTTTCTCGCGATCCATGGCGATGTCAGCCCGGGCTTCACGATCGATATCCGCGCCGATGTGACCTCGGCCCGCAATGCGCCGATGATGCAGCAGCTTTCCGTGATCGCTCCGTTGCAATACAAATATTTCGGGCAGTCCGCGTCGCTCGGCGGCGCGCCGCTGATCGTCGAGGACAAATATCGCGAACACGTGACCGTGGCCAGTCAGCCACGCGGCAAGCAGACGATCTGGGGCACGTCGCTGACGATGCAGTACGAAGTGAGCCCCGCGCTGACGCTCAAATCGATCACCGGCTATCGCCGGTTCAAGGAAAGTCAGGCGGTTAACAACGGCGGGCAGGGCGAGTTGCGGGGCAGGCTGATCGACGGTTCGATCGGCCGGGTCTATATGTTCGATTATCCCGATCCCGCCCGCGCGCGCGATCGTCAGTTCTCGCAGGAATTCCAGGCGACCGGGACGCTTTCCGATTTCGATTATGTCGTCGGGCTCTACTACTTTGACCAGAAATACCGCAGCGCCACGACCCAGCGCTTCACTTATGTAGTGCCGTTCTCGGACACCGATGTGCGCGGTTCGAATCTGGTCAATTTCCGCAATTACCAGGCCCGGTCCAAATCCTATGCGGCGTTCACGCAGGTTTCGTGGAAGCCTGCGGCGGTCGACGGGCTCGAAGTTACCGGCGGGCTGCGCTACACGCATGACAAGAAGGAACTGGCGCAGGCCAATTACTACAACGGTGCGCCGCTTGCTCCGGGCCTTGGCAAGAGAAGCTGGAACAATCTGAGCTGGCTGGGCTCTGTCACTTACCGTTTCTCGCCCGAAGTGCTGGCCTATGCCCGCGTTTCCACCGCCTATCGTGCCGGGGGGTTCGATGCGGGCGGTTCGGGCAGGCCCAGCGGATATGATCCCGAAAAGGTCATTTCCTACGAAGTGGGGCTCAAGACCGACTTGCTCGACCGGCGGTTGCGGATCAACTTGTCCGGCTACATCACCGATTACAAGGACCTCCAGATCAGCCAGTTCACCGCCGGGAGCAATGGCGGCGGCACGCGGACAGTCAACGCGGGCAAAGTCACTTTCACCGGCTTCGAAGCAGAAGTGACAGCCATGTTGACTGATTTTCTCACTCTCGACGGATCGGTGGGCTACGTGCATCCGAACTACAAGACCTACCTCTATCGCGATCCCAAGACCGATCAGTTGATCAACGTCGCGGACGAGGTGCATCTGGCGCACGTTTCGAAGAAAACCGCCCGGATCGGCGCCGTGTGGGATATTGCAAAGTGGAACGATACGGGGCTCTCGCTCCGGCTGGACTATTCCTACAAGAGCAGCGCGCCCACGTTTCCGCTGGATCGGGTGAGCCCCTTCAATCCCTATATCCGGCGGACCGCGCAAAACGAATTGAGCGCGCGGTTGACGCTGAAAGATGTCCCGGTGGGTGATAAGCTGAATCTGACCTTTCAGGCCTTTGGCGACAATCTGCTGAATGAAAAGCGTGCGATCAGCGCGGTCGATTTCGGTTCGCTCGGCTTCGCCACCCGCACCTGGGGGCCGACGCGCCAACTGGGGCTGACGGTTATCGCATCCTATTGAAGTGGGTGAAGGGGCGCGTCTGCAAGGCGTGCCCTTTTTCCGGGTGCGGCAAGCGTGTTGGGAAGCCGATGATCGAAGGGCGCAAGATACTGGTGACGGGCCCGGCCGGGCAGATCGCTTTTCCGCTGGCGCGAGAACTGGCGCGCTGCAACGAGGTGTGGGGTGTCGCCCGGTTCAGCGATGAGGCCCGGCGCCGTGAATGCGAGGACGCCGGCATCAGAACGCTGCGTGTCGATCTTGCCGATCCGGACTTTTCGGAACTGCCGCGTGATTTCACCCATTTGCTGCATCTTGCGGCCACGATCAGCGGCGATGATTACGATCGGGCGATACGGGTGAATGCCGAGGGTACGGGCTTGCTGCTCTCGCACTGCCGCGCGGTGGAAGCGGCCTTGGTGATGTCCACAGTGTCGGTTTACAAACCGCATTCGGACCCTTGGCATCCCTTCCGTGAAGACGACCCGTTGGGTGATATCCTGTTGCCGGCGATGCCCACCTATTCGATCGCCAAGATTGCTCAGGAAGCGGTTGCCCGCTTTTGTGCGCGAGAGTTCAATATTCCCGTTACGATTGCGCGCATGGGGGCATCCTATGGTCCGCGGGGCGGCCTGCCGGTTCTTGTGGCGCGTGCGGTGGCGGGGAACAGGCCGGTCGTGACGCGCTGGGATCCGTGCCCTTATAATGTGATCCATGACGATGATATGCTGGCCCATGTCGGGCCTCTTCTCGATGCGGCGAGTGTCCCGGCGACAATCGTGAACTGGGCAGGGGACGAGATGATCAGCGTGCAGGATATCGCGGCATATGCGGGTGAATTGCTCGGTATCGCCCCAGCAATCGAGGTACGGCCAGTGCCGGGCGCTTCGCTTGGCTCGGGCGTGCACAACGGCAAGCGCCTTGCGATCACCGGCCCTTGCAAGGTGGACTGGCGGGATGGTATCAGGCGCTCGCTCGCTGCGAACTATCCCGGTCGCATATCGCCATCAGCAGGAATTTCTTGAGAGTGGCGGCAAAAATTTTCAACAAATTTGGAAAAAAACTTCAAAATATCGATTGATCCTGCTCTGGCGTGTGTTGGCGAAGGTTGCTACCGCAAGCCACTGAGGTGTTTTCGACGAATGGCCCAACAATCTCCCCCTATCGCACGCGCCGTTGCGGTTCTGAATTTTCTGGGTGGCCACACGGGTCAGGCCTTCACTCTGACCGAAATTTCCAAGGCTTTGCGGATCAGCAGTGCGACCTGCCACAACCTGCTCGGAGCGCTGACGGAATCGGGCTATGTCTATCGGACGGCGGCGAAAACCTATGTTCTCGGTCCGGCGGTATGCAGGCTGGCGGAAGGCGCTCTGGCACCCGAGTTGCTGATGCAGGTCGTCCGGCCGGAAATGCGCCAACTGGCCGATGAATTCGATGTCGTCTGTTCGGTATTCTTCCTCGATGGGGAGAAAGTTATCGTGCGCGAGCGGGCCGTGGCACTCTCGCATGTCGCGTGGAGCGCGCCGGGAAAACCGGTCCTGTCGTTGACCGCGCCGCTCGGAAACCTGTTTCTCGCCTGGGATGAAGCGCAGGTGGACGATTGGTTGAACGGCGCAAATCCGGCGCTGGGCGCGGAAGCCAGGGTTGTCCTGCGCAAGTCACTGGAATTTGTGCGCCAGCATCGATACGCCTTTGGCGTTCGCAAAGTGCCGCTCGATGGTTCGGAACGGGCGCTGGAATTGCAGGCGCAGGTCGGCAAGACAGACTATGCGCTGACCGAGATCGATCCTGCCGCCGACTACAATCTCGCCTATGTCGCCGCGCCGGTGTTTCGGCAGCCTGATCAGGTGGCTTTCGGGTTGAGTCTGGTGGGCTTCGACAAGCCTTTGAAAGGGGCTGCGGTTGCGGCGATGGGGGCGAAGCTGCGCACGGTCTGTGATCGTCTGGGCGATTTTCTCGCAGGCCGTGCATTTCCAATGCCCTGAGGCGGGGCGCGTGGGCACAGATTTCCGACCAGGCAAACATCCACTGCGCTGACGAAACGGCTCCGGAGCGCGGACGCACACACCCCGCATCGTGTCCGCCATCGGGATAAGCGGACGGCGATCCGCGAATCCTTCCCATTCTCCGCATGGGTTCCTCTCGCTGTTGAACGGCGTGCTCTTGCTGCTGTCGGGGGCGATCCGGCGGGCCATTTTTCCGTCCTTCCGGAGTTTTGACCTCAAATGGATAATCATTTTTCTATTATTGGAAAAAAACTTGACTCAATCAGGCCTGCACTCATTCTTCCCCTATACCGGCTAGCCAGAATTCGCCCCGATCTTGCCTGACAGGACGGGGCACGCCGGACACAAAATGGGAGAAGCAGGTGGTGGAGTACGATCTCATCGTACGGAATGGTCTTGTGGTGGATGGTACCGGCCTGCCGCGCAGGCGGGTGGATGTCGGTGTAAAGGACGGTAAAGTTGCCGCGCTGGCCCATCTGGATGATTGCATCGCCAAGGAGGAAATCGAAGCCGCAGGCATGATCGTGGCGCCCGGCATCGTCGATCCGCACACCCATTATGATCCGCAGATCACGTTCGATCCCTATGCGACAATGTCGTGCTTCCACGGGGTGACTACGGTTCTGGCGGGCAATTGCGGTTTTTCCGCCGCGCCGGTGCGGCATGACGATACCGAGTTTCTGACGGATATCTTCGCCAGCGTGGAAGACATGAATCCCATCGCCCTGAGCGGTGTGCCGTGGGACAAGTTTGAGACCTTCCCGCAATATCTCGATGCGCTGAAAGGCAATCTGGGCGTCAACTTCGCCTGTTATGTCGGCCATTCGAACGTTCGCCGCTGGGTCATGGGCGAGGACAGCTACGAGCGTGAGGCAACCGAAGCTGAAATAGCCGAAATGCAGCGGATCGTGGCGGAAGCGATGGAAGCAGGGGCTTCCGGCCTGTCATCATCGGCCGCACCGACGCATCTGGATATCAAAGGGAGGCCGGTGCCTTCGCGCAAGGCGGCGAAGGAGGAGCTGATTGCGCTGGCGGCGACCGCCGGGCGCGTTCGCCCAGGCTCGCTTTGCTATCTTCCGGCCAGCGTGATCAGCGGGATTACCGATGACGATCTGCATCTCCTGCTGGAACTGGGGCAGGCGGGCGGCGTGCCGGTCGTGATTCAGGGGCTGGGAGGGCGCAGCAAGGTCGATGTACCGACGGCGGGCTGGGCCGAGGCGGAAAGGTTTCTCAATCGTGCGAACGAGGAAGGGGTGCCGATCTATTCGCTGTTGATGACGCGCCCGTTCGACCGGACGGTGGAAATCGGGCCGAACAACGTCCACTATCGCGCCTGCTTCGCTTTTCACGAACTGCTCAACCTGCCGGAAGACGATCGCCGAGCCGCGCTGCAGGACCCGGAATGGCGCGACCGTGTTCGCCATGCGGTGGAAAACTGCAATCGCGATCCGGACAAAGGCACTACGCTGCCGCCGCCGCAGTGGCCGAATGTCTATGTCGATCACGTCAATCACGCACGGAACAAGTGGGCGGAAGGCCAGTCGATCCAGCGGATCGCGGAGGAACGCGGCATTGCGCCGATGGATGCGATCCTCGATCTCGCGCTGGACGAGGATTTCGCCGCGAAGTTCCGCTGGCGCACCGAAACGGCGGATTGGACCGAGGCGGTCAATGTCGCGCAAGTCCATCCGAACATGATCGTGGGCGTGTCCGATGGGGGCGCGCATCTGCATAAGGATGATGGGGCGGACTGGAGCTCGTTCTTCCTGCGCACCTGGGTGCTCGACCGCAAGCGCTGGACGCTGGAAGAGGGCATCCGCCAGATTACCCAGGTTCCCGCCGCCATGCTCGGCTTCGGCGATCGCGGCACGCTCAAAGTCGGCGGCTGGGCGGATATCATGATTTTCGATCCGGAGACCATCGGCCCTTGGCGCAAGGAATTCGTTCGTGATCTGCCGGGCAATATCGGCCGGTGGAAAGCGCTCGGCAACGGGATCAAGGCCACCATCGTCAACGGCGTGCCGATCGTCCGCGATGGCCAACTGACCGGCGCCTTGCCCGGCCAGATCGTTTCCCCCGGCGCTGCCTGACCTGCCGCGAAAGGATATTTCATGATCGAAGTAACAAAGCTGACAGGCACCATCGGTGCGGAAATCCACGGTGTCGACCTGTCGCAGGAACTGCCGGAAGAAAGCGTGCGCACGATTCTTGATGCGTTGCACGCCAACTGCGTTGTCTTCTTTCGTAACCAGAAAGTGCTGTCCGACGAGGAGCACATGCGGGCCGGGCGCTATTTCGGCACGCTCGATATCTCCGAAATCCAGCCGAAACCCGGCGCTAATCACGAAGTGCTGGTGATGGATACGGATTCCGCCAAAGGGCGGGGCGCGGAGTATTGGCATCGCGACCGGACCTATCTGGAAGCGCCGCCGATGGGATCGCTCCTGCAATGCGTGAAGCGGCCCGAAGTGGGTGGCGACACCTGCTGGGCCAGTTCGGTGGCGGCATACGAAGCGCTGTCGAAGCCAATCCGCGATCTGATCGACGGGCTTTCCGCGCTCCATTCGATCCGGCCGCTGGCGGCGCGCAGCCGCGATGTGCAGAACGCCGTGGGCGACAAACTGGAAAGCTGGCCCACCGCCGTGCATCCGCTGGTCGAAGTGCATCCGGTCAGCGGACGCCGCGCGTTGAACGTCAATGCCAACTGGACGACCGAGATTATCGGCCTTTCGCAGGAAGAAGGGCGGATGCTGCTGGCTTTCCTGCTGGAGCATGTGAAGCGGCCGGAATTCCAGGTCCGGTTTCGCTGGAACGAAGGCGACGTGGCTTTCTGGGACAACCGCACTGCGCTGCACTGCGCGATCGCGGATTACGACACGAGACGGATCATGAAGCGCGTGGCTCTGGTGGGCCACCCGCCTCGGGGGCCGCGCATGCCGGATTGAGGGCGGTGCGCGCACATACCCCGCCCGGTGGCCGCTTCTCCCATCATCCAGCGGCCACCGGGATCGGATAGCGAAATGGAAGAGCGGAGGAGAGAGGACAATGGCGCGAGAGAACACGCAGTATCCGCTGCCGGGCATCAACGAGAAGGCCCGCTTCACCGAGCTGAAGGATCACAAATGGCAGATTGTGCGCCGGCAGAGCATCGCCGGGCGCGAAGTGGAAGCGCGCGAGAAGTGGATGGAATGGAACCCGCGCTACATGTCGCTCTACGCCGAATGGGGCCCAGGCATGATGATCCGCGCCCATGGCCACAACAGCGATCACATCGTGTTCGTGCTGGACGGGGAAATGACCTGCGGCGATCGCGTTTGTGGGCCGGGGACGCATATCGCACTGGACCATGGCGACACGTTCGGCCCTTTCATTGCCGGGCCTGACGGCTGCAAATCCTACATGATCATGATGGGCGATCCTGGATCGTTTCCCGCCGATCCGGAAGGGTTCGAAGCCTTGAGACGCGAACGGGGGGTGGAGCAGTTGCCCGATGTGCCGCTCGATCTGCCCGAATGGTTCACCGATCCGCGCAACGCCGTGACACAGGACGGATCGTAGGAGGGCATTGAAACAACCTTGCCCCGGCCCCGGAGAGTGCGGCCGGGGCATGCTTCGCAGGTGCGATGTTTCGTAATAATTTCAATTAAATCAATTATATAAAATAATGGGAGAATGCGATGTTGGGCAAGAGGAACGCGTTGTGCTGCACGGCGGTATCGGCGCTGACGCTGAGCTTGTTGGCCGCGAACGCGGCGCAGGCACAGGAGACAGGGCCGGATGGGCAGGCGCAGGCCAACAGTGGCATCAGCGGCAGTGGGATCGCGGATATCATCGTCACCGCCAACCGGCGCGAGGAAAGCGCGCAGACGGTGCCGGTAGCGATCACCGCAGTAACCGGGGAGCAGATACGTGAGCTGGGCATCGGCACGGGCGCCGATCTTACCGGTAAGGTCCCCTCGGTTTTCGTGTCTTCTGCCGGGACCACGCGCAATGTCGAAGTGATCGTCATTCGCGGCCAGGGGCAGACCTATCTCGCCCCGGTCGGCGTGGTGAACTATTTCAATGACGTGCCCCTGATCCAGGGCGGCATCACCGCTATCCAGGGCGCTCCGGGGATGTTTTTCGATCTGGAATCGATGCAGGTCCTGCGCGGACCGCAGGGCACGCTGTTCGGGCGCAACACAACGGGTGGGGCGGTGCTGCTTGGCCCGAAAAAGCCGACCAACGAATTCGATGGTTATGTGCAGGCGCAGATCGGAAACTACAAGGATCGCGAATTCGAAGGGGCGGTCAATCTGCCGCTGGTGGACGACAAGCTGGCGATCCGCGCCTCGTTCAAGAAGATGGATCGCGACGGCTATACCAAGGATGTCGGCCCACAAGCCTACAGCAAGGCGGGCGGATATCAGATCAACACGATCTGCGGCATGCCGCCGGAAGGTACGCTGGGCCGCTGTTCGCCGAGCGCCGGCTTCGCGGGCAAGGATTATGACGACCGTCATTACTGGCATGCCCGGATCGGTGTGCTGTTCAAGCCGACCGACGGAATCGAGAATTACCTTGTCGGATATTACGGCAAGTCGCACGATAACGGTTCGGGCTTCGTGCTTGACGGCCTGCGTGCCGATGCGCTGAACAACAACATGGATTTCAGCGTCGGCACGCTGGTCGGGGCGGCGACGTACAATCTCAACTATCCCGGAACACCGGTCAGTCTCACATCGGATCTGGCCCGCTATATCCAGACGGGCAACAGTCTTTCCCGGCAAGTGCTGGAACGGCAGCGCGCGCTGGGCGCACGCAGGACCGCGATGAACCATGATACATTCGAGCGGACCAAGGCATGGGGCCTGGTCAACACGCTCAATATCGATCTGTCCGATACGCTGCGCTTCAAGAGCATCACCGGCTATCAACGGCTGAAGCAGAATTTCAACTGGGAACTGGACGGTTCGATCCTGCCGTTGTTGTCGAACAGCCCGCCGTTCACCACTGCTGGCGCCAGCGCGCAGGCACCCGACTGGCTGGTGGGCCAGCCCGGCGATCCGGTGAATGTGACGAACCAGAGCCTGTTCAGCCAGGAACTGCAAGTGCAGGGCTCGGCGCTCGACAAGAAGCTCGAATACGTCATCGGCGGGTTCTACAGCCGCCAGAAGCCGGAAGGGTTGCAGGCCACCGGTTCGTTCAATTCCGGCACTGTTTCGGCCGGGCGGTTCTATTTCATCAAGACCACGGCAAAGGCGATTTTCGCACAGGCAACATTGGATTTCGGGGCTTTCGGGCCTGCGCTGGATGGGTTGCGCCTCACTGGCGGCATCCGCCGGACCTGGGACGATCTCACCGGTTCGCGGTTCGCGGACGATTATGTCGTGGCTCCGGTGGTGGAAGGCGACAAGCTGAAGTCCGCCGCGACCACCTGGACGGTCGGCCTCGACTATCAGGCAAGCCGCAGTTTGCTGCTCTATGGCAAAGTCACGCGCGGCTACAAGGCCGGGGCTTTCAACTACACCAGTCCTGACCCGCTACAGATGACGGCCAAGCCTGAATATGTCACCAGCTATGAAGCGGGCTTCAAATCCGATTTCGATCTCGGCGCCATGCCGGTTCGGCTCAACGCCAACATCTTCCACGTCGATTACAGCGATATCCAGAAATCGGCCGCGCTCAACGTACCCAATGGGTGTGACCAGCCGACCAGGCCGGCGCGCTGCGCGGTGGTGGGCAACACCACCGGGCTGGATCAGGGCGCGGTCGTGTTCAATGCCGAAAAAGCGGTGATGGACGGGCTCGAACTGGAACTGGTCATGCAACCGGTCGAAGGGTTACGGCTGACCGGCGGTTATTCCTATATCAAGGCGAAGTACAAGAAGTTCAATCAGGCGCTCAGCGGCACATCGTTGCAGAACCGGGTGGATACCTGCGATGGCGAGAAGGCGCTGACCTACGGCGTACCGCAGACGTTCGATTTCTCCTGCATTCCCTACAATCTCACGCCGAAGAACCTGCTCAATCTCGGCGCGCGCTATGAAGTGCCGCTATCGGGCGATGCGGGATCGCTGGTGTTCGGCGCGAACTATAGCTGGGTCGACCGGATCTACACGTCCGCCACGCGGACGGAGAAGGATGATCCCAACGCCTGGATACCGTCCTATGGCAAGCTCGACCTGTCGTTCGAATGGAACGGAGTCATGGGATCGAATTTCGATCTGCGGGTGTTCGGCACCAACGTGACCAACAAGCTCTACCGCGTGCATCGCTATCCGGGGCTCTACACGGCGACGGGTTTCACGACGTCGCTCTACGG
The DNA here is from genome assembly GCF_019803445.1 of Caenibius sp. WL. Classification (NCBI taxonomy): domain Bacteria; kingdom Pseudomonadati; phylum Pseudomonadota; class Alphaproteobacteria; order Sphingomonadales; family Erythrobacteraceae; genus Caenibius; species Caenibius sp. WL. Next base: position 969,990 of record NZ_CP081844.1, read on the forward strand.
CGAACCGCGCATGTATGGCGCTTCGCTGCGCTATCGCTTCGGCGCGAGCGCGGACTGACGAAGGCGAGCGAGGGGGCGGGGGCCCTTTTCGCCAAACCATGGCTAAGTGGGCTGGAGCGGGAACGACATGTTGGCCAAGAATGAAATCGCGCACGATGCCGGGATGGCGGTGAATGATCCGGCTCCGCCTGTTCGGGGGATAATGCTGATCACGCCTGCGCGGCGGCGGATAATGCTGGTGCTGTTGTGCGTGATCTATACGCTCAATTATCTCGATCGGCAGATCGTCGTGATCCTGCAGGAGCCGATCAAGAGCGAATTTCGCTTGCAGGACTGGCAACTCGGCTTGCTGACCGGCGGGGCCTTCGGGCTGTTCTACACGCTGATGGGGGTGCCGATCGCGCATTGGGTCGATCGTGGAGGCAACCGGGTGCGGCTGCTCGCCGGGATGCTGGCCGTATGGAGCGCCCTGACCGCGCTGTGCGGATTGGCGCGCAGCTACGGCTCCTTCTTTCTCGCGCGCATGGGGGTCGGCCTGGCGGAAGCGGGGTTTGCCCCGGCTTCGCAGGCGCTGATTTCCGATCTCTATTCCCGCGATGAGCGCCCGCGGGCCATGGGCCTGTTTTCCATCGGCGTGCCGATTGGGGTCATGGCGGGCATGGCGATCGGCGGGATCGTGGCGCATCAGACCGATTGGCGGGTCGCCCTGTTCGTGGCCGGATTTCCGGGTCTGATCGTGGCAATGCTGTTCGCAACATTCGCGCGCGAACCGGCGCGGGGTGCGAGCGAGGCAGAACGGGCGGTGCAGGAACAGGCTGCACCCCCGGTTTCGCTGTGGCGGGCGACAAGGATACTGGGGCGGCGTGCAGCCTTCGTTCACGTGATCGCGGGCACAGCGGTGACCGCGCTGGTCGAAATGGCCATGACCTCATGGATGCCGTCTTTCCTGATCCGGGCGCACGGCTTCTCCCTTTCGCAGGTTGGGGTTGGTTTCGGGTTGATTGCCGGGATCGGTGGGATCATCGGCACGATGGCGGGTGGCTGGCAGGGCAGCTATCTCGGGCGAAAGGGAATGCATCGCATGCTGTGGGTGCCGATTGCAGGCCTGCTGCTGTGCATCCCGCTATACCTCGCCGTGCTCTACATTCCCGATGGCCGGACCGCGCTGGCCTTGCTGATCCTGCCAACGATACTCGGCGCGTTCTGGACCGCGCCTGCCATTGCCTTGACCCAGAACCTCGCCCCGGTGGCCATGCGGGCGCGGGCGGCCGCGCTGCGTATCGTTGCCGCCAATCTGGTGGGCATGGCGCTCGGTCCGTTGCTGACCGGGGCGCTCAGCGATTGGTTCGCGACCGACGCCGGGAGCAATGCCATTGGTTTGCGCAATGCCCTGGCGGTGATGACGCTGCTGTTTATCTGGGCAGCGCTACACTGGGTTCTGGCGGTGCGGGCGCTGCGCCGCGAATTGCGGGAAGAAGCCGCTGATTGAACGGAAAGGAGCGGGGGAACGGTTCGTTGCGCCCCGCCGATCCTATTGAAGCTGCAACCCGCTGCGGCGCAAACTATCGCTGTGGCGGCAGATGACGGCCTGCATCGCCGACAGCATCCGGCGCACATCACCATCGCTGTGGAACAATGGATCGCCGACCACGCCCACCGCATGCGATGCCACACCATGGGGCAGGGGCAGCGGAATAGCGATGGAATCCACCGGTGCTTCCGCGCTCCGCCGGCACAAGGCGTAGCCCTGTATCCGGGTGCGGGCCACGCGGTCGATCAGGTTCTTCATCAGAGTGGGGCCCTTGGGCCCCAGGCCCAGGCGCTGGGCCCGGGTGGCAAGCTGGATGATCGCCACATTGGATTGCTGGGCCAGCATCGCGGCGGCGAAATTGGTGCCGGGGCGCCAGCTGTTCCGTTCGAACCACACCATTTCGTTGCGATAGCCCGGTTCGCTGTCAGGATGGGTCCAGCATCCGTGGATTTCTGCCACGCTTTCCAGCCAGCAGTCGTTCTGATGCGTGAGGAAGATGGTTGCGCCAGTTTCTTCCTGCATTTCATGCATCATCGCGGCGATATGGCCGCCGCCGAAGAAATCCTGCTCGATAGAATAAGCGCTCGCCACCAGCTTGTAGGACGGGGCGTAAAGCTTGGTGGCCTGACTATAGCTGAGATAACCGGCGGCCGCGAGCGTACGCAGAATCTCGTCAGCGCTGGAATTCGGGATGCCGAGCGCTTCGCTGATTTCGATCGTGCGCGCGGGGCGGCGCTGCCGCATGAAATACTCGATAACCTCAAGCGTGCGCACGCAGGATTTGACTTTGCTGCGGCTGACGAACTGGCCCTCGGTCCGCGACGACTGGGAACCCATGTCTTTCTCCATCTCCCAATGTTCGGCAAAGCGGCCCGGTCTGCGCCGGGCTCTGTCCGCTTGGCTTCGATCCTATCGCCCGGCTGATCGAACCGCAAGGGCAAGTGGCGCTGATTGGCTGCGAAAACGGTCCGCGCATCGCACCGGTTTCATGCGTCCTGCGTTTCGAACAGCGCTTTCACGTGCTGAAGGCTCACTTTGAGCGAAGGGGTGCGGGGCAGGGCATCGACAATGCGAATCTGCGCCGGAACGTGGGTGGGCGGCAACGTCTCGCGCAGCCATGCGGTCAGCGCCGCCGCGTCGACAGGTTGCGCCTGCGCGCGCAGTTCCACCGCGGCGACGGGAACCGCGCCCAAGCGCGCATCGGCCAGTCCCACGACCGAGGCATCGGCCACTGCCGGATGCTGGCGGAGCACGTCCACCACGCGTTCCGGCAGGATCTTGAACCCGCCGCGCACGATCGCTCCGTCGTTCCGGCCGCGATGGAACAGGAACCCGTCCTCGTCCAACATGACCAGATCGGTTGTCCGTACCCAGTCAGGGCGAACGGCGGGGCAGTGCACTTCCATCAGCCCTTCGCTTCCGGTGGGGACGGGATCACCCGTTTCCGGATCGACCGCGCGCACTGATACACCGGGCATGGGCAAGCCCGCGCTGCCACGCTTGGATGTGCCGAATTCGGCCCGCATCTGCGGCGTCCAGCGCACGATCGTGCCGCAGAACTCGGTTGCGCCCAGACCCCACAGGATCGGGATACCGTACCGTTCCTCGAACCGGTCCTGCAGATCGGGATCGAGATAGGCCGAACCGCCCGAAACGGACCGTACGCTTGCCATGTCCTCCGGGGCGACAGCGGCATCCATGATCATGGCGATGGCGGTGGGATTGAGGCCCAGTGTTGAAGGCCGGTGGCGGCGCAGGGCATCGACCAGCGCATCCACTGTGAAACGTTCCATGAGCACCAGCGGAGTGCCATGCACTGCGGCAGCGGTCAGCAGGCAGACCCCGCCCACCCCGCCTAGCGGCCAGATATTGATCTGCACTTCCGGCGCCGCGCCGGCTTCGCCGCCAGGGGCGCTCAGCACTGCCCGTTCGAGCAGACGCAGCGGCATGGCGATCCGCTTGGGCGTGCCGGTGGTGCCGCTCGACAACACTTCGATCGTGCCCTGATCGCTGCTTTCGGCGGGGCTCGATGCTCCGGTGCTGCGTTCCAGCCCCGGCACGGGGCGTGGGCCGGCCAGCAGGCTACCCAGGGCAATTCCGGCCATGCCTTGCGCAGCCACGGTTTCCTCGAATGCGGGCCAGTCTTCCGTGTCGGCCAGGATCGCGCCCGCGCCCAGACCGGTCAGATGTTCCGCCATCGCCGCGCGTGGAAGAAAGGGATAAATGAAACTGATCGAGCGGCGATGGGCCAGAAGGCCGACCACTGCCGCCGCATGGGCGATCCGGTTGCGGATGACGATGCCGACGCGGGCCTCTGGCGGGCAGCCCGCCGCGTCCAGCGCGGCCGCCACCGCGTCGCCGTAGCGCGCTATCTCGCCCCAGCTTGCCCACTGGCTGGCATATTCTATCCCGCGCTCGTTCGCCCGGTCGCGCAGCGTTGCGCGCAGTTGATCGATGACATCCCGCTCCACGCTCAATCCCGCCTGCCTTCCAGGAGCCCCTTGAGGTTCAACGACATGATACGCTCTTTCGCGGCCATGTCGAACGTGGTCAGTTCGTCGAGGAAATCGAGCGGATGGGCTGCCCCTTCGGGATGCGGGAAATCGCTGCCGAAAAGGATGCGGTTGACCTGCATGTGCCGGCCCAGTTCCTCGAAATTGTCCTCCACGAAAGGTGCGACGAAGATATTGCGGTGAAACGTCTCCACCGGGTCCGCTTTGAATTTCTGCGGCATCTGGCCATAGACATGGCGCAGCGTATCGATCAGTGGGGCCACCCATTTGGCGCCGTTTTCCACGCTGGCCACCCGCACATCGGGAAAGCGGTCGAACACCCCGCCGCAGATGATCGCTGCGATCGTGTCGGCGATGGCGCGTTCGATGATCCGCAGGCAATTGACGAAAGGATCGGATTCGAACGGCAGCCATTCGGCCCCGCCGGTCCACATGGTGATGAGATTGTCGTAATCCGAGTTCGAAGCGTGGATCGAGACGAAAATCCCGGCTTCGTTGATGCGGGCCCAGAACGGATCGAAATCGGGCAGGCCCATGGAGCGTCCGCCGCGATAGCCCGGCACCGGGGAGGGGCGGATGCACACAGTGCGCGCGCCTTCCTTGATCAGCCAGTCGACTTCGGCGAGCGCCCGATCCATGTCCGCTAGCGAAACCACCGGCACGGCGAAAATCCGGCCTTCGCGGGCGAAGCCCCATTCTTCCGCCGTCCACTGGTTGAGCGCGTGCAGCGCATCGTGCAGGAAGTCGTGATTGTAGGACATGCGGTTCTCGATTACCGAAAACAGCGTGGGGAACATCAGCGCAGCGTGGATTTCGTGCTCGTCCAGCACCGCCAGCCGTTCCTGCCCGTAACGCCATGCCGGTGGAGGCACCACCGGCGCGCCGGTCAACTGGCGCAGGCTCAACCCTTCGGGATTGTCCGCCTTGTAGTACTTCACGTGCGTGCCGGGTGCAGCCACGCGTTCGAAAGTCGGATTGGGAATGTAATCCGAAATCTGCCCATTGATGGCCAGCCGTTTGCGTCCATCGATTTCCACGAAGCGGAAATCCTTGTGCCATTTCTTGGGCAGATGGCGAAACAGAGCGTCTTCCGGCTCGTAGAAGTGGTTGTCCGCATCATAGACGGGGAAAGGAAGTTTCGTACTCATATCGTCACCAAAGCATCGGCCGTGCAAGGCCAGTTTCATACCATGCCTTTCCCACCTGTGCGGGCCGTTCCGCAATCTGACTCCCGGCCTTTCCGGATAGGTGGAACGCACGGGGCAAACAGGCGCTCATCGGCCGAGGAAACGAGGCTCGCGCCGTTCCAGGAACGCCTTGGCCGCTTCTCCCGCATCGTGGGACAGCAGGCTGATCGTGGCGTTGGCGTTGGCTTCTGCGGCCATACTTTCTTCAAAGCCGATATCTGCGGCGGCGTTGAGATTGCGCTTCATCGCGGCAAAGGCGCTGGTCGGGCCGTTCGCCAGCCGCGAGGCCAGCGCATTGCAGGCCTCGTCCAGCGCATCGTCTTCCACCAGTTTCGCGATCAGGCCGATGGCCAGCGCGCGCTCGGCACCCACCGGCTCGTCCAGCAGGAACAGTTCGCGCGCCCGCGCCGCGCCGAGCAATTGGGTGAGGAGGTAGCTGCCGCCAGGATCGCCGCAGCGGCCCGCGCTGGCGAAAGCCAGCTTGAAGCGCGCGCTGCGCGAAGCGATGCGCAGGTCGCAGGCGGCTGCCATCACGATGCCGCTGCCGGCCACCGGCCCTCGGATGCAAGCCAGTGTGGGCTTGGGCATGCGGCGTAGAAGCACCGGAATTTCGCCATGGAGGGAAAGAATCGCTGCCGCCTCGTCGGGGCGCATCGGCGCGTCACGCTCTTCCTTGCCGCTGTCCAACAGATCGTGCCCGGCGCAAAACCCCCGCCCGGCCCCGGCCAGCACGACGCAGCGCACGGCGGGATCGGTGGACCAGCGCCGCAACGTGGCGCCGATCTCCTCCAGCATCGCCATGGTCAGCGCGTTGAGCCGGTCCGGCCGGTTGAGCGTCAGCCGGGCGATGCCGCCGTCTATCCGCGTCAGGATGCTCATGCCTTGCCTTTCACCGCTTCCATGCCTGAAACGATGAACTGGCCAGTCTGCGCATAGGCCGAGGCATGGCCGAGCTGGTGAATATCGAAGCAGCTTTGCAGCGCCGCCTGCTGGCCCATGACATCGAGCGTCTGGTTGACTGCCCGCTTGGCCATGGCCAGCGCATGAGGATGCATGCGTGCGATTTCTTCGGCCAGCGCGCGGCTTTCCTTGTCGAGATCGGCGCGGGGCACCACGCGGTTGACCATGCCGCGCCGTTCCGCTTCCGCCGCATCGATAGGGCGGGCGGTGAACAGCATTTCCTTCGCCTTGCGCGCGCCCAGTTCCCAGGTGTGCCCGTGATATTCGACGCCGCCGATGCCCATCAGGACCACCGGATCGGAAAAGCGCGCGTCGTCCGCCGCCACGATCAGGTCGCAAGGCCAGGCTAACAGCAGTCCGCCTGCAATGCAGGCCCCTTGAACCGCCGCGATGGAAGGCTTGGAAATATCGCGCCAGCGGCGCGAATAGCCGAGGTAATACTTTGCTTCCCATTCATGAATGCCCAGCAGGCCGCGTTCCGGAATGGTGCCTGCGATCCGGCGAAACGATCCTTCGCGGATCGCTTCGGGGCTGACATCGTGCCCGGCGGAGAAATGTGGCCCTTCGGCGCGCAACAGGATGACACGCACCGCCTCGTCCTCTGCCGCCCGCTCCCAGGCGGCGTTCAACTGTTCGAGGAAAAGCTGGTTCTGGGCATTGCGCTGCTCGGGCCGGTTCAGCGTGATCGTGGCGATTCCGGCCTCGGCGGAATAGAGGATGTATTCAGCCATGATGATCTCCTTTGCTTGTCGCGATGGCGCAACGTGCGGATCGGGAAGAGCCCCAACCTGTGCCGTTCCAGATAGTCGGAAGCGGGTGGGGGCGGTTGACGCGGAGGGGTGTCCATGGGCGGGGGACGGCCTGTGTCAGGACTGCCCGGCGGCGTTCTCCCGTGTTTCGCGTTGCAGGTGACGCGCGGCAAGGAACAGGTGCAGCGCGCCCCAGGCGAGCGTGAAAGTGACGCAGATCAACGCATCGCGCAAGCCGGTCGCGGCGTCCCCACGCAGTGCGGCAAAACTGTCGCTCAGGATGCCGAGTACCAGAGGCCCCATCGACACGCCGACGAGATTGGCGAAAACGACGTATATGGCGCTGGCGCGTGCGCGCATCGCGACCGGGGCGAGCCCTTGCGACAGAGCGATGGACGGGGCGGTCCACAGCCCGCCGAAGATCAGCGGCACGATCATGAGCAGGAGCATGGCCTGCCCGCTGCCCGCCATCAGCGCGAGGCATTGCAGCGGAATCATCGCCAGCGTACCGGCGACCGGTATCCACAGCATCCCTTGGGGTTTCTGACCGCCGAAGCGGGTAGCCTGCCAGCCGCCCGCGACCGTTCCCGCCATGCCGCACAGCCCGCTTAACAGGCCGAGGCTCAACCCGGCTTCCGCCAGATTCATGCCGTGCCCCCGGATCAGATAGCTGGGCAGCCACGCCATGACCCCGGCCTGCGCGAAGGAACAGACCGACGCGCCGAGCAGGACATGAACGAAGGCGCGGCGCCGGGCGAGAATGCGTAAGGCTTCGGCAAAACCGACCGGGCTGGCCGCCGCGGGCGGAGTGTCATCCATGCCGCCGCGCAAAGGCTCACGCGTGAGCATCGGCAGCAGAAAAGCGGCGATCAAACCTGGGGCACCAGCAACGAACAGCGCGGTACGCCAGTCCGTCAGCTGCGCGACGATGCCGCCGAGCGAGAGCCCAGCCATGATGCCCACAGGCACGCCGATGGCGAACAGGCCCATCGCCTGCGGCCGTTCGCGGGGCGGGTACATGTCGGACAGCAGCGAATGCGCGGCCGGGGTAAAGCCCGCTTCGGCCAGACCCACCCCCATGCGGGCGAGGAAGAACTGGCCGAAATTGCGGGTGATGCCGCACAGGATGGTCATCACGCTCCACCCGGCGGTCAGCACGGCGATCAGGCGCACGCGATTGATCCCACGATCGATCCACTGCGCGATCGGGATGCCGAGCGACGTGTAGAACAGGCCGAAAGCTCCGCCCGTGACCAGCCCGAGCTGCCAGTCGGCCAGTCCGAAATCGGCCTTGATCGGTTCTTGCAGAATCACGACGATCTGGCGGTCGAGGTAATTGAGCGTGTAGATCACGGCGAGCAGGAACAGCATCAGCTTGCGCCGGGCGAGCACTTGCCCGGCACCACCGGTGGCGGCTGGTGGAATGGGTGGCGCGCCCGTCATGGCGAAAGCGGGCGTATGCTGCTCCTGGGACATATTTCTCCGTTTCCGCGCGTGCGCCAGATTTTCGCCAAGGAGCGGCAGAGCGCGGGTCCGATCAACGGATCAGCGGGATTTTCCGGCCATCCGGAAACCGGCCCCACTTCTGCCTCCGCATGGGCGGAAAACGCCATGCCCCGCTATCATGGTGGCGCGGCCCGGATGTAGGGACGGGTATGGCGAAGTCCGCGGGCTTGGTATCTGTTCGCGCATGATCTTGGGAGGAGATGAGAATGACGGTGTCGATGTTCGGCCTGGAAGGCAAGAAAGCGCTCATCGTTGGCGGCGGTCGTGGCATGGGGGAATCCAGCGCGCTGCTGCTGGCCGAAGCCGGGTGCGATATCGCGGTATTGGACAACGAGGCGGACCGGGCGGAGCATGTGGCCGATGCGGTGCGGGCGGTGGGCCGCAAGGGGATCGCGATCACGGCGGATATCCTTCAGGATGAGGCCGTGCGCAGCGCGGTGCGAGAGGCAGAGCAGGCGCTTGGCGGGCTGGATATCCTCGTCACCATCGTCGGGCAGGCACTGTTCAAGCCGTTGCTCGATGTCAGCCCGGAGGAATGGGATTCCGAACAGAACCGCAATCTGCGCTATTTCTTCACCACGGCGCAGGCGGCCGCCCAATCGATGATTGCGCGCGGCGTGGCCGGTTCGCTGGTCTGCGTGGGCTCGGTCGATGGCCTGCAGGGTGCGCCCTATCATGCGGCTTATGGCGCTGCGAAAGCGGGGCTCATGCATCTGGTCAAATCGATGGCGGCCGAATGGGGGCGCCAGAATCTGCGTGTCAACGCGGTGGTGCCGGGCAGCATCACCACCCCCCGTTTGCCGGAAACGCCGGAATCGCGCGCTGTGATGGAAGAAAGCGTGATTCCGATCGGGCGGGCGGGCACGACGCGCGAGGTGGCCGGGGCGGTGCTGTTCCTGGCTTCGGAACTGTCGACTTATGTGACGGGCCATGCCCTGCTGGTGGACGGCGGATGGATGGCGGCCAATCTGTTCGATCCGCGCGTCATGGCGACCAAGAAAAGCAAGGGCTGAGACCTGCTTGTGGAACGGGCGGCCCGGCCGCCCGTATGATTGGCCTTGGCCGCTTATTCCAACTGATCGGTATAGGTATCGGTGCCGAAAACGGTGGCACGAAAGGGGGAAGCGAAGGACACCGAGCCGAGCCCTGCGCTATCCAAGGCGTGGGCGAACGGGAGATAGCGGTCTTCCCAAATCGTCTGTGGAGCCTCGACGGTAAAGCTCAGGAACAGCACGTGATTGCCTTCGCTGGCCGGTACGTCCGCCGGGCGGGTCGGGTCGAGCGGCATGGGAGAACCCATCATCGCGACATCGCCGGGGCACTCCTGCGCACGGAGCCACGCGGCGACATCCGCCTTGCTCTTGCCCGGTGCCAGATCGACGAGGAATGCGGCCACCCCGCCATAAGGACGGTCGAGCGCCAGCTCGATCGGCATGGTGCTGCCGGGTGCATTGTATTCTTCGTTGAAGCGATAGAAGCCGGTGTGGATATGATCGCGTTCCTGGAACATCCGGCCCTGTGCGTGAAGGTCTTTGACCTGCCGCACCGCCCAACGATCCCAATCGGCGTGATGCCCGTCAAGAATCCAGTAAAGCGCGAGGTAGGAGCCTTGCTCTACCGGGCGCGAACCGTTGCCGATCCGTTTGCCCTTGTCTTCCCGCGTCGCAACGAAGCGGTTGCCCGCCAGCGTCCATTCCCCGATCATGCAGCCGCTGTAGAAATGATCGCGTTCGTACCAGCGATTGTAGGCAACTTCGTATCCCGGCCGCGGCTCGACCATGGTGAAAAGGAGCGAGCCCAGGCGAATGGGCCGCTGATCGCGGGGCAGATCGGGGGTGTCATAGCGTTGTTCGCAGTTTTTCATGGGATTCCTCTCTTTCCGGCAGGGCCCGATGCATACGGTCAGCGCGGGCCCGATATGTCCTGTTTCTGCGCGGGTTGGGCGGCATGTGCGCGGTAGACGGCATGGCCGATATCGCTCATGATATCCTCGTGGTGCGGTTGCCAGCCCAGTTCGCGCCGCGTGCGCGGGCTGCGCGAACGGCTGCAAGTGGCCATGCCGATCAGCGTGGCGAACTTGCCCCAGCGTTCTACCGCGTCGGCAAAATCGATGCTGCGTGCAGGCACGCCCATGTCCCGGGCGACCGCTTCGGCCAGCGTGCGGTTATTCACTTCCCCCGCCACGGCATGGTAGAGCGCGCCCGCCGTGCCCCGTTCCAGCGCGAGGCGATAGACTTGGGCCAGATCGTCAACATGGACGTTGGAATAGAGATTGAGGCCAGGGCCGAGATAGCCGACTTCGCCCAGCGTTCCGGCATCGCGGTAGAAATGGCGCAGATGGCCGCAGCCGCCGTGGCCCCAGATCATGGGTGGCCGGACCACCATGGCCCGCACCGTGCCCGACCAGCCCGCCGTGCGCACCAACGTTTCGGTGATCAGCCGCTCTCCGATATATTTTGAAGGGACGAAGGCATCGTCTTCGGCGAAGGTATCCTCGCTCCAGCGGCCATCGGTGCGTTGGGATAGCAGACCGGTTCCGCTGGTGAAGATCAGCGTGCGGCCTGTGCCTTTCAGCGCGGCGGTGAGAGCGGAAAGGCAGGCGAACTCTTCCTCCAGTGGAAGCTGGGCAGCGTAGATCACCGCATCATGTTCGCGGGCCAAGGCAAGAACACCATCTCTATCGGCAAGATCGCCACGCAGCGGCTGCCCGCCAGCTTCTGCGACGATCGCATCCTTGCCCGCCGACCGGCTGAGGCCGCTGACTGCAAGGCCCGCATCGCTCAGACAGCGGGTGATACGTGCGCCGAGATAGCCTGTCGCTCCGATGACCAGTACGCGCATGTCGCCTCCCTCTTCATCGCAGCAAAGCGGGGTGAGGCATGCGTTTCAATGCCGCGCCATGCTTTTTCCGGATTGCTGGAAGGGCGCGGGGCGTTTGAGATCAGATCAGGGGCGCATGGTCACGCCGCCGTTGACCGATAGCGTCTGACCGGTGATCCATTCCCCGTCGCGCGACATCAGCATGGCGACCATGGCTGCGATATCGCGGCTTTCCCCGGCCCGGAAGCTTCGCGTGCCTTCCACCGCCATCGCACGCTGCGCATCATCCATCCGGCTTTGCAATTGCGGAGTCAGGACGAGCCCGGGCAGGATTGCATTGGCGCGCACGCCTTCACGGCCCCAGCGGCTGGCGACATGGCGCATCAGCGCGTTGATCGCGGATTTGGTCATGGCATAAGTGACACGCTGCGGCTCGCCGACATGCGCCGCATCGGAACTGGTATAGACGATAGCTCCCCGGTTCGCGATGATCTGCGGCAGGGCATAACGGGTTACAAGCACGGCACCGCGCATGTTGACCGCCACCGTGCGGTCGAAAATGCCCATATCGATGTCGAGAACGTTGCTGTCTTCCTGCAGCGCGTGCATGTCCGCCGCATTGGCGAACAGGTGATCGATCCGGTCATACGTAGCGATTGCGGCGTCCACCAATGCCTGCACCGAAGCCTCATCCGATTGGTCATAGCGCACGGCGGTGCAATCGCCGCCAGCTTGGCGGATTGCCTCGGCGGCTTCCTCGGCCGCGGAAAGGACAATATCGCCCAGGACGACCCGGCATCCCTCCGCAGCAAGCCGTCGGGCCGCCTCGTCCCCGATGCCGCCGCCACCGGCGATCAGCACGACTTTCCCGGTCAGGCCCCGGTCGGGCACGGCGCCGGTCATCGCGGCATCCCCAGTTCGTATTGGGCGATGATCGATTTGTGCACTTCGCTGGTGCCGCCATAAATCGTTTGGCCGATGGATTGCCTGTGCATGCTTTCGATCTCCGTGAGGGCCGGGGTGAGATGAGCGAGCGAGGCGGGGGCGGTGAGAGCCACCAGATCCGCTGCATCGCGCATATAGCTTTCGGTCGCAAACAGCTTGGCCATCGGGCCCGTCGCCCGGCCCAGTGTGCCATCCGCCCCGGCCTGCGTCGCGCGGCGGCAGAGCAGGTCCGCGATTTCAAGATGTGTGCGGGTTTCGGCAAGGCGGACACGCACATCGGGGCGATCGATCGGTCGTTCGCCGTCTGGGCCGGGTGCTATGGCCCATTCTTCCGCCGCTTCCATCAGGCTGTGATGGTGGATGTGATAGCCTTCGCCGCCATGTTCGATTTCCATCGCGGCCGCCATCACTGCCAGGCCGCCGTTGACTTCGCCTAGCCGGTAGCGGTCGGGCACCCGCACTTCGTCGTAGAAAGTGATATTGGTCCGTTCGTCCTGCAAAGTGTGGACCGGCTGGACCGAAACGCCGGGCAGATCCATCGGCACGAAGAAGATCGTCAGCCCCGCATGTTTGGGCGCGTCGGGATCGGTGCGGGCCAGCAGCAGGACATAATCGGACAGATGCGCCCCGGTGGTGAACATCTTCTGCCCGCTGATGATCCATCCGCTGCCGTCCCGATCGCGGACCGCGCGGGTACGTGCGGCATACATGTCCGATCCCGATTCCGGTTCCGTAAACCCGAGGCAGGACAGGGCGCTGCCATCGGCGAGGCGGGGCAGCACTTCGGCCTGCAATTCCGATGTGCCGAACTTCATCACCATGCGCGCGCCCATGTTGGTGCAGCCGATCGGCACGCGGGTCCACCGGAACTGTTCGAAAACCCGGCCCAGCGCGGTGATTTCCATCGCACTGCGTTCTTCCCCGCCCCATTGGCGTGGCCAGTCCGGATAGGCGAAGCCGGCGGCGGCGAGCTGGCGATGAAAAGTGGGATCGTGCCCTTCGGTGGAATGGTGGGCATGGGCGCGCAGGTTCGGTGTCATCGCTTCCTCGAAGAAACGCCGCACCTCGTCCGCATAGGCTTCTGCCGCCTCACCCATGCCCATTTCAATGCCAGTGGCACCCGCTTCGGGCAAGGGAATCCGTTGTCCTGCCCACAGCCGTTCCCCCACTTGCGCCAGCCGCAGTGCCGGATCGCCGTCGGCCAGCGCCATGCGGTTGATCGCGAGGAAATAGAGATGGATGTCGTATTCGGTCGACAGGCCATAGCCGCCGAAGGTGCGCAGCGCGCGGGTGACGGCAATGCGGGCGCTGCGGGCTGTCCACCAGTCGGCCATGGCGACAAGGGCCGCGGAATTGCCGCGCCCCTTCGCGATGGCGCAGATGGCGTTCCACACCAGCAGCCGCCCGCCTTCGCAATCGGTGATCGCTTCGGCGAGGGGGTGGGCAATGCCCTGGAAGCTGCCGATCGGCTTGCCGAACTGCTTGCGTTCGGACGCATAGGCCGCGGCCAGTTCTATGGCCCGGGCGGCAGCGCCAACCAGCCACGCGGCGCGCAGAATGGTGCATTCGGCACGTGCAGCGGCATAGGCCGTGGTTGCCGCTTCACCTTCCGCCAACAGGTGGCGGCTTCCATCCGTGCCAATAGCCAGCACTCCGCCAGCTTCGTTCACGATCTGCATCGCACCTGCAACGGGGGCGAAAGCAATCGGTGTGGCACTGCTTTCTGCCAGCAGGGCCAGGGCCTTCGCCCCGCCGAGCAGGGCGAGAAGGCGGCAGGCGGCAATCCCGTCCGCCAGCGGCACCGGGGCAACGCCGCGCCCGGCCGCTTCACAGACCAGTGCCGCATCGAACAGCCCCGCATCCAGCCCACCTGCCGTTTCCGGCACGCGCATCTGGACGAAACCCATTTCGGCAGTTTCGCGCCACAGGTCCGCATCGGCCACGTGACTTGCTGCGCGTGCCCGAGCCACCACGGTGTCGTTGTCGAAGAAACGCAGCGCCGTTGCAGACATCAGCGCCTGCTGCTCGTTCAGGTCCAGCTTCATTGTGTGTCCATCTTGCAGCCGGACATGTTCCGGCCCCTGTCGCTTCTGCTTGGCCTTTATGACCCGGGGTCTGTCAATTTGCAGGCCCCGCTTTCCGATTATCCGGAACGGTGTGTATCGTGCGGGCCGCGATGGGCAGGTGTGTGCTTTCCGAAAGGGCGGAACAGGGGCAGTCAGGCTACCGGCCTGCGCCAAAATTCGACATTGCAACAACGCAAACAAGTTCTGGGAACGATGCATGGCGACAATAGAGGCAGTGGATACGGCGTTCATCCGGCGCGCGGTGGAACTGGCGGATCTGAATGCGGTGCGCGTGGCGCTCTATCAGATGACGGACGACCCAGCCTTGGCGGCCTTGCCCCCGGCCGCGCAGATGGACGAAGCGCAGAAGGCCGGGCTGATCGACCGGGCCGTTGCCTGGCTGGCGGACAACGCATCGGGCCAGATGCCCGCGGAGCCGGAACCGGCTCGTCTGCGCGAACTGATGACACTCGCCACCGGGCGGCCGATGACGGACGACGAGTTCGAGGCGCGCCGCGATCTCGCGGCATTCCGCCGTTACCCCTTTGCGGTGGAATGGGAAGGGAAGCATCCCCCTGTGCCGGAAGGCTTCAGCGTGGCGATTATCGGCAGCGGCTTTTCCGGCATCGCAGCCGCCGTACAGTGCGAGATACTGGGCATTCCCTACACCGTTTACGACCGGCAGCCGGAAGCGGGCGGCACCTGGTCGATCAATCGCTATCCCGAAATCCGAGTCGATACTCCGTCGATCACTTACGAATTCAGCTTCGAGAAGCGGTATCCGTGGGATGAACATTTCGGCCGGGGGGAGGCGGTTCGCGGCTATCTGAACCACGTCTCCCGCAAATACGGGGCACAGGCCCACACGCGGTTCGGCCATGATCTGATATCTGGCACGTTCGATGCCTTGCGCAACCGCTGGACGCTGCGGTTCGATACGCCCGAGGGCGAGCGGACCGCCCACGCGACAATCGTCATCACCGCAAGTGGGACATTCGCCAATCCCCGGATTCCCGATTTTCCCGGCAAGGACGATTTCAGGGGGCTGATCGTCCATCCCTCACGCTGGCCCGAAGGGCTGGACCTGCAGGGCAAGCGGATCGCGATTATCGGCAACGGGTCCACGGGGGTGCAGATGCTGCGCGCGCTGGCGCGCGATGCGGCGCAGGTCCACGTCTTCCAGCGCACGCCGCAATGGATCAGCCCGCGTGAGAAATATGGCGCGCCGATGGAGCGGGAAGTAAGCTGGCTGGTCGACAACCTGCCGGGCTACTGGAACTGGTGGCGCTATATGGCCACGGCTGCGCTGTTCGATATCCATGCGCTGCAAGTGCCGGATGCCGCGTGGCAGGCCAGTGGCGGCAAAGTGAATCCCGCCAATGATGCGCTGCGCGACACGCTGACCCAGTATATCCATCAGCAGACCGGTGGCCGCGCCGATCTGATCGAGCGGCTGGTGCCGGATTACGCGCCGTTTTCCCGCCGTCCGGTGGTGGATAACGGCTGGTATCAGGCGCTGACGCGGGACAACGTCGAACTGGTGTGCGATTCCATCGAGCGGCTGGTGCCGGAAGGGATCGTGACGGAGGATGGCCATGTGCGGGAAGTGGACATCATCATCGCCGCCACCGGCTTCGAAGTCGCGAAATACCTCTGGCCCGCGCGTTACACCGGTGCCGGCGCGCGCGATCTGCACGATACTTGGGAAGCGGGCGATGGCCCGCGCGCCTATCTCGGCATGATGGTGCCCGATTTCCCCAATCTGTTCATGCTTTATGGTCCCAATTCGCAGCCGCTGTCGGGCGGGACGGGGCTGCCGCAATGGTACATGGTCTGGGCTGCCTATGCCGGGCGCTGCATGATGCGGATGATCGAACAGGGTGCCGACCGGGTGGAAGTGAAGCGCGAAGCGTTCGAACGCTACAATCGCGCGTTGGACGAGGAAGCGTCGAATCTCCTGCAACTGACTCCGGAAGGGGGCGTGGATCGCAATTACTACGTCAATGCCAAGCATGGCCGCTTGCAGGTGAACGCGCCGTGGCAGAGCCCAGATTTCCACCGCATGTGCACGGTGGTCGAATGGGACGACCTGATCCTGTCACGAAGCGCGGATGCATAGCGGGCAGGACAGCACACAAAAGCAAGCGGGAGAGATTTGAATGCGCGCATTGATCCATGAAGGCGAAGGCAGGATTCGCTACACCGAGAGCCTGTCGGTGCGCGAGCCTGAGAAGGATGAAGTGCTGGTTCGCATCGTCGCTAGCGGCATCTGCCACAGCGATATCAGTGTGATGAACGGCACGATCGAATGGCCCGCCCCGGCGGTGCTGGGGCACGAAGGCGCCGGGGTGATCGAGCAAGTGGGCGCCGGGGTCACCGGTCTTGCGCCCGGCGATCATGTGGTGCTGCATACCCTGGCCTATTGCGGCCATTGTGCGCACTGCGACACGGGCAAGCCGACGCATTGCCGCTCCACGCTGGGCAATCGATCGCAACCGTTCACGCAGGACGGCGCGGCGGTCTCCAATTTTGCGGCCACGTCGACCTTTGCCGAATACACCGTCGTCAAGCAGCAGCAGGTGGTGAAAGTCGATCCGGCCATTCCGCTGGACGTGGCCTGTGTGGTCGGCTGCGGTGTGTTGACCGGGGTCGGCTCTGTCCTTCACCGCGCGAATGTGGCGGCGGGCGATACGGCGGCTGTCTTCGGCGTGGGCGGGATCGGCCTCAATGTCATTCAGGGCTTGCGGCTTGCCGGGGCCGCGCGGATCGTGGCGGTGGACCTGCTGGCTTCGCGCGAGGATCTGGCCCGCGCGTTCGGCGCGACCGATTTCGTCGATGCCACACAGCACGATGCGCCAGCACGGATCAAGGAACTGTTGCCCGATCCCCTGCCATGGGCGGCGGGGGTCGACTGGGCGTTCGAATGTTCCGGCAGCCCGGTGGCGCTGGGCAATGCCACGGCGTCGCTTGGGTGGGGTGGCAATTGCGTGATCGTCGGCACCCCCAAGGCGACTGCCACGCTCGAACTGCCGATCATGCCGATGAGCATGGTCGATCGGGGCATCATGGGCGTCCGCTATGGCACCTCGCAGCCGCACCGGGATATTGCGGTCTATCTCGACCTCTACCGCACCGGCCAGTTGAAGCTGGAGGAGCTTGTGACCAGGCGTTATGCGCTCGATCAGTATGAAGAAGCGTTCCACGATCTGGAAAGCGGCAAGCTCGCGCGCGGCGTGTTCGTGTTCTGAGCGGGGACGGCATGATGGATGAGGAGCGCAAGCCCCATTGGGCCCTGCCGCCGCTGCGTGCGGGGCACGCTGCCGATGCCACGCTGTTGCAACGGCGTGCCGCCGTCGAAGCAATGCCGCAGGGGGAAGGTATTCAGCCGGACGATAGGGTGATCGGTGGCGTCCGTTGCCTTGTGGTTGGCCCGGATACGGCAGATCATTTGGCGGGGGGTACTTTGCTCTACTTCCACGGCGGCGGGTATCGCCTGGGATCGCCATCGGCGTGGTTGGACTATGCGCGGCGTCTGGCTAACGTGGCGGGGCTGCGCATCGTGCTGCCCTTCTACCGCCTCGCCCCCGAACATCCTTTTCCGGCGGCGTTGTATGATGCCGTGGCGGTCTATCGTGCGCTGCGAGAGGAAGGCCCGGTCCTGGTGGGCGGGGATTCGGCAGGGGGCGGGCTTGCGGCTGCGCTTTGCCTCGCGGCTGCCCGTGCGGAGCAGCCGGTGGCCGGCGCCATCCTGATCTCGCCGATGCTCGACATGATGGCCCGTGACCGGACTTATGACGACAACGCGGCGCGGGATGCGCTCTTTTCCCGGGCGGCGGTTCGGGATGCGGCGGCGCTCTATCTGCAAGGGCATGCGGTGGACGACCCGCTGGTATCGCCGCTGTGCGCGGATCCGGCCATGTTCCCACCGATGCTGCTGCTGGTTGGAGGGGTGGAAGTGCTGCTGGGTGAAGCGTTGGCTTTTGCCCAGGCTCTGGCGCTGGCGGATCGCCCCGTCACGCTGCATGTCGCAGGGGGTATGGGGCACGTCTGGCCGATGATGGCTCCCGCCACGCCTGAAGCGGCCGAGGCATTCGCTGCTATCGCCGCATGGTGCCGGGGGTGCCACGGAGATTGACGGGATAGAGCGAATGCACCCGCTGAATACGGGCGCGGCGCGGCATTTTGCGCAAGGCGTTAGGCAGTCGGATGCATCCTGCTCCCGTTCAGGAAGTTACTTCGGCAGAGTTCCATATTCCATCGGCGGGCCGAACTTCGAAAACAGGTGGCTGTGTAGCTCGACCGGTTCCTTGCGATATTCGACCTTTTCAAAAGCCCTGACATAGCCGCTGTGGAGGATTTTCCATTCGCCGTCACGGCGGATGTAGCGGTCCTGATAGAAAGCCGCCCCCTGCGTTTCGCGGTTGGTCGCCATGTTCACCGCCCAGTCGATCATGTACCAGCGGCCTTCGGCGTTATCTTCGTCATGGACCGTGATTTCGGGCATCAGCGCCAGGTGCATTCCGACATACTGGTTATTCTGCATCTGGCTGAGCAGGCCGACGATCTCTTCCCGATCAGCCGCTTCATAGAGGTAGCTGCCGCCTTCGTAGCGGATCGTTGCCTCGGGGACGAAGCAGGCGCGCAACCCGTCGCTGTCGCCGCTGTCGAGCATCCGCATGTAGCGATGCTTGAGCATCTTGATCCGTTCGATATCTTCCAGCCGCAAGGTCATGCCTGTCTCCCATGCTTTGAGGTGTGCTTCTGACCAAAGCGCCGCCCGACATCAAGGGCTTGGGCGTTCGCATCGTCGGACTTGATGACCAGCCGCTACAATCATGCTGTCCTATGGGGCGTTGTCCGCAGTGGGAAACGGGTTGTTGCGCCACGTTTGCCAAAACAAGGAAGGAGGGGAAACAATATTGCATTCCCAGTACAAAGATCTTGCGACGCGGATGGCAGGACAACGCATGTTACACGTCTTCACTCGACTTGGGATCGCATGATTGCGGATATCGACCGCCGCCGCAGGCCATGGAAAGAACCCGATCGGACATGGCAAGATGTGTCTCTTGGGCAACAAGATTGTGCTGAATCAAAAAAAGAGAAACTTTATCATAGTCGCTGAGTTGTGGCTGTGTCAGAAAGTTCAACGCGGGTAAGAAGGGAGAGTAAGTATGCGTAAGCTTCTTCTCGCCGCAGTAGCAACTGCGGCATTGTCCACTCCAGCACTGGCACGAGATAATCAGCCATATGTCGGAATCGAAGGCGGCGTCGTTTTCGGGCAAAAGACCGATATCGATCTCAATGTCTTCAACGAGCGTACCAATATCCGGTACGACGACGGTCTGAGCATCAAATACAAGAAGCCCGGATGGGAAGTCGATGGCATCGTCGGCTATGACTTCGGCATAGTCAGGGCCGAGGCTGAAGTCGGCTACAAGCGGCTCAAGGCCAAAAGCATCAGCTTCAGCCCCGCATTTGCCGCCGATCACAATCTGCCGGACACCGGGCCGTACGATCTCGACGGCTTCGGCAGCAACAAGGCAAGTGTTCTGTCCGGAATGGTGAACATGCTGTTCGACCTCGGGGATGAGAACGGCCTCAGCTACTATGCGGGCGGCGGTCTGGGCCGGGCCCGGGTCAAGATGCTCGGTGGCAAGGACAGCGCCTGGGCATGGCAGCTTATCGCCGGCGTGCGTTATGCGCTGAACCAGAATGTCGATATCGGCCTCAAGTATCGCTACTTCAACACCGGCCGTCTCCGGTTTAGCGATAGCGAGTTCGACACGGATAGCCAGGTCGGTACGGTCGGCTTCGAAGGGCGCGGCAAGCTGCGCACGCATAGCGTTCTTGCCACTTTGACCTACAATTTCGGTGCACCGGCTGCAGAGCCCGCACCGCCGCCACCCCCGCCGCCTCCGCCGCCCCCGCCTCCGCCGCCTGCTACGCAGACGTGCCCGGATGGGACGGTCGTGCGTGTGGATCAGGGGTGCCCCCCGCCGCCTCCGCCGCCTCCGCCGGCGCCTGAGCGCGGGTAAGCAATCCGGCCGGATAGGGCCAAGGGGAACGAAGGGCGGGGCCTTGTGGCCTCGCCCTTTTTTCATGAGTAACCAATGCTGGCGCCTGAATCCGCCAACGCGCGGCGAACTGGCGTTCAGTTCGCCGAAGTGCGGTCGTATGAGGCCGATCCGGCGTTGGCCTGGGCGACGCCGTGCGTATCCCGGCCATAGATATCGGTCGTATAGACGATCTTTCCGTCCACAGGTTGTGCCGTCAGATAGGTGAGATAGATCGGGATGCCCTTGGGCAATTGGACGAACTGTTCCGGTTCTGCGGAAGGCGCAACCGGCTCACGCCCCAGCAACCAGCGCCCGAACCGCTGCGCATCCTCAAGCCGGACGCACCCGTTGCTCAGGTCCCGCCGGGCCTTGGCGAACAGCGCTTTCGAAGGCGTGTCGTGAAGATAGATGTCTTCCCCGTTCGCGAACGAGAACTTGAGCTTGCCCATGGAATTCTGCGGGCCGGGAAGTTGACGCACGCGAATGGTCTTCTGGCCTGCCGCAACCGCTTTCCAGTCGATCTGATCGGATGGAACGACAGTGGCGTTTTCCGACCAGTCGGACATCACCTGATAGCCCCGGCTCTTGAGATAGCCGGTCCCCATCTTGAGGACATTCTGCGCAATCGTCTTGCGCACCAGATGCTCGGGCACGTTCCAGTAGGGGTTGAACGTGGCGTAATAGATCACGCTGGAGATCATCGGGGTCGGAAACTGTTCCATGCCGACGATGACTTTCATCGAATCCACCGGCCGCCCGTTTTCGAACATCTGCAACCGCTGCGTCGCCGTGTTGACCAGCGCGAACTGTTCGGTGGCGGGGAGCGAGCGCAGGCGTTCCAGATTCACCACGATCCGCGGGTCAGGCGCGGCGTTAGGTGTGGATTGCATATCGCGCCATGCAATATCGCGTAGTTCCGCATAGACCGGGTTGATCGCCGACACTTCCGCCAGGTGTTGCTCAAGCGAGGATGCATGGGCAGCGGTGGTGAGGATCTGGTCGATATCGGCGGGTTTGGGCGCCAATGTGGGATAGCCGTAGATCACATCGCGCGGCGGGCGGCGGATCGCTTCGACATAAGCCACCCAGGCGGCAGACAGAATGCGTTCAGCCGCGGCCTTGTCCGCTGCACTGCCGGTCGAGGCGGCTTGCGCGGCCTGTTCGACCTGGCGGGCGAGAGCCGGGCCATTGGCGAGCCCGTCCAGCGGCGCACGGCGCAGGATAGCGGCGAGATCGGTTGCCGGGCGGGCGCCGTTCTGGAACCACTGGGGCCCCTGCCAGCGCTTGTAGAAGGCCAGGATCGCGGCTTCCCGGGGCATAGCAGCCACAGCCGCCTGCAACGCCTCGCTGGGTTGGGGCGTGGCTGGCTTTTCCCGCGCCAGCGCGGGGGAAACTGCCAATAGCATCGCCGCAGGACCGAAAGCGGCGAGAAAGGATATTGGGCGACTGAGCACGCGCTCATCTCCTCACTATCGTTGCACCGCGTCCTCCAACGAACCGATGCTGCAAGATATTAGCCCAAGGTTGGGTGCTGTCAAAGCAATGGCAAGGGGAAAGGTGTGTTTTCGGCTGCCCATCCCGTTGCGATCTTTATGCCTTTAAGGGCTCTGGCGCCGGGGCCGCCAGCACATCGACATCGGACAGCTTGAGAATCTCTTCGGCTACGCTCCCCAAAA
This sequence comes from Caenibius sp. WL, assembly GCF_019803445.1. Lineage (NCBI taxonomy): Bacteria > Pseudomonadati > Pseudomonadota > Alphaproteobacteria > Sphingomonadales > Erythrobacteraceae > Caenibius > Caenibius sp. WL. The sequence goes on from NZ_CP081844.1 coordinate 992,002, forward strand.
AGAATTTCTCTATTCCCGAGCGCCCCCGTGTCCCGACGATAAGCAGGTCCGGCCGGGCTTCGCGGACTTCGCGGCGGATGGTTTCGGAGATCGACAGTTCCACCGGGGCGATGATCTGGGCCACCGGGCGAAGCGCGGTGGACTTCAGGAAGCCATGCATCGCATCCGCCGCTTCCGCTTTTGCGGCCAGTTCGTAATCCTCGATCTCGTCACCGCTCATGAGCGAACGCTGCATCATGCTTTTCTCGGGCGTGTCGAGCACGTGCAGGACCGTGACATCGGCAGTGTCGAGCAGGCCGAGGTGCTGGGCGACCTGCGTCGCAGCCACCGAACAGGCGGAAAAATCGGTGGCGATCAGAATCCGCTGATAGGGGCCGGCGGGCACGCCGTTGGCCATGATCACCGGCACCGCGCTTTCGCGGATGGTGCGTTCGGCTGTGGTGCCGACAAAGATGTCCTTGAGCAGATCACGCCGGTGAGGTCCGAGCACGATAAGGCCGGGCGCGATCTCCCGCGCCGTATCGATCAGCGCGCGAAACGGATCGCCCTGCGCCAGGCGATAGGAACAGGATATTCCGTCGCTTGCCGTAATCGTTTCCGCCAGTTCGGTCAGAAGTTCGGTGCTCACCGTACGCTGCATGGAGAGGAGTCGATCGGGCAGATCGTCGTCCAGAGCATGGAACAGCACCAGTTCGGCTGCGATCTGGCGTGCGGTGAGAATGGCCCGCCGCAAGGCACGGTCGGAACGAGGGGAAAAATCGGTGGCGACCAGAATCTTGCTCATCAATCGTTCTCCCCTTTGGCTTCAACATTCCAGTTCGGTGCCTGAACTCGGAATTAATAACCATATAGGATGATAGTGCCTTTGTCCGGTGCATTTCAGGCGAATGTGCCTTTGCAGGGTGTGTCGCAATTGCATCGGCCACGCGGCCATGGACAAAAGTTTTTTGCCTGAGGCGTTGCCAATCATAAAAAAAGTCAACCATATGGGCAAACACCGGCGAATGCCTTCCCGACCTCACCACTGACGAGCGCGATAACGAATGACGGATGGAACACTGCTGCTGATTGCCCTTTTGCTGCCCTATATGGGGAGCTTGGCAGCAGCGTTCCTTCCATCGCGCTCGCGCACGCTGGCGGCATTGCTGGCTGGTTCGCAGGCAATGCTCGGCCTCGCTATCGTGATATGGCTCTATCACGGGCTGCCCGGCGGCGATGTGGTGCGCTACCAGATCGAATGGCTGCCCAGTCTCGGTGTCAACCTGACGTTGCGGCTCGATGGATTGGCCTGGTTGTTCGCCGTTCTGGTTTTCGGGATCGGGTTCCTGGTGGTGCTCTATGCCCGCTATTACATGTCGCCCGACGATCCGGTTCCCCGCTTTTTCTCGTTCCTGCAGGCGTTCATGGGTTCGATGCTGGGCGTGGTGATTTCGGGCAATCTGATCCAACTCGCGTTCTTCTGGGAACTGACCAGCATCTTCTCGTTCCTGCTAATCGGTTACTGGCACCACAACCAGAGCGCACGCGACGGTGCGCAGATGGCGCTGCTGGCCACGGCTGCCGGGGGGGTGTGCCTGTTGCTGGGTTTTCTGCTCATCGGCCGGATCGCGGGCAGTTACGATCTCGACCGGGTGCTCGCCTCGGGCGAGCTGATCCAGCAGAGCGAGCTTTATCTGCCCGCGCTGATCCTGATCCTTATCGGTGCTTTCACCAAAAGCGCGCAGTTCCCGTTCCATTTTTGGTTACCGCACGCGATGGCCGCCCCCACACCGGTTTCAGCCTATCTCCATTCGGCCACCATGGTGAAAGCAGGGGTGTTCGTGCTGATCCGGCTGTGGCCTGTCATGGCGGGGACCGAGGCATGGTATTTCCTCGTTGCGACAACGGGGCTGGCGACTTTGCTGCTGGGGGCGTGGTCGGCGATCTTCCAGCAAGATCTCAAAGGCTTGCTGGCCTATTCGACAATCAGCCATCTGGGGCTGATCACGCTGCTGCTGGGCCTCGGCAGTCCGTTGGCCGCGGTTGCGGCGATTTTCCACACAGTCAATCACGCCACGTTCAAGGCATCGCTGTTCATGGCTGCGGGGATCATCGATCATGAAGCCGGAACGCGAGACTTGCGCCAGTTGAGCGGGCTTTACCGCTACATGCCGATCACCGCGACACTGGCGATGGTGGCTGCCGCGGCGATGGCGGGCGTGCCGCTGCTCAACGGTTTCCTGTCGAAGGAAATGTTCCTGGCCGAAGCATTGGCCGCGCACAGCGGGACAATCATCGATCAGTTGCTCCCGGTTCTGGCGACTGTCGCCAGCGCCTTCAGCGTGCTTTATTCGCTGCGCTTCATCCATCAGACCTTTTTTGGCCCGCCGCCGGTCAATCTGCCGCATCAGCCCGCCGAAGCGCCGCCGTGGATGCGCCGCCCCATAGAAGTGCTGGTCATCGCCTGTCTGGTGATCGGCATCCTGCCCGCGATCACGATCGGGCCGTTCCTCGCCACGGCCGTTTCCTCGGTTCTGGGCGATCGTACGCCGCACTACAGCCTTGCACTCTGGCATGGTTTCAATGCTCCGCTCATCATGAGCGTGATCGCCTTGAGCGCCGGGGTTATCCTCTATCTGCTGTTTCGCAAACCGCTCAACAATGCCCGCCGTTCGCCGGTGATCGGCCGGCTTCGGGCGCGGCGGGCTTTCGATACGATTCTCAACGCGATCTTTACCGGCGCGCAGGTGCTGGAAAATCTGCTGGCCACGCGCAGGCTGCAAGTGCAGCTTCGCCTGCTGATCGGTATCGCGTTGATCGCCGGGTTGTTGCCGTTTCTCCAGCATGGGTATCGGCTGGGCGCGGTGCCGGTTACGCTGGTGGACCCGATTTTCGGGTTCATCTGGCTGATCGGCGGAGTTTGCGCCATCGGGGCGGCCTGGCAGGCCAAATTCCACCGGCTCGCGGCGCTGATCCTGCTGGGCGGTGCTGGCCTTGCCACCTGCATCAGCTTCATCTGGCTTTCTGCACCCGATCTCGGCCTCACGCAATTGCTGGTCGAACTCGTCACCACCGTGCTCCTGCTGCTCAGTCTACGGTGGCTGCCGCAGCGCTTGCCCGACATCTGGGCTGGAGGCCGGACCCCGTTCATCGTCCGTTTGCGGCGCGGGGGCGATCTTGCTGTCGCTCTGCTGGCCGGGGCGGGTATGGCGGCGATCACTTATGCCGTGCTGACGCGCCCTCTGCCGGACAGCATTTCGCGCTTCTTCATGGAAAAGGCGTACAGCGAAGCGGGCGGCACCAATGTGGTGAATGTCCTGCTGGTCGATTTCCGCGGGTTTGATACTTTCGGCGAAATCACCGTGCTGAGCATTGTCGGGATCACGATTTTCTCGTTGCTGCGGCGTTTCCGCCCAGCACCCGAAAGCATCGTCATGCCGGAACAGCAACGCGTCCAGAATGCTTATGACGAGCGGCAGGAAGGCCGTTCCCTCGGCGATACGTTGTCCGATTATCTGACGATTCCGCGCCTTGCGATGATCTGGCTGTTTCCGGTTATCGTCGTTCTTGCGCTCTTCCTGCTGTTGCGCGGGCATGATCTGCCTGGCGGCGGCTTTGCCGGGGGGATCGTGATGTCGATTGGCGTGATCCTGCAATATATGGCGCTGGGGACCCGCAAGACGGAAGCCCGGCTGGTGATCGTTCCTTTCCGCTGGATCGGGATCGGCTTGCTGCTGGCGGCGGGAACCGGCATCGGCGCCTGGGTTTTCGGCTATCCTTTCCTGACTTCCTATTTCCAGTACGGGCATGTGCCGGTGATCGGGAAATTCCCTATCGCCAGCGCCCTGCTGTTCGACATCGGCGTGTTTGCCGTGGTCGTCGGGGTGACGGTCCTGGTGCTGATCGCTCTCGCCCACCAATCGGTCCGCAAGCCGCGCACTGTGGCGGAGGAGCAGGACTGATGGAAATCGTTCTTGCCCTCGCCATCGGCACGCTTGTCGCCTCCGGCATCTGGTTGCTGTTCCGCCCGCGTACCTTTCAGGTCATCATCGGGCTGTCGCTGCTGTCCTATGCGGTCAATCTGTTCATTCTTGCCACGGGGCGGATGAAAACCGATGCTCCGCCGATCGTCCCCCAGGGGGAAGCGGTGAACCCGGCGCTCTACGCCGATCCGCTGCCGCAGGCGCTGGTGCTGACCGCAATCGTCATTTCCTTTGCCACCACGGCGCTGTTGCTGGTGGTACTGCTGGTTTCGCGCGGGCTGACCGGAACCGACCACGTCGATGGCGAGGAAGACGGGGACCAATCCAATAACAGGAAGGGCGGCCAATGACCGATTGGACGCAACATCTCGTCATCACCCCCATTCTGCTGCCGCTGCTGGTCAGCGCGGGGATGCTGATGTTCAACGAACGGCGGCGGGCCCTGCGGCGCGTTTTCAGCCTGTTCACCGCCTTGGCCTTGATCGCCAATGCGATCGCGCTGATCCATCTGACCGGCAGCAAGGGCGGATTGGCGCTGACTTACAGCGCAGGCAACTGGCCGGTGCCGTTCGGTATCGTTCTGGTGGCGGACCGATTGACCGCGCTGCTCCTGCTGCTCACCAGTATCCTCGGGTTTGCGGCGCTGATCTATTCCGTGGCGCGATGGGACAAGGCGGGCCAACGCTTCCACACCCTGTTCCTGCTGATGCTGATGGGGGTCAACGGCGCGTTTCTGACCGGAGACCTGTTCAATCTTTTCGTCTTTTTCGAAGTGATGCTGGCGGCGTCCTATGGCCTTGCGCTGCATGGGGTGGGGCGCGCCCGCACCCGCGCGGGGCTGCATTATATCGCGATCAACGTGGCGACTTCGCTGCTGTTCCTGATCGGGGTCAGCCTGCTCTATGGCGTGACAGGCACGCTCAATATGGCCGATCTCGCGGTGCGCATTCCTGCCGTGCCGGCCTCGGACATCATGCTGCTGAAAGCGGGCGCCGCGCTGCTGGGGGTGGCGTTCCTGGTCAAGGCGGGCATGTGGCCGCTCAACTTCTGGCTGCCCGCCACTTATGCGGCCGCCGCGCCGCCGGTTGCGGCAATGTTCGCGATCCTCAGCAAGGTCGGCATTTATGTGATCCTGCGCCTGTCCAGCCTGATGTTCGGCGATGATTCCGGCCGCGCGGGGCATTTTGCGGATGACTGGCTGCTGATCGGGGGGATCGCGACCATCATCTACGGTACGCTCGGTGTGCTATCCGCTCGCCGTCTGGCGCCGTTCGCCGGATATTACCTGATCATTTCCTCGGGCACTCTGCTGGCCGCCATTGGCACCGCCAATACCGCCGTCCTTGCCGGTGCCCTGTTCTACCTCGTCAGTTCCACGCTGGCGATCGCGGCGTTCTATCTGCTCGTCGAACCGATCGAGCGCGGCCATGAGGAAGAGGATGAACTGGTAGTCGAGGCCGTGTTCGAAGACGAACTGGCCGAAGCGCTTGACGAAGAGGAGAACGAGATCGGCGTGGTCATCCCGGCCACTATCGCCATCCTCGGCGGAGGTTTCGCCTTCTGTGCGCTGCTGCTGGCCGGTCTGCCGCCGTTGTCGGGCTTCATCGCCAAGTTTTCCATCATCGATGGGCTGCTGCGTGGCGGGCAGGCGATACTGCCCGTGCACTGGGTCTACATTGCCGCGATCATCGTGTCCGGTCTTGGGGTGCTCATGGCGGCAACGCGTGCGGGCATCGAACTGATCTGGGAACCGAGCGATCGGGCGATGCCCAATCTCAGAGTGGTCGAAGCCGCCCCGATCGCACTGTTGCTGGCGATCTGCCTCGGCCTTGTGATCATGGCCGGGCCGGTGATGCGCTTCATGGAACAGAGCGCGGCGGCGCTGGAACAAAGAGAACTGTACACCCGCGCCGTGCTGCATCCCTCGGGAGGGGCCGGGCGGTGAAGCGTTTCCTGTCCTATCCGCTCATGGGGCTGGCCCTGTTGGGGTTCTGGCTGTTGCTGAACCAGTCGCTCGCACCGGGGCATATCCTGCTGGGCGCGCTGATCGCGGTGGTCGCGCTGAGCGGGCTATCGGCATTGCAGCCCGAACCGGTCCGTATCCGCTTTTCGTGGACCATGGTCCGGTTGGCGGGCATGGTCCTGGCGGATATCTTCCGCTCCAATCTCGCCGTGGGGAAGATCATCCTTGCACGTGGCAAGCGGGATGTGCAGGCGGGTTTCCTCGAACTGCCACTGGACATGACCAACCGCTATGGCCTGGCGGTGTTGGGCATCGTCATCACGGCGACGCCCGGAACGCTCTGGATGCAGTATGATCCGGCCCGAAATGTGCTTTTGCTCCATGTGCTGGATCTGGTCGACGAAGAGCACTGGATCCGCCTTATCAAGTCCCGTTACGAGCGCCTGCTGATGGAAATCTTCCGATGACGATACTCGCACTGGCATGGGCCATCACCATGGCGCAGGTCCTGCTGGGACTGGCGATGTCGTTCGCCGTGTGGCGGATGTTGCGCGGACCGCGTGCGCAGGATCGTGTGCTCGGTCTCGATACACTGTATGTCAACGCAATGCTGTTGCTGGTCCTCTACGGCATCCAGACCGGGCGGACGCTCTATTTCGAAGCGGCGCTGGTCATCGGCCTGCTGGGCTTCACCAGCACCGTGGCCCTGTCCAAATTCCTCATGCGGGGGGAAGTCATCGAATGATCCAGGCCCCTGATCTGCCGTTTTGGGCTGCCTTGCTGGTCGGCTTTCTGGTCCTGGCCGGGGCGATGATCGCGCTGGTCGGATCGTTCGGGCTGCTGCGCCTCGGCAATTTCTATCAGCGGGTCCATGCCCCCACGCTCGGTGCGACGCTGGGGGCAGGGGCGATCCTGATCGCGTCGATGATCTGCTTTTCCGTACTGGAATCGCGGCCGGTGATCCACGAAGTGCTGATTGCGGTATTCCTCACGATCACCACACCCATCGGCCTGATGCTGCTGGGGCGGGCGGCGCTCTACCGGGATCGCCGCGCCGGGCGTGACGATATACCGGAAGGATAATCTGCAGGCGGGATAGTTGCTTCGGACCGGGCGTTAACCCGCAGCCACGGCGGCGAGCCCGGCATCGAGCCCCGCGATAAGGTCCTCTTCGGCTTCCAGCCCGATGGACAGGCGCAGGAGTCCGTCACCGATCCCGGCCACCGTGCGGGCTTCTTCGCCCATGTCGGCATGCGTCATCGTGGCCGGATGGGCGATCAGGCTTTCCACGCCGCCCAGCGATTCCGCCAGTGTCAGCACCCGTACCCCGGCGACGAAGCGGCGCACCGCTTCGCTCCCGCCCTGCAGGTCGAAGCTGAGCATGGCGCCGAAGCCGCTTTGCTGACGCGCGGCGATAGCGTGGCCGGGATGCGATTCGAGGCCGGGATAATGCACCCGGGCGACGGCGGGGTGCCGTTCCAGATGCCGGGCGATGGCCATCGCGTTCGCCTGGGCGCGCTCCATCCGTACGAACAGCGTGCGCAGGCCGCGCAAGGTCAGCCAGGCATCGAAAGGCGCCCCCGCGCTGCCAACGATATTCGCCCATTGGCGCAGATCGTCGGCGCGGGCCGGATCGGCGGCGATCACCGCCCCGCCAATCACATCCGAATGGCCGTTGATGTACTTGGTGGTCGAATGGACCACGTAATCGGCCCCGAGCGCGATCGGCCGTTGCAGCGCGGGGGAAAGGAATGTGTTGTCCACCGCGACTTCCGCACCGACGGCGTGCGCCTTTTCCGTCAGCAGCGCGACATCGACGATCCGCATCAGTGGGTTGCTGGGGGTTTCGATCAGCACGAGAGCGGGCACATCGTCCAGCGCAGCGTCGAACGCGGCGATATCGCCCTGATCGACGAAGCGCAGCGTAAACTGCCCCAGGGCTGCGCGGGCTTTCAGCAACCGCATGGTGCCGCCGTAGCAATCGTGGGGCGCAAGCACGAGATCGTCCGGCCGCAGGCGCCCGGCCAGCAGGTCCAGTGCCGCCATGCCGCTGGAGGTGACGACAGCTCCGCAGCCGCCTTCCAGTTGCGCCAGCGCATCGGCCAGCAGGTCGCGCGTGGGATTGCCCGCGCGGCCATAATCGTATCGGCGCGGCTGTTCGTACCCGGCGAATTCGTATGTGCTCGACAGAAACAGCGGCGGGGCGACCGCGCCGAACGCGGGATCGGTGGCGACCCCGTGCGCGGCGGCGATGGTTTCGGGTTTTCCCGGCAGGCCCTTGTCCCGGTCAGTCATTGAAGAAACGTCCTTCCGTTACTTCGCGCACAATCCCTGCGCGGATCGTGAAATCGCCGAAATGCTCGCCCGGTTGCCGTTCGCGCGCGAAACGGCCGATCGCATCGGCCAGCACTTCCAGAATGACCGGCTCGCCGACATTTTCCCGGATCATGCGATTGAGCCGTTCCCCATGGAAGCCACCGCCGAGGTAGAGATTATACTTGCCCGGCGCCCGCCCGGTAAGCCCGATTTCGGCAATATAGGGGCGCGAACAGCCGTTGGGGCAGCCGCTCATCCGCACCGTGATCGGTTCGTCCGCCAGCCCATGTTCGGCCAGCAAGGCCTCGATCTTGTCGATCAGGCTGGGCAGATACCGTTCGCTTTCCGCCATCGCGAGACCGCAGGTGGGCAAGGCAACGCAGGCGATGGCATTGCGGCGAAGCGTAGTGGCGCTTTCCCCTTCCAGCCCGTGTTCGGCCAGCAGCGCATCGATGGCTGCGCGATCTTCCGCTTTCACCCCGGCGATGATGAGATTCTGGTTAGGGGTGATGCGGAATAGGCCGCGATGGATGCGGGCCACATCGCGGAAGGCATCGAGCAACTTCAAAGTGAGCCGCCCGCTCTGAATAAAGACAGTCCGATGATGGCGGCCATCGGGCGTTTCGTTCCAGCCATAACTGTCGCCGTTGCTGGTGAAAGCGAAAGGCCGCGCTTCTTCGAACGGTGCGCCCATGACCCGTTCGATCTCGGCTTTGATCCAGTCGAGCCCCTTGTCGTCGACAGTGTATTTGAAGCGGGCGCGCTGGCGATCCTTGCGGTCGCCGTAATCGCGCTGCACCGTCATCACCGCGTCGGAGCAGGCGATCACCTTGTCGGCCGGCACGAACCCGATCACGCTGGCAAGGCGCGGATAGGTTTCCGGGGCCTGATCGGTACGGCCCATGCCGCCGCCGATGGCGACATTGAAGCCTTCCAGCCCATCCGGCCCGCCGATGGCGATGAAGCCCAGATCCTGCGCATAGACATCGATATCGTTGGATGGCGGCAGCGTGAAGCCGATCTTGAATTTGCGCGGCAGATAGGTGCGGCCGTAGAACGGTTCTTCCGGTTCGGAAGAGGCCACGCGTTCGTCGCCATACCAGATTTCGTGATAGGCGCGGGTCTTGGGAATGACGTGATCGCTCACCCGCTTGGCCATCGCTGCCACTTCGGCATGGAAGCGCGAGCTTTGCGGATCGACAGTGCACATCACGCCGCGGCTGTCGTCCCCGCAGGCGGCGATAGTGTCGAGCAGCGTTTCATGCAGACCCTGGATGATCGGGCGCAGGCTGTCTTTCAGCACCCAATGGAACTGGAACGTTTGCCGCGTGGTGATCCGCAGCGTTTCCCCACCATGGGCCCGGGCCAGCTCGTCGAGCTTGAGCCATTGCGCGGGGGTGCAGACCCCACCGGGCAGGCGAACCCGGATCATGAACTGATAGGCCGGCTCCAGCTTCTGGCGGCGGCGTTCGTCGCGCACATCCCGGTCATCCTGCTGGTAGATGCCATGGAATTTCATCAGCTTGACATCGTCAGCGCTCGGCATAGCGCCGGTGATCCGGTCGAGCAGGCCGGTGGCGATGGTGCCGCGCAGATAATCGCTGGTATCCTTCATCCGTTCATCGGCGCTCAACCGGTCGAGCGGCTGGGACAGGTCGTGGCTGCGGTCGATAGAGGTGGTGGTCATGATCGGGTCTCAGTAAACGTCACGCTGGTAGCGGTGGTCGGCCTGGAGCGAGCGGACATAGTCTTCCGCCGCCTCGCGCCCGGTATGGGCCTGGCTGGCCACGATATCGATCAGCGCCGCGTGGACATCCGGGGCGAGATTGGCTGCATCGCCACAGACATAGACATGCGCGCCTTCTTCCAGCCACGCGAAAAGGTCCGCGGCTTGTTCTTTCATGCGATGCTGAACATAGGTCTTTTCCGCGCGGTCGCGGGAGAAGGCGACATCCATCCGGCTGAGCGTGCCGTCTTTGAGCCAGCCCTGCCATTCCGTCTGATACAGGAAATCAGTGCGGAAATTGCGTTCGCCGAAGAACAGCCAGCTCTTGCCTTCCGTCCCTGCCGCCTCGCGCTGTTGCAGGAAAGCGCGGTAAGGCGCCACCCCCGTTCCGGCGCCGATCATGATGATCGGCGCATCGTTACCGGGCAGGCGGAAATGCGGATTGCTCTGAATATAGACCGGCAGCACGGTATCGGGGGCGGCGCGATCGGCCAGCAGGCCGGACGCGACCCCGGTGCGCGGTTCGTCATGCAGCCGGTAACGCACCGGCGCGACTGTCAGATGCGCTTCATCCGGGGCGGAAGCGAGGCTGGATGCCAGCGAATAGAGGCGCGGCTGCAACGGGCGCAGAGCGGAGACGAACCCTTGCGCCTGCACCCCGCCCACCGGGAACCGGCGAACGATATCGACGATATGGTGCGTGCGCAGGAAAACCGATCGTTCGCCCGAACGATCCTCCTGCTGCAATTGCTGCAGGGCGGACGCTTCTGACAGCATAGCCCAGTAATCGAGAAAACGCGGTGTCGCGGCAGTGATCTCGTAGCGATGAGTCAGCGCCTCACCGAGCGTGAATCTCTGCCCCTTGAGCTCGATTGCGCTCTCGGCGGCCAACCCCAATGCATCGAGCAGCGCGGTGACGACCGCAGGATCGTTCGGCGCGGCAATCCCCAGGGCATCCCCCGGCTCGTACGTCAGCCCCGATCCGGACAGCGAAAATTCGATATGGCGGGTTTCCTTGGTCGATCCCCGGCCGACGATGGCGATATTGTTGACCACGGTTGCCGGGAACGGATTGCGCTTGTCATAAGCGGAGGGCGGGGCGGCGGAGGCCACCTGTCCGGCGCTGGCCACCGCGGGCGTGGGGGCGGCTTCGGCTTCGGCCGCCAATTGCGCGACGATGGCCTCGATCCAGGCTTCGGCCGGTTCTTCGTAATCGACATCGCAATCGACCCGCTCGGCCAGCCGCGCGGCGCCAAGCTCCTCCAGCCGCCGGTCGAGCCGCTTGCCCGCCTGGCAATAGTATTCATACGTGGAATCGCCCAGCGCCAGCACGGCAAACCGCGCATCGCCGAGCTTGGGTGCCTTGCGGCCTTCGATGAATTCGAAAAAGCCGGTCGCAGGCTGTGGCGGATCGCCTTCACCATACGTGCTGACAACGATCAGCACATCCTGTTCCTGGCCCAGTTGGCGAACCTTGTAGTCCGCCATATCAGCCATAACGGGGGTCAGCCCTTTGGCCTTGGCCACCGCTTCGAGCGCGCGCGCCAGTTCCGCGGCATTGCCGGTTTCGGTGCCGTAAAGGATGGCCAGCGATCGGGTGGCAGCGGGGGAGGAGGGCGCCGGTAGCGGTAGGGGGGACTGCATACCGGCGCCGATCCCGGCGAAATAGCCGCTGAGCCACTGCGCCTGCATTGGTGTCAGAGAACGGGAAATCTCTTCTATCAATCGCCACTGTTCCGGGGCGAAAGGACCTCCCGGCGATACCAAAGCCGTCATGCGCGTTTTTCCTCGGCGTTTAGCTCCCTTTCCTGTGCTCCGGCCTGATGGATGGGATCCATCAGCATCCTCTCCGGGCACCGTTGTCATGAAGCACGTTTCACTCTTCGGGCAGTGTGCGATTTCCCTCTTTGCAAGGCAAATGCATATTATTGCGCCTTAATATGAAAAAATATGGTCTTAATAGCCGAGCGGGCAAGGGTGCCCTGCCGATAGCCGTTCATAGCCCTGAATGAAGTTCTGGCCGGGAGCAGGAACTGCCCCCGGCCAGCGGAGAACCCGGTAGAGATGGTCTATGTGTTACCCGTTGAGATCGACAATCCGCAGATAGGGTTTCAGCGTCTTGTAGCCTTGGGGGAACTGCCGCGATGCTTCCTCGTCCGAAAGCTTGGGCGAAATGACTACAGGTTCGCCCGCTTCCCAATTCACTGGTGTGGCGATGCTGCGCGTGTCGGTAAGCTGGAGGCTGTCGATCGCACGGAGGATTTCGGCGAAGTTGCGGCCGGTGCTGGGCGGATAGGTGAGGATCAGCCGTACCTTGCGCGTCGGATCGATCACGAAGACCGAACGAACGGTGACAGTGGGATCGCATTCGGGATGTACCATCCCGTAAAGCGTGGACACTTTCCCATCGGGATCGGCCAGCATCGGAAAATCGAGCGCCTGGCCCTGCGTTTCCTGGATGTCCTCTTCCCATTTGTGGTGCGCTTCCACCGGATCGATCGACAGGCCGATCGGCTTCACGTTCCGCTTGTCCCACTCGGGCCGCAGCCGGGCGACTTCACCCAGTTCGGTGGTGCAAACCGGGGTGAAATTCTTGGGATGACTGAACAGGATCGCCCAGTCCGAGCCGATCCATTCATGGAAACGGATGCGGCCGTGAGTGCTATCCTGTTCGAAATCGGGGGCGATTTGGCCCAGTTGGATGGTCATGGTAACTCCTCAGCGATGGCGGTTACTATGCCGCAGGGATTTACAGCGAACAAATGAATGTTATTGATGGTTATCTATCGTTATTTTGCTTGAAGATGCGATCAAGCGAATGCCGAGAGACAGGATGGAAACGTGCTGACGAGCCGGTCATAATTCCTCTGGAGGTGCCTCGCGGTATCGCTTTTCTCGCAAAACGACGCATAAATAAGATAGTTATAATTTGGGATTGAGCGGAAATATCTTGCTATGGATATCAATGTTGCGCGGACTTTTCTCGAAGTGGTCAAGACCGGCAGTTTCGTCAGTGCCGCCGCCAATCTCAATCTCACGCAAACGGCGGTAAGCGCCCGTATTCGTGTGCTGGAAGACCAGTTGGATCGCCCGGTGTTCGTACGCAACAAGGCGGGGGCCAGGCTGACTCCGGCGGGTGAGCAGTTCCTGCGCTTTGCGACCAGTCTGGTACAGGTGTGGGATCGCGCGCGGCAGGCGGTTGCTCTGCCGCCCGGCCGCGAATCCGTGGTGACGGTTGGCGCCGAACTCAGCCTCTGGAGCCCGCTGCTGCGCCACTGGCTGTTGTGGATGCGGCGCGAATGCCCGGAAATCGCCGTCGACACACAGATCGACAATTCCGAACGCCTGATGGAACGGGTGCAGGATGGTTCGCTCGATGTCGCTGTCCTTTATGCCGCGCCGCGCCGTCCAGGGGTGATTGCCGAACTGCTGTTCGAGGAAAAGCTCGTGCTGGCCCGCACCACTCCGTCCACCCAGCCGCTCGCACCGGAAGATCATGTGCAGATCGATTGGGGGGAGGATTTCGCTGCCAGCTATCAGGCTGCGTTCCCCGATCAGCCGAATCCGGTCGTCTCGATCAGCTATGGCCCACTGGCACTCGAATACATTCTCGCCACGGGCGGTAGCGGCTATTTCCGGCAGGGTTTCATTCGGCCCTATCTGGAAGAAGGGCGGATGACCGTGGTGCCGGACAGTCCGGAATTTTCCTATTCGGCTTACGCCGTGCACTCGACCAAGGCCGACCCGGGCGTGATGGCCCGCATTCGCAGCGGGTTGCGCGTCGCAGCGGCCATCACTGCCTGAGCGAGATGCGCGGGATCAACCACGTTTCATTGGGCTTGCACCGGCCTCTATGACCCTTTGCACTGGGATCGCGCAGGTGGTTCAGAACATTCCATGGCTGCCGCCGACTGCGCCGATCACGGCCACGAGGGAGGCGGCAAGAAGCACCCGGTGCATGCGTTCGATGCGGGCAAAATCTTCCGTCGGGCTGACGGAATCGGCCATTCGCCGATGAAGGAACAGCGGCTCGATCACGAACAGCATGGCGGCAAACACCAGCCAGACGGCCACCATGGCATGCATCCACCAGAAATGAGCATCGGCAAAGCGATGCCACATCTGTCCCTGCCAGATCATCCAAAACCCGCTGATCCCTGCCAGAGCCACCCACAGGCGTGCTTGCGGGGCAAACCGATGTTCGATCTTATGGAAAGCTGCCAGCCGTTCGGCGGGGGGATGCGTCAGGCGGACGGACGGCATCACCACCAGCGTGACGAACGCCACGCCGCCGATCCAGAACAGGATCGCAACGATGTGGACGATCCGTGCGATAGTGATGCCGTCCATAGCCGCTCCTATGCCGCCAGCAGTTCGTCGGCCGGGCCGAAGAATTCATAGTGAATGCGGTCCGACGAAACCCCCGCCAGCGACAGCGCGGAGACCGCGTGGCGCAGGAAGGGGCGCGGGCCGCAGATATAGTAATCGGCTTCCGCGACCGGAGTCTCGGACACCAGCCATTCGTCGGTGATGATGCCGGCGATATCGTAGTCACGGCCAGCCACTTCATCCGCCAGCGGGGTCTGATGGAAATCGGTCACCCTCACGGCCTTGCCCCGGGCGGCCAAGGCGCGGACATGATCGCGCATCGCATGCGTTTCGCGATCGTGCGTACCGTGGATGTAATACACCGGCCCTGCGTTGTCCTGCGCGACCAGCGTTTCGAGCATCGCCACCATCGGGGTGAGGCCGACGCCGCCCGAAAGCAGGACCACCGGGCGCTCGGGGCGGTCGGCAAGGAAGAACTCGCCTGCCGGGGCCGCAACCTTGAGCACGGTTCCGGCTGCCTGGTCGTGAAGCCAGCCGGATGCCAATCCATGCTCTTCACGTTTCACCGAAATGCGATAGCTCTGGCCATCGGCGGCGGAGGAGATGGAATAGTTCCGTTTCACCGGCGGCTGGCCCGGGATTTCGAGCCAGAAGGTCAGGTATTGGCCGGGCTTGTGGATCATGACCGCTTCGCCATCGACCGGGCGCAGGACGAAGGATTTGATGACGCTGCTTTCCTGCACGACCTCTTCGATGCGGAAATTGCGCCATCCGTTCCAGCCGCCGGCCGTTTCCTTCTGCTCCGTATAGATACGGTCTTCGCGCGCGATCAGGATGTTGGCGAGGAACCAGTAGGCCTCACCCCAGGCGGCCAGAATCTCGTCTGTGGCGGCATCGCCCAGAACGGCCTTGATCGCCCCAAGCAGCGCTTCGGCGACATAAGGGTAGTGCTCGGGGAGGATTTGCAGGCCGACATGCTTCTGCGCAATCCGCTCCACCGCAGGGGCCAGGGCGCCGAGATTGTCGATATTGCTGGCATAGGCAAGAATTGCCCCGGTCAGCGCGCGCGGCTGCGATCCGGCATCGCCGTGATGCGACTGGTTGAACAGGTCGCGGATATGCGGATTCTGGAACATGCGCGAATACATTTCGTGCACGATATCGAGACCGTGGGCTTCGAGGGCAGGAACGGTCGCTTTGACAAGTGCAATGGTCTGGTCGCTGAGAGGTTGCGCCATAGAGAACTCCTGTAGATGGACGGATGGTGGTGAAAAGGATGCCGCGATTCAGACAGTGGGCGGCTGATCGTAGAAATCGACCTGCATCTTCATGGGGCCGAGCGGGGTGACGAAGTGCGGTTGCTGCGGGCGAATGAGGCCGGGCTGGCCTGGCGTTAGAAGAACTTCCGACGGAGGATCTTCGAGGTAAGTCAGACGGAGTTCGCCTTCGAGCACCCGGATTACACCCCACACGCCCGCTTTGGTGTTATGGCCCGCGCGCAGGGCCTGCGGCAGGGTGTCCTCATCGAAGATGGGCGTCGAACGATAGGGTTGCACGGGCAAAGCCATATCAGGCAGCGATCCTGATATCGTCGGGATAGGGGGGCCGCTGGCTGACAAGGGGTACCTCGATCATGGCAAGACACTCCTTGGAGCAAGGTCCGCCGCCGCGGCGGGCCGGGGGACCGGCTGATCGTCCAGCCGGAAAAACATCGCGAGTTGGAGGCTCTGGGCGATACGCGCAGCTTTCGCTTGGAGAATTGTGGCGGCTTCGGGCACCATCAGTTCGTCCGTCGTGCGCGCCCAGAGGGCGAGCCATCTGTCGAACAGTTCGGGCGTGATCCGGGCACGGTGCCGCATATGAGCGGGCACGGGTTGACCCTTGTAGCGGCCACTGGTGAGCATGACGGATGACCAGAAGGCCGTCAGTTTATCGAGATGTTCCGGCCAGTCGTCGATCGCATCGTTGAAAATGGGGCCGAGCCGCGCATCCACGCGGATGCGGGCGTAGAATGCGGCAACGAGCAGTTTCAGCCCTTCCTCATCTATCGCAAGACCCGCCATCGCGCCGACTCCTAAACATGTATTATTGATGCATCTATACGGGCCGCAAAAAACATGCAAGAATAATGCATCATTTAAGGACGAGCTATGCGGCTGACGCGCTACACCGATTATGCGATGCGGGTGCTGCTCTATCTCGGGCAGAAGCCCGGGCGGCTATGTGCGATAGCCGAGATCGCGCGGGCCTATGCCATTTCGCAGAATCATTTGATGAAAGTGGTCAACGACTTGGTCAACGCGGGCTATCTGGAAAGCGTGCGTGGCCGCAATGGGGGCATTCGTCTGGCCCGCCCCGCTGCGGAGATCAACGTGGGAGCGCTTATCCGCCATACCGAAGACGATTTCGATCTCGTCGGTTGCGGCTCGTGTATCATCGCGCCAGCCTGCGGTCTGACCTGCGTGCTCGACGAAGCGCTCCGGGCTTTCATGGCAGTGTTGGACCAGTACTCCTTGGCCGACCTTCTCGCGCGCAAGGGCGATTTCTCCCATCTGTTGAACTTTACCGCTCCGGCTGTAACATCGGGGCGGCAGACGGACGCGTAGATTGCGCAAATTGTTGGGAGGGGCAGGGGCGTCTCGACAGAAGAAGACGATACCGCCGCTGCCGCAATAAGCGGATCAGCGGCGGTACGGCGGCCGGGGTAATGGGCTCAGAAGCTGATCTTGGCTTCAAGCCCATAAGTCCGGGGCTCGTTCATAAATGTGGACAGCACATTCGCGAGGCCGGGGCCGGTCAAGGGGAACTGGAAGACTTTCCATTGCGTATTGGTGAGATTCTTTCCCCATAGCGAAATCGCCAGCTTGGCCCCGTCAGCGCCGATATCGAGATCGCCCAACGTCAGCCGGCCATTGACCATGGCGTACGAGCCCGTCGGGGGGGCGGTGATGCCGCCGGTGTAGAAACTGCTTGAATAGACCGCATCCAGGTGGGTGGACAAAGTTGCGCCGTCGAAAGGCGAAAACTCATGATCGAGAGCAACCGATGCCGAATGCTTCGGCGTATAGTTCACCACGCCTAGCTGGATTACACCGCTGAACGGATTGCGATCCTTCACAGCCTGCCATTCGGTATAGGAATAGCTGCCCGTCAGGGTCAGTCCGGCAGCCAGCTTGGCCGTGAGATCGAATTCCAATCCCTTGATCGTCGCCTTGCCCGGTGCATTCAGCGTTTCGACGTTCGAAGGATTCGCCGGATTGGTGAAATCGACCTGGCGATGGCTATAATTCGTGTGGAATGCAGCGACGTTGAACCGGACACGCCGGTCGAACAGTTCCGTCTTGGCACCGATTTCCCAAGTGGATACCTGCTCTTCGCCGAAAGGAACAAAATTCACCGATCGCGCGTTCGAACCGCCGGCGCGATAGGCCCTGCCCCATTTTACGTAAGTATTGACCGTGTCGGTCCAGTCAAACGCCACCGTGAAGGCCGGATCCACTCTTTTCGAGGAGAAATCGGACGGCTTGTTGATCGCTACCCCCCGGGCCAGCGTCAACGCGCCGTACTTGTGATCATGCGTCCAGCGGAGACCCGCTGTCAGATGCAGGCGCTCGTCCAGGATCGGCGGTGTATAGGTGGCTTGGCCGAAGATCGCCTTCGAACGGGTATGTATCTCGCTGCCGCGATCCGGGAAACGCGGCCCCGAAAGCACTATGGGAAGCAAGGTGTAACCAGTGCCGTCGCTGGTGAACTGAGCGGAGAAGGGGCTATGCGCAAGGTCGTGCGCATCTTCCTTGAAGTAGAAGCCGCCGAGAACAAACTTCAGATGATCGAAGTTTCCAAGGACCTGGATTTCCTGGCTGAACTGGTCCTGATGGACATCGGCATAGCTCACCCGGCCGAAAACGCCGTTCGGCGCATAAGGCGTAAGCAGGCCCCCGCTGTTTTCGAACTGCTCTTGCGAAAGTTTGCGATAAGCGGTGATCGAGCGCAGGGTCAGATGTTCGGAAATGTCCCAATTGGCGTGCAAGCTGTGCCCTGAGACCTTACCGACACTCGGCTCCAGCGGCACTCCGACACGCCCCTTGCGAACCCTCTTCTCTTCCACCGAGAAGAAGGGAGGCAAGGGCATGATGGGCTTTTGCAAGGCACCGATCTGTCCATATCCCGCAACCGAAGCATCGCGCGACGTGTCGAAAGCATACAGCAATTCGATATTGCTCGCCGGCTGCCATAGCACGCTGATCCGCGCGCCGCGGCGATTGATGGCATTCCAATCCTTCGCTCCGGCGAGCGAGTTCTCGATCCAGCCGTCGCGCTTGTTCCACACCCCGTCCAGCTTGATGCTGAAGCCCGCGAATTCGGGGAGATTGAGATGGGCCCGCACGCTGCGCCCATTCCAGTTCGAGATTCCCGCGGTGAGATCCAGGCCGAGTTCGCCAGTCGGGCGCTTGGCCACCATGCTGATCGCACCGCCGACGGCGTTGCGCCCGAACAGCGTGCCTTGCGGCCCGCGCAATACCTCCATCCGTTCGAGATCGAGCAATTCCGCACTCAACCCCTGCGCACGCCCCAGATAGACGCCATCGAGATAGATCCCCACTGTGGAGTCCCGGCTGATCTGCGTTGGGTCGCCCGGATTGATGCCACGCATCGTGATGTTCATTGTCGAAGGCCGGGAGCCGCTGAACGGCACGACGCGCAACGAAGGGACGGAGCCGCTCGTAAAGTCGCCCAGTGTCGTTATGCCCCGCTTCTCCAGGTCCTCACTCCCCAGGACCGCGATGGCGATCGGCGTGCTTTGCAGCGATTCCTCGCGCTTCTGGGCCGTGACGATGATTTCATCGAGCCGCGCCGAGGCCCCGGCTGATGCGGTATCTTGCGCAAAAACGGCTGCGGGCGTCAGCAGGCTGCTCCCGGCAAGCAAACCCAATCCCCATGACAAATGGCGGTGCATTTTTCCCTCCCCTTACTTTCTTAGAACGGACGGTAGGTAAAATTGAACGTTCGTTCTGAGTAATGTTATTTTTATTACTAAAATATAACAGATATTAATCTGTTATGGAAATTGCATTCGATCAATCTTGTACACTCGTTCTGTATTGCGTCAAGCGGGGTTTTTCTGCATGTACATGGCCATGGCAGCCGTTCGAAAAGCCTCGACGGAAAGAATTCTCGATGTCGCTTGCGATATCGGTGTTCGCATGGGAATCGATGCAATCGGCGTGCGTGCCGTCGCGCGGCAAGCGGATATCAGTCCCTCCTTGATCAGCTATCATTTCAAGGGGCGTGATGTGCTTCTGGCAGCGCTGCACGAGGCCATTATGCGGGATCACTATGCGGACTTGTTGCAGCAGCTCGACAAGGTGAGGGCGCTGCCGGGCCATATGCGTTCGCCCTCCAGTTTCCTGACCGCAAGCATCAGCCGCCATGTGCACAAGTTCAAGCCGCTGACTCTTCTGCTTCTGGAACTGCGCATGCATGCCTTCCTGCTGGACGATCTGGTTGACGTTGTCATGGCTTGGGATTTCTGGCGGGAGTTCGGCGTTGTTTTCGACCTGCCGGACCGGATGATCCACCTATGGGCGGTTATCGCCGATGCCATGCTCTGGTATGCGATTCTCGATGACGATCCGCTTGTAAGCCAGACATGGATAGGGCGCGCATTAGGGCGATTTGCCGCTCGGCTTGAAGGCTTGCCGGATCATCCCGTCTCAACCGTCCCAGCCTTGCCGGATGTCGCCGCAGTTTCGTCTGAGGATGGGAAGCAAGCCGACGATACGCGGGTTTCGTCGCGTCCTCAGGAAATCACGCAAGCAGCGATCCGCCTGATCGCACGTGGGGAAAAAATCTCCCATCGTACTATTGCCAAGGAAGCTGGCCTTCCGCTTGCCGCGACTGTCTATTTCTTCGCCAGTAAGGATGACATTCTGGCGGATGCGTACAAGATGATATATGAAATGATGATCGGCGATCTCAGAGTGGTCGTGGGCAAATCGTCGCAGATTTCGATCCTGTCCGACGGACGGGTGGCGCCGATCCCGGCCCTGTTCGGCAAATTGATCCTGCATACCGCACGCAACGGAGAGGGCGGCGCGTTGGCCCGGCGCATGAGGGATGCACGGGGCACGTCTTCGCTCAAAGTTCTCCGGCAACAGGGTGTCGATGCCGATCGGCTGGATGCCTTGGTTTGGTCGCTGAGCCACGGCCCCTATTCGCCACTCATATTCGGCCTGCCCGCATCGGAGAGGATGGCCCGGTTCGATGCGCATATCGCCGATGTGTCGAACAAGGTGTTCGGTTTGTTCTAAGGCGCTTTTATCCGCCGTTTTATCCGCCGTTTGAGATGCTAACGCACTGTATCTGCGCCCCATCAGCGTGCAGTTCGATCGTTTTCCCGTCAATGGAAAGGGTGAGGAGCCAGGACGCATGCCAGTGCCGGGGCAGATCGGTGCCGGTAATATCGGCGCTGCCATTGGCAAGGTCGGTGACGGCCATGTGCCGATCATGCGGAATATCCCAGCCGCGAAGACCCATGAGGCGCGCGCCGGACAGAAGATTGCGTCTCGCGGCCCGATCAGGAGGCAGCGCGATTGCGCGCCCGATCGGCTGAAAGCGCAAGGATGTGTTTTGGGTTCCGTGGACGGTCGGCAGGCGTGAAGACTGGCAATCTTCGACGATGCCGGGTGGTGTGCCGGGGTGAGGGGGCACGAGCCAATGAAGTAGCCGCACACGCCCGGCGAACGGGATCGTGGTGTCACTACGGAGCCCTAGCCCCCAATGTGTCCCCCGTCCGAAGACCACGGAGAGCGGGGCAAACCGGCTGGGTGCATCCTCGGGCAAAGCGCGCGCCCATTCACACAGCAGGGCATCCAGGGATGAAGCGGGCATAAGGGCGCAAGTCCAATGCGGGAGGTGCCCTGTGTAGCGCAAGGCGGCTATCCGGTCACTCGTCCGGGCGGGCCATGCCTGACAGCAGCTTGATGAGCCATTGAGTGTTTTCGTGATAGAAATCGGGAGAGGCGGTTTTGGCGGCAATTTGCGTACGCGTACCGAAGACCCAGTTGGAAAACAGCGCCTTGTCGGTCTGGGTAGGGGTTACGCCGGCAGGCAGCAGGCATTCGAGAAAGCGCTTGGACATATGGCCGCCGCGATAGCGCAGTTGTGGGTCAATGGCCTTGAAAGACGAATCGCGCGCCACTGCCAGATGGAATTCCAGCCAGCCGATGACTGACCACCAATCCGGTCCTGGCGGATTGAACACGGTCATCAGCGAAAGCATTTTTCTGTCGGATGGGGACGCGCCGACCGCATTCCGCGCGCGGGTGAGCGACTGCCAGTAGATGACCGCAAACGCCCCCTGCATCAGATCGTTGGCCGTACGAAAATAATGGGCCACGGCCCCGGTCGAAACTCCGGCTTTTTGCGCAACGCTGCGATGCGTGACTTCGCCGCCGCCTTTCTCGATCAGCAATTGCGCCGCGGCTTCGGCCAGTGGCAGGGCCTTTCCGTCAGGTCGTTCGATAGGAATGCTTTCGCGCTCTGTGGTGTGGAGCGCGAAATGGTGCCACTGCTCGTCCCCCGCCTGCTTGCCCTGAACCCAGTTTACCCATCCACGGCAGGCCTCTTCGACGCAACACCGGTCGATTGTCGGGCGCACGCGGATAAGATGGGACAGGCTGAGCCCGGCGGCGACCGCACCCGTTCCCTGGCCTGCGGCGCCCATGCCGCAGTGTGCGGCAATCGTTTGCCAGGCATCGCGCCAGAGATATTCCCACCGCGTGGCCCGGTCCGTAGGCTGTCCTTGTCGTGTGGCGTCAAGCAGGCATTCGAAGCGGACAAAGGCAAGATGGCGGCACTCGTTGCACCACCGGTCTATCAGTTCCGCCATCAATGCGGGCAGCGCGTGAGGACCCAGTACCGGGCCCGCGAGCAGTTCGTCCAGCCGTGCGCCGAACCAGGCCCCGGCGCTGGCCAAGGCATGCTCGTGCGCTTCGGCGTAGAGGTGCTGAAGCGAGTCGAAATGATGATAGAGCGCCGGTGCGGTTATCGCGCTTTTTTTAAGGATAGCCCGCATTGATGGGCCGGACGCATGCGGCTCGGCCCACAGGGCGATCGTATTTTCGATGATGGAATTGCGTGTACTCATGAGGCTGGCCTGCAACTTCGCGGCGCTTCTAGGCCGATTGGTGGGCCGCCGCTAGAGGCCTCCAGTGCAATCCCCCGGTATAACAGCGAGCAGATGCGGTAGGGTGAAGCTTCCACACGTTCTGGCGTCCATTCCGCCGTCATCGTGTTCGGTATAGGTCCAATGCATGGTCTCCGAAATTTAAATACTAGCGATACATAATATCTTGCACGGCCGGTCTGTGAAGGGGAAAATCGGGTCTGCCTTCATTTGCGCCATCGGCATGTAAGCACCCTATCCAGATGGTTTCTGTAAAATTTCCCATTGATATATAACAAAAAATAGAAATATTTCCGAAATATTTCTTCGGTTGCACTGAGGAGGGTGGCCCGCATCCATACCCGCCGTGCGATAGTTCGCAAGGCAGTTTGGTTGGGCCGTACAAACGATATATTTGTTGATCGCTCTCCGCTTTTTGGATAGCGTCGCAGGAAACAATAGAAGGCCGTGGATGCGAGTAATACGCGTGGCGGTTTCAGGGGGAATTGCGTGAGCGAAGCATTCAGCGGAAGTTCTTATGGCAGATCGGCGCCATGCGTTGGCGCGCGGTCTATCCGCTTGGCAGAAGCGTGCGGCCTCCACGTCATTCGATAATGTTTCTTTACTCCGTCAAAAAGGGGCGGAGGTAATCTCGTTTCCGATAATCGCAATAAAATCAAATTACTATATAAGGAGGGAGTATATGCAAACTCGATCGCTTCAGGGGAAATGGCCTGCGCGTTATCGGGCGATGGCCTTGGCGACGACGCTGTTATCCGTTGCCATCGTGCCGGGCCAGGCGCTGGCTCAGGAAAGCGCGCCTGCCAATGAAGGCGGTATCGCCGATATCGTCGTTACCGCGCAGAAACGCGAAGAATCGCTTCAGAAAACGCCGATCTCGATTGTTGCCTTCACGGGTGACGATCTGGCCAAGGCGGGGATCAACGAAATCAGCGATCTGCGCAGCCAGGTGCCTTCGCTGCAGATCGTACCGCATCCCAACAGCGGCACGACCACGCGTATCTTCATGCGCGGCGTCGGCAACAATGACGATCAGATTACCCAGGATCCCTCGGTCGCGGTCTATGTCGATGGCGTCTATCTCGCCCGTACGCAAGGTTTGGTGACCGAAGTCGCCGAACTGGAACGGGTCGAAGTGCTGCGCGGGCCGCAAGGTTCGCTTTACGGCCGCAATGCGACCGGTGGCGCGATCAACTTTATCACCCGTGCGCCGGATCTCGATGATCTGCGGATCAAGCAGACGTTTTCCGTCGGGAACGACAACTATTTCCGTTCGCGCACCAACATCAACGTGCCGATCGGTGAAACGCTCGCGGTGGAAGCGGGCTACATGTACATGCAGCGCGATGGCTATGTGAAGAATCGCGGCACGGGCGTGAAGCGCTTTGGCGATCAGCGCCGTCAGGCATGGCGCGGTGCGTTGCTGTGGCAGCCGAGCGACAGTTTCAATATCCGCTACAGCTACGACCGTTCGGAATTGAAAGATACGCCAGTCTTCATGGCGGCGGTTCCGCTTTACGGTCAGAAACCCACTCCGCCCACTTCGCCCAATCTGTATCCCGTTTCGGACAAACGGCCCACGGAAGGTTCGAAATACGTCAACAATCTGCGCCGGAACGATGCCGTTTCTCAAGGTCATAATCTGACAATCACTCTGGATGTGTCAGATGCGCTTACTTTGAAATCCATCACCGGATATCGCAAGCTCAACAGCTGGACCACCCAGAACTACCTTGCTGGCGTGCGTGGGCCATTCGCTCTTATTGAAAGCGATGGATCGCTAAAACAGAAGCAGTTCAGCCAGGAATTCCAGGCCATCGGGAATATCGGCGATAGGCTGCAATATGTCCTGGGGCTGTATTATTTCGAAGAGAAGGGCAACGGGTACAGCATTAGCAACAGCCCGCCGCAGTCGAAGCGCGACGATCGCGAACTGCATATCAAAAACAAGGCCTATGCGGCCTACGGCCAAGCGACATTCACACCCGCGATTCTGGATGATCGCCTGCATATCACGGGTGGTTTGCGCTGGTCGCAGGACAAGCGGCGCGCGCGAATGCAGGACACAGTCATCACGCCGGGGAGCACGGTTATCGGCCCGATGACACCGGCGGCAACCTCGTTCGATAACGTGAGCCCCAGCCTGATTATCGCTTTTGACGTCAATCCGGATGTCAATCTCTACGCCAAGATGGTGCGCGGTTACAAATCAGGCGGTTTCAACGTCCGGGCAAGCTCGCTCGAACGTTTTTCTGCTGGCTTCAAGCCAGAAACCATCACCTCTTATGAGGCCGGGTTGAAATCGATGCTGTTCGACCGACGTCTGCGTTTCAATATTGCCGGGTTCATCTCGGATTATCGCGATATTCAGATCAACACGCGTTCGGATCCCAACAATGTCGGCATTACCGATGTGCTCAATGCCGGCAAGGCACGGGTTAAGGGGATCGAACTGGATGTGACGGCAGAGCCGGTCGACGGGCTGAACTTGAATGTCACCTATTCGTATCTCACGGGCAAATATCTTGAAGTCGTTGGTGCTGACGGTGTGGACCGGGCGGGGACCATGAAATTCATCAATATGCCGCACCATACGGTGAGCGCGAAGGCGGAATATCAGTTCCCGCCGATGGCCATCGGGCAGTTGAGCGCTGGTATCGACTACTATTATCAAGGCCTTGTCCAGACATCGTCGTCCGATTTGCGTTACAAGGCAGCAGGCTATGGGTTGCTGGATGCGCGGATAAGCCTGTCCGATATCCCGATCGGCGTCGGCAAATGGCGCTTGTCGGCCTATGGCCGAAATCTCACCGACAAGGAATATTATGTCGCGCACTTCAGCGCGGGGTCGCCGGCCGCATTCTATGGCCAGCCCCGTTCCTATGGACTTGAATTGTCGTTTGAATACTGAGGGGGGGCGGCACGCCGCATCTCTCAGGAGATAGCGGCGTGCCGCGGTGCTGCGGGCAGGTGCGGTGCGCGCCGCCTGCAGCACTCATGCATCGCCGTCACGAGGCGGCTTTTGCGCTCACGGGCAATCTGACATACGGGGTGCTAGTATGCTGAGCCGCCGACCGTTGTTTTGATCGGCGTGGGTTACTGCCGATCACGATATGGTTAAGTGGCCTGGCTGGTCAGATCAGGAGTGGAAGCGTTTCAAGAGCGTTCCACATCCACGGCAAACATATAACCGAAGCCGCGTACGGTCCTGATGATTTGTGAATCGCGATCGTCGCCCAATTTCCTGCGCAGTCGGCTGACCAGCACGTCGATGCTGCGATCCGATGAGCCGGGAAGGCGGAAACGTGCCAGTTCCAGCAGCCGTTCGCGAGCGATGATCTGTTGGGGATGCTCAATCAGATTGGCAAGCAGATCGAATTCTGCGGCAGAGAGCGTGACGGTTGCCCCCGAGGGGGCGAACAACTCTCTGCGACGGAGATCCATGGTCCAGCCCGCGAAGCGGATCGTGCTCGTCTTGGCTCTGCGCTTGCCGTCCTCCAGCGGCGGGCGGCGCAGCACCGCTCTGATGCGCGCCAGCACTTCGCTGTGGCTGAAGGGTTTGGCGATATAATCGTCCGCACCTAGCTCAAGCCCTGCAACCAGATCGGCCTCCCCGCCGCGTGCGCTGATCATGATGATGGGAATGTCGCCCCAGCCTCCTCCTCTAATTTCCCGGCATATATCCATGCCGGTGACGCAGGGAAGCATGACGTCGAGCAGGATCAGGCGGATGCTCCTGGTTTCGAGTTCCTGAATCATCTCATCATAGTCAGCCGCCGTGGTGACCTCAAACCCGTTCCTGCGCAGAAGATTGGAAAGAAGCACACGTATCCCAGGGTCGTCGTCGACGACGAGAATGAACGGCGCAGATATCTGGGAAGGCTCCCCAATATTTCTCTTTTGTGTCTCATCCATATCAAAAGTTTTCCCTGAACTTTTCAATAAGTTAGCCATTGACAGCCCACTGATTTCGCCGCCAAGCGCTATTGCGAGTGGTTATCATTAGATTCAGGGAGGCGTAACAATGCAAGAAATCCATCATGACGAACAGATTGAGGTTGGGCAAGGAAGTAGCCGGCGCCGATCGAGTACATTCCTGGCATTAAGCTGCGTTGGCCTGATCGCTGCGCCCACCGTCGCTCAGGAAGCTGCTTCGGAAGAACCCGGGTCTCGGCGGCTGGGCGGTGTTACCGTCACCGATACCGCGATCGATGAAAGCTATGATCGTAAGGAATCTTCGTCGGTCAAATTCACGCAACCGCTGCTCGATACGCCCAAGAGCGTGACCGTCATTCCGCGGGAAGTGATCGAGGATCGCGGTTTCACATCGCTGGTCGACATTCTGCGCACCACTCCCGGGATTACGCTCGGTTCGGGTGAAGGCGGCACGCCGATGGGCGACCGTCCTCTCGTACGCGGTTATGAATCGGCAACCGATATGCAGATCGATGGTTTGCGCAGTGTCGGCCGTTTCAGCCACGAAGTTTACAATCTGGAATCCGTTGAAGTCGTCAAGGGCCCGGGCGGCGCGCTTAATGGCCGTGGATCAACCGGCGGTGCGATCAATCTGGTGACGAAAACACCGCATGCGGACGATTTCGTCGTGCTTCGGGCGACGCTGGGCACCGACGAAACCAAACGGATCACGGCAGACATCAACCACCAGCTTTCCGAGGGGATAGCGGTGCGTCTCAACGTGATGGGGCATGATGCGGACGTTGCCGGACGCGACGCTCTGAAAGTGAGCCGCTGGGGCTTTTCTCCGTCGATCGCTTTCGGTCTGGGCAGTCCCTTGCGCGCTACGCTGGCTTATTCCTATCTGAAGACAGACGATATTCCCGATTTTGGTCATCCGTTCCAGAACTCGGGAACGACGAGCCCGCTCAAGCTGAAGCGCAACAATTTCTATGGTTTTGCCAATCGTGATTTTCGCGAGACGGAAGGGCATTTCGGCTCCGCCATTCTCGAATATGATCTGACCGAAAGCATCACGCTGCGCAATGCGACGCGTCTCGTCCGTACGACCAACGAGTATATTGTCAGCCGCCCGAGCTTCAACACGACCACGGCCACGCCAGAGACCGGCCGTGTGCTGATTGATTTCCGTTCCGCGAATATCCTGACCGAGGGCTTTCTCAACCAAACGGATCTACGCGGCAAATTCAATACCGGCGGTATCGAGCACAGCTTCATTGCGGGTGTCGAATACAGCAAGGAAAAGCAGAGAAGCCGCCCGGCATGGGCCCAGGCCGCCGGGGCGGTGCCATTGCTGCAATCGCTCCACGACCCCGATCCCTATGCCGCGTTCAACCCGCTGGTGAAGACTCCGTTTACGACCCCAGCTGTCCCGATCAAGCATAAAACCATGGCCGCATTCCTGTTCGACACCTTGTCTCTTTCCGAACAGTTCCAGATCAATCTCGGCATCCGCTACGATGATTATAAGGTGTCGGATGGGACGCGCACGGCGAAGAATGATTTCTGGAACTATCAGGCCGGACTGGTTTACAAGCCGCTACCCAATGGCAGCATCTATCTGTCTTACGGCACGTCATCCAATCCCTCGGGTGAGTGCGCGGGTATGGCCGGCGGTGCGGAGGGCGCCGGTGCCTGCACACTCAACAACAACAACGTGAATCTCAAGCCGGAGCGGGCCAGGAGCTGGGAACTGGGAACCAAGTGGGACCTGTTCGACGAGCAGCTTTCGCTGACGGCAGCGGTGTTCCAGACCAAGAAGAGTAACGCCCGTGCAACCGATCCCATTACTGGAACGGTGCAGTTGATCGGTAACAACCGTGTTCGGGGCTTCGAATTCGGCGTGTCGGGCAACATCACTCCTGAATGGAACATTTTCGGGGGCTATACCTACCTCAACGCGAAGCTCATCGACGATGGAACCGGGGCGAATGCGGGCAACAAGATCAAATTTGTGGCACCGCACAGCTTCAGCGTCTGGACCACGTACAAGATCACGCCGGAATTCGACATCGGTGGCGGCGTCAACTACACCGGGAAGCGTTATGTGAACGACGCCAATACCCAGTGGTTCAAACCTTATGCCCGTATCGATGCCACGATCGGCTATAAGGTGAGCGACAATCTGGATCTTCGCCTCAACGTTCAGAACCTGACCAACAAGCTGTACTACGACGCATCGCATGTCGGCATTTTTGCCAATGTTGCGCCCGGGCGTTCGGCTCTGTTGACGGCAAACCTGCACTACTGATCGCATAGAAATGTTCTTGCGGAGGGCCTGTGGGGATACCCCTACAGGCCCTTTTTGTTGCCCAAAAGACACAGGAACAGATCGGGGAGGCAAAAAGCAGCAATAAATGGGAAAGCTTCTTGCAATTATCGCGATCCATTCTCATTAGCTGGAGAAACTTGAAACTCATTCTCAATAAGGGGGTCAAATGTCTCGGCTACGTCAGAATACCGTTACCGCAGTTCCAGCCTATCTTGCTCTGAGTTGCGTCGGTCTGATCGCTTCACCCGCGCTGGCGCAGGACAATTCCTCCACTCAGGCCAGTTCCAACCGGCTTGGGGGCGTGACGGTCACCGACACGGTTATCGACGAACAGGGATACAAGGTCGACAAGGCGGATTCGCCAAAATACACCGCGCCGCTGCTCGATACGCCGAAAACTGTCATCGTCCTCCCTTCGCAGGTGATACAGGAAAGCGGGTCGACCACTTTCGTCGAAGCGCTGCGCACTGTGCCTGGAATCACCTTCGGCGCCGGTGAAGGCGGTAATCCGCAAGGGGACCGGCCGTTTATTCGTGGCTTCGATGCGCAGGGCAGCACCTATCTGGATGGTATCCGCAGTATAGGCGGCCAATCGCGTGAGATTTTCGCGATCGAGCAGATCGAAGTCGTCAAGGGCGGCGATTCCACGATGGGCGGGCGTGGCAGCGCCGGTGGCAGCCTGAATCTTGTGAGCAAGATGGCGCATCTGGGCACGGAAGCGCGCGCGGACTTGAGCTACGGCACGGACGACTACAAGCGTGCGACGCTGGATGCGAACTATCAGATCGGTACAACGGCGGCCGTTCGCCTCAATGCCATGTGGCACGATGCCGATGTGGCGGGCCGCGATGTCGTTACGTACAATCGTTGGGGGATCTCGCCGTCTTTCGCGATCGGTCTGGATACACCGACCCGCGCTTTCGTGAATTACTACCATCTCGAAAGCGACGATATCCCCGATCCGGGCATGCCGTTCGAGCGCCAGGGCAATGCCAACCAGGTGAAGACCGCCGATCAGCTTCATATCGGGCCGGCGGAAGTGATCAACGGGCGCAAGATCAAGCGCTCAACCTTTTACGGTCTGGCCGATCGCGATTTCCGCAAGACCAACATAGACGAAGTGTTGTTTCGCGTTGAACACGATCTCAGCGATACCATCCGCATCCGGAACACGGCCAAGTACGCCAATGTGAAGCAGGCCTATATCCTTACGCAGCCGGATGACAGCCAGGGCAACGTCGCGAACGGCAAGCTTTGGCGCCGTGTGAACAGCCGCCACAGCAGCGTCGATTCGGTGGTCGATCAGATCGACCTTTCCGGCACTTTCGAAACCGGGTCGATCAAGCACAGCTTCTCGGTCGGCTTCGAAGGAAGTTGGGAGCGCTCGAAGCGCGGCAACTATAATGTCAACACATCGCCGCGCTGTGTGAACAGCGGTGCCGGGGCAACCGGTATGAGCGAAGTGGGCGCTGGTTCCAATTATAACTGCACGGATCTGTTCAATCCCAATCCGCATGATCCCTGGGTCAATTATGCGGCCGATGGTGTGACGCCTGAGCCCATCGTGAAAAGCGGTATCACCGGCATCACCAAGGCGACGACCTACGCGCTCTATGCCGCCGACACGATTACCATCACCGATGCACTGCTGCTGAATCTGGGTCTGCGCTATGATTGGTATAAGACGACCAGCAAATCGATCGCGGCGGCCGGCACCACGTCGCTGAAGGTCAAGGATAACTTCCTGAATTATCAGGTGGGCTTGGTGTTCAAGCCCCGGCCGAACGGGAGCCTGTATATTTCCTATGCCAAGTCGACCACGCCTCCGGGCAGCCTGGTGGGCGAAGGTTCGGAAGGCAATGCTATCGCAATCACCACGCTGAACGACCTGAAGGCCGAAGAAACCAAATCCTATGAAATCGGCACCAAGTGGGAGTTCTTCGATGCGGCGCTGGCTCTGAACCTGGCGCTGTTCCGCACCGAAACCACCAATGCCCGCACGACCGGTTCGACCGGGCTGCCTGAATATGTCGGTGAGCGTCGTATCGATGGCTTCGAGATCGGGTTCAACGGCAAACCGCTGCCCTTCTGGAGTATTTTCGGCGGTTACACCTACATGGATTCCGAGGTCAAGAATGCGGGCCTCAATCACGCCAACAATGGCAAGCCGTTTCCGAATACGCCCAAGCACAGCTTCACGGCCTGGACGACTTTCGACATCGCTGATCGTTTCCAGATCGGCGGCGGGGCTATCTACAACTCCAAGCAATATGGCAACTTTGCTACGGTTGCCGGTGTGGGCACGGTCGAGCGGACCATTCCCGGTTACTGGCGCTTCGATGCAACGGCGGCGGTCGATATTACCGAGAACGTGGCACTGCGGATCAACGTCCAGAACCTGACCAACAAGCGCTACTATGACCGGACCTACACGACGCATTTCGTGTCGCTCGCTCCGGGGCGCTCGGCATTTGCGACGCTCAGCCTGAAGTATTGAACTGATCGCGAAAAGGCAGCCCGTCCCCTTGGGGGCGGGTTTTGCCATGTCGGTTACATGGAACGGTCCCCCAAGCACGCTGCGGCAAACGGTGTGGCTGCTGCGCGTATGCCGGGCTTTGATTCGGGAAATCAGGAGCAGCGATACGCTCCGGGCAATTTCATCTCGACCCATCGTCAGGTCTTGGCTATGCGAATGCCTCGCAACAATGGCATAGGGACCATATCTGATCGGGCGCGCGGGAATTGAAGGACGGGCCAGCTACAATTCTTCGTGTGTCCGACGTAAAGCCGTGGCCGCTATATGCCCTGTCGTTCGTAATGGATCACCCCGCGCATGATGCTCAAGATACCGGCGCTGCTTTCCAGCGATGATGTGCGGCAATGCCGTGAAGCGTTGGACCAGGCTGCATGGCAGGATGGCCGAGTGACGGCGGGGCATCAGGCAGCCCATGTCAAAAGCAATCTTCAGTTGCCACTCGATAGCCAGGTGGCAAGACAACTGGGCAGTCTGGTTCTGGATCGGCTTGGCCAATGCCCGCTGTTCATTGCCGCGGCCCTGCCGCTGCGTGTCCTGCCGCCGCGGTTCAACCGTTATGAAGGCGGTGGCGCCTATGGCAATCACATCGACAATGCGCTGTTTCGCATGCCTGATGCCGATGCCTACGTCCGCACCGATATTTCCTGCACCGTGTTCTTCAGCGATCCGGACGAATACGAAGGGGGCGAACTGGTGATCGAGGACAACTATGGCGATCATCGCGTCAAGCTTCCTGCGGGTGATATGGTGATCTACCCGGGGACCAGCCAGCACCGCGTCACGCCAGTATCGAAAGGCGTTCGTCTGGCTTCCTTTTTCTGGACTCAGAGCCTTGTGCCATCCGATATCCAGCGCCGGACATTGTTTGAATTGGACGGCGCGATTCAACGGCTGGTGGCGGACCATCCGCACCATGCGTCGATCAATCCGCTAACAGGCGTCTATCACAATTTGCTGCGGCAATGGTCGGTGACATGAGCGGGACGGGCGCGGATGACACGCAGACTGCGTTGCCGCCTTTGACAGCCATTCCGAACGATATCCGAAGCTTGCCGGATTACGAGCGCCGGGCAGAGGCTCATTTTCCCCCCGCTACCTGGCGTCATATCCAATCCGGTGCGGGTCCAGAAACCTCGCTGGCGGCCAACAGGGCGCAGTTCGACCGCTATCGTCTGGTCCCACGGATGTTGGCGGATATGCGCGGGGCAACGACAGAGCTGGAGATGTTCGGCCTGCGGCATGCCGCCCCGGTCCTGCTGGCGCCTGTCGCCTATCACCGCCTTGCGCATCCGCACGGCGAACTGGCAGCGGTGAGTGCCGCAACCGCGCTCGATACCACTATGGTGGTGAGCACGCTGTCCAGTATCCCGCTGGAAGACATTGCCGCCGCGGCTCGCGCTGCCGCAACGGAATTGCGCATGCAGGCGCCTCCACTTTGGTTTCAGCTCTATTTCCAGTCGGACCGGGGATACACTGCCGAACTGGTCAACAGAGCCGAAGCCGCCGGTTATCAGGTCCTGGTCTTTACCGTGGATGCGTCGGTAAAAAGAAGCGAGTTTGCTTTGCCGCGCGGGGTTGAGGCTGCAAATCTTCAAGGGATGCCGAGGCTTTCGCAGAATGCCGATGTCGCAGGCGGAAAGATCGTATTCGGGACAGCCCTGCTGGATGCGGCGCCGACCTGGGAAAGTCTTGCCTGGCTGCGGTCGCAGACCCGCCTGCCTATTGTGGTGAAAGGGTTGCTTTCGCCGGAGGATGCACGTCTGGCGCTTGAGCATGGCGCTGACGGGATCATCGTATCCAATCATGGCGGCCGGGTGCTCGATGGCCTTGCTTGCCCTCTCGATATGCTGCCTGCGATGGTCGATGCGGTGGAGGATAAGCTGCCTCTCCTGCTCGACAGCGGGGTGCGTCATGGGACGGATGTTCTCAAGGCGCTTGCCCTCGGCGCACGGGCGACGCTGGTCGGCCGTCCGCAGTTGCATGCGCTCGCCGTCGGCGGAATGCAGGGCATTGCGCACATGCTGCATATTCTTCGCGCCGAACTGGAACTGGCCATGTCGCATGTCGGATGTGCGTCACTCGCCGCGATCGAAAAATCGATACTGCTTGAACAAAGTCGCGGATAGATCAGGCTTGACCCATCGATGCGTTGTTCCGGGCTATGCAGAACAGAAGTACGCTACCAAAATCAGAAACCGCCTCGCCCGCGCGGGTGAAGGTGCCCGAAGGCAATGATTGGTTTTGTTGCTGCTTTGATTGGTGCGGTCGAGAAGACTCGAACTTCCACGGGCTTTCGCCCACAACGACCTCAACGTTGCGCGTCTACCAGTTCCGCCACGACCGCATAATCGATAAGGGCCCCTTTTTCCGGGGCCCCGCAGGGTAGGAGCGGGCCATTAGCAAAGGCATTTGCGCCCTGCAAGCGCCCTTGAGCACCTGAATGAAAGATTTCTTGGCTTATCCCGGTTTACCCGGTGCTTGCAGGGGTTATCAGCTTGGTTTCCAGCCGATTTCCGCGAATTTGGCCGAGCGGGGGACATCGGTGACTGCTTCGTTGATCGTCACGCTTTCACCGGGGGCCAGCTTGCTTTTCGGCGGTGGCACTTCCCAACTGTAGACGATCCGTTCCTGCCCATCGCGTAGCACGATGAGAATCGGCGGCACCGTCTGCACTGTGGTGCCGATATTGGTCACCACACCGCTGGCTCCGAAAAATTCCGTGCCATTGGGCAGAGTGCGGCGATCCTGTTTCTGCGGCGGAAATTCGAGACGGAGATCGGGTTTCGCCTGGGCGAAGACCGGCCGGTTCACCGGCACCCAATCGGGCAGGCCGCGATAGCTGACCGCTGCGATGATGCCCCCTGCGGCCAGTGCGAACAGGACCGCCCCGGCGGTCCACAGGCGCAGGCGATGACGGCGTGGGCGGAACGGTGGGCCATGATCGAACTGGGACACCGTTTCATCCCCCAGTCCACCGCTCGCCGCGTCGGTGACGGTAGCTTGCGTACGCGGGCTGGCTTGCGGTTCGGAAACGGGCGGTGCATCCTGCGCCGGAGGAGGGGCGGCTGGAGCGGGCGCTTCCTGCGCGGGGGTTGGCGGCACGGCAACAGGCGCGGAAGCGGTCGCATCTTGAGCCGCTGCGGCAACGGTAGGCGGGGTGAGTTCGGGACCTTCCTGAAACCAGCTATGGTGGCATTTCGCACACCGCACAGTGCGGCCTTCCACGCCGATCGCGTTGTCGGGGACAACATATCGCGTCGCGCACGCAGGGCAGGATATGATCATGATCCATGTAAAGCATGAGCCATCGCGGCCAACAAGTGTCCCACTGTGAAGTGGTGTTGGCAGATGCCTTTTTTCCACATCGATTGGCGGCTATAGCCCCCGCACGATGCTTAGTTCGTTTGCAGCCAGACCCCGATGAACGACACGGGGGGGAATATCGTCCAGTTCGACAATGTCGGGCTGCGTTACGGCACGGGCAAGGAGATATTGAGCGACATGTCGTTCACGCTCCATCCCGGCCGCTTCTATTTCCTGACCGGGGCGAGCGGGGCGGGCAAGACATCGCTGCTGCGCCTGCTCTATCTGGCCCAGCGCCCTTCGCGCGGAATGATCCGGATGTTCGGCACCGATGTCATCACCATGCCGCGCGACGATCTGCCTGCCTTCCGCCGCAGATTAGGGGTGGTGTTCCAGGATTTCCGGCTGGTGCCGCATCTGTCGGCTTTCGATAACGTGGCTCTGCCATTGCGTGTGGCAGGCTTGCCGGAGCAGGAAATCGCCAAGCCGGTGTCCGATATGCTCGACTGGGTCGGGTTGGCCGACCGGGCGGCAGCGCGCCCGGCGACGCTTTCGGGCGGGGAGCAGCAGCGCGTGGCGATTGCCCGCGCGGTGATCGGCAGGCCCGATATGCTGGTGGCGGACGAGCCGACCGGCAACGTCGACCCGGAAATGGCGTTGAAGCTGCTGCGGTTGTTCGAAGCGCTCAACCGCTTGGGAACGACGGTGGTGGTGGCCACGCACGATCTGCATCTCCTCCAGAAAGTGACCGATCCGTTGATCATGCGGCTCGACAGGGGGCGGCTCAGCGATCCCACCGGGGCGCTGCGTTATCCCCCCCGGGGCAAGGGCGGGCCATCATGAGCGCATTTGCCGCCATTGCCGCTGCCGCAAGGCGCGGATTGCCTGTGGTGAACCGGATGAGGGGCGAGCAGTTGCTGACTCAGGCCCGGCTCGCGGGGCCGATGCCGTGGGTGATCGCGATCATGATCGCGCTGACGACTATCGCGGCAGGCGGTGCCCTGGCGCTGAACAATGTGGCCAATGCGGCGCGGGCCGAACTGGCGGGGGGAATAACCGTCCAGATCGTCGAAGCGTCTCCAGCGGAGCGGGATCGGCAGGCACGGGCCGCGCTGCGGTTCCTGAACGCGACCCCCGGTGTGGAGAATGCGGCGCTGGTGCCCAAGGAGCAGGTCGACAGATTGATGGAACCCTGGCTCGGCGCGCAGGGTGAAGGCGACGAGGCGATTCCCCTGCCGGCCCTGATCGATGCCAGCCTCGATGGGCAAGCGACGCAGGACAGGCTGGCGCAATTGCGCCCGCGCCTGCTGGCTGTGGCGCCCGCGGCACGGATCGATGCGCAGGCGAGCTGGCTTCGCCCGGTGGTTTCGGCCATTCGTTCGCTGCAATACCTTGCACTGGCGCTGATCCTGCTCCTGGCGGCGGCGAGCACAGCGGCGGTGTGGCTGGCCGCGCGTACCGCGCTGGGCGTCAACCGCGATACGATCGAGATCGTGCATCATCTGGGGGGGACGGATGCGCAGATTGCCCGGATATTCCAGCGGTCTGTCGCTCGTGATGCGGTGCTCGGCGGAATTGCCGGGCTTGCGGCGGGGTTGATTGCTATTGTCGGGCTGACGCGGCAATTTGCAGCGCTGGATTCGGGCATGCTTGCAGGCGGGGGACTGACAGTGATGGACTGGCTGCTGCTGGTGTTTATTCCGCTTGTCGGGGTGATACTGGCAACATTGACGGCGCGTTTCACAGTGCTTTCGGCGCTGCGGAGAATGCTATGATCCGTCGCATTCTGGCAGCCGGTTTCCTCCTGTGGATTTTCGGTTTCATATGGTTCGCCAATTTCCTGCCGGGCCCGGCGGGCGCGCAGCGAACCGATGCGGTGGTGGTCCCCACGGGTAGCGGGGGCCGGATCATGCGCGGCCTGCAGGTGCTGCGGGCGGGCCATGCGAAAAAGATGCTGGTGACCGGGGTCGACCCCGAGGTGAAACCGCGCGAGTTCGCGGTGGCTTATAAGGTCGAACCGCGCCTGATGCAGTGCTGTATCACTTTAGGGCGCGATGCGGTCGATACACGGGGTAACGCGCAAGAAACCGCCAATTGGGTCACCGCGAACAAGGTTCGTTCGATCCGTCTGGTCACGGCGGACTGGCACATGCGGCGGGCGGCGGCGGAACTGGGCTACGATTTGCCCGGGCAGGTCAGTGTGCTGCGCGATGCGGTGCCTTCGCCTTTGCCGCTGCGCAGGCTGTTCCTGGAGTACAACAAGTTTCTCGCCAGCCAGCTTCTCCGTCTATGGAACGCGGTGGCTTGATCGTGGCGATCGTGCGCAGCTTGCTGTTCTATGTGGTTTTCTACAGTGTGACGGCGGTTCTGGTGACAGGCGGGCTGCTCTCTCTGCTGTTCGGCGGCAGGGGCGTGGTTCCGATCACGCATGCATGGGCGCGGTGGCATCGCTGGTGCGTGCATCATCTGCTGGGCATTTCCCTGCGTGAGGAAGGCAGCCCCATGGCAGAGCCCGCGCTTTATGCGATCAAGCATGAAAGCTTTTTCGAAGCGATCGAGACTCCCAATCTGTTTTCGCGCCCGGCGGTTTTCGCCAAGGCCGAACTGTTTCGCATTCCCGGTTGGGGCCGCCTTGCGCAGCTTTACGGGCTGGTTCCCGTCGAACGCAGCCAGGGCGCCAGGACGCTGCGCGCGATGATCGCCGGGGCGAAGAAACGCATCGAAGAGGGCCGCCCGCTGGTGATCTTTCCCGAAGGGACCCGGGTTCCCCATGGGCAGAAGGCGCCGCTGCAATCGGGCTTTGCCGGGCTTTACAAGTTGCTGGGCCTGCCGGTGATCCCGGTCGCCGTGGACAGCGGGCCGCTATATCACCGGCTCTGGAAACGGCGCGGGACGATAACCGTGCGATTTGGCGAACCGATCCCGCCCGGGCTCCCGCGTGAGGAGATCGAAACGCGCGTGAAAGCTGCGATCAACGCGCTGAATGGCTAGGCAGGCCCACACTGACGGGCCTCACCACCTGTGGTTCAGGCGGGGCGTTCGTGGTCGCTGCGGCCGAAATCGGGCCGATCATCATCCTGGCCTTCTTCGATGATCGAACGGCGGATGGCGCGCGTGCGGGTGAAATGATCGAACAACTGTTCGCCATCGCCCACGCGGATCGCGCGCTGCAACGCGGTCAGATCCTCGGTGAAGCGCTGTAGCATCTGCAATACGGCTTCCTTGTTGTTGAGGAAGACGTCGCGCCACATCGTCGGGTCAGACGCGGCGATGCGGGTAAAATCGCGGAACCCCCCGGCCGAGTACTTGATCACTTCGCTGCGGGTCACGTTTTCGAGATCGGACGCGGTGCCGACGATAGTGTAGGCAATCAGGTGCGGCAGGTGGCTGGTGACGGCAAGCACAAGATCGTGATGGCGCGGGTCCATCACTTCCACATTCGCGCCCAACGCGCTCCAGAACGCGGACAGCGCCTCGACTTGTGCCGGGTCGGCACCTTCGGGTGGGGTTATGATGCACCAACGTTGGCGGAACAGGGCAGCGAACCCCGCGTCGGGCCCGCTGTGCTCCGTCCCGGCGACGGGGTGTGCGGGGATGATTGCCGTGCCTTCGGGCAGGGCTGCGCTGAGAGCGGTGAGGACGCTCTGCTTGGACGAGCCGACATCGCTGATCACGCAGCCGGGCTTGAGCGCCGCGGCAATCTCCGCGGCAGCGGTACCCATGGCCCCCACCGGCACGCACAGGATGACGAGATCGGCATCGGCCACGGCATCGGCCGCGCTGTCGCAGATCGTATTGGCAAGACCGCGTTCGGTCGCGCGCTGGCGCACGGCGGGATCGGCATCATAGCCGGCGGTGGCTGTGCCGGGCAAATCCTGTGCCACGGCAAGGCCGATAGACCCGCCGAGCAGGCCAAGCCCGATGATCGCGACTTTGTCGAAACTCATCCGGCCGCCTCGGCCATATCTCGCAGCCCGGCGATGATATCGTTCATCTGTTCGGCCGTGCCGATCGTGATCCGCAGGCCCTGGGCCAGATCCTGCCCCGGCAACCAGCGCGTGGCATAGCCGCGCTGAGCCAGGCCTTCCTGCGCGGCTTCGGCGGTCAGCGCACCTTCGAACAGCACGAGCACGAAATTGGCCTCGCTCGGCAGCGGGCGCAGTCCGTGATTGCTCATGCCACGGATCGCTTCGATGAAGCGGGCGCGTTCGGCACGGTTGTGTTCGCGCGAGCGGGTGACGAAAGCCTGATCGTCCAGTGCGGCCACAGCCATGGCCTGTCCGCTGTTGGTGACATTGAACGGCAGACGGATGCGGTTCAGCATCGCCACGAGATGCGGCGCACCGGTCGCCCAGCCGATCCGCTGCCCGGCCAGCCCATAAATCTTGGAGAATGTGCGGGTAACGAGCACGTTTTCGTGTGCGGCGGCCAGCGCCAGCCCGCCATCGTCATTCTCGGTGCTGACATATTCGCCATAAGCCTGATCGAGCACGAACAGCACGTCGCCCGGCAGCGCGGCGTGCAGGCGGGCGATTTCGCCGCGCGGCAGGAAGCTGCCGGTGGGGTTGTTGGGATTGGCGATGAAAACCGCGCGGGTTTTTTCGTTCACCAGCGCTAGCAGGGCATCGACATCGGTGCCGAAATCCTTGTCGGGGGCGACAACCGGGGTCGCGCCGCAACGCCGGGCGGCGATGTCATACACGGAGAAGCCATAGCGGACGTAGATCACTTCGTCCCCCGGCCCGGCATAAGCCTGCGCGGCGAGATTGAGCAGTTCGTCCGAGCCTGCGCCGCAGACGATACGCGCCGGATCGAGGCCGTGGACCGCGCCGATCTTTTCCCGCAGAGCGAGGGAATCGGGATCGGGATAGAGGAAAGTCGGCTGGGCGTGATCCGCCGCCGCCAGCGCCGCGGGGCTGGTGCCCAGCGGGTTTTCGTTGGCGGACAGCTTGATCAGCGGACGGCCATCCGCGGTCTTGCTCTTGCCGGGGACATAGGCATGGATCGCTTCGATCCACGGTTTGGCTATGGGGCGCATGTCAGTCACGGGCGCGCGCATAGCCTTGTTCGGGGCGAATTGACAGCCATTGTATCGCCCATGGCAAGCCACGCTTCGATTTTTCGGTACCGGGTGTTGCGGGAAATTCCCGCCAAACGCGCGCGCCGCAATTGACAGCGCGGGGCATGTCCCCCAATTCGCGATCACCATGGCAGGCTCTGCGACCATTACCGCCAGCAAAGTGCTGGAATTGCCCGACCCGTTGCCGCTCGATGGGGGGCAACGGCTGGAAGGCGTGCGGATCGCGTATGAAGCCTATGGCACGCTGAACGCGGCGCGGGACAATGCGATTTTCGTCGCCCATGCGACCACCGGCGATCAGCATGTCGCCAGCCCGCATCCGATCACCGGCAAGCCGGGATGGTGGGATCGCTCGGTGGGGCCGGGCAAACCGATCGATACCGACAGGTTCTATGTCCTGTGCGCCAATGTGATCGGCGGCTGCATGGGTTCCACCGGGCCGAGCAGCATCGCCCCCGACGGCAAGCCTTATGGCATGCGTTTTCCCGTCATCACCATTCGCGATATGGTGCGCGCGCATGTCGCGCTGTTCGAACAGCTGGGAATCGAAACGCTCCATGCCATCGTCGGCGGGTCGATGGGCGGGATGCAGGCGCTCAGCCTGGCCGCCAACTGGCCGCATATTCCCCGGCGGGTGCTGGCCATCGCCAGCACCGCGACCATGGCGGCCCAGAACATCGCCTTTCAGGAAGTGGGGCGGCAGGCGATCATGGCCGATCCGGATTGGCAGGGCGGCAATTACTACGGCACTGGCAAGGCCCCCGATGCGGGGCTGGCGGTGGCGCGCATGGGCGCGCATATCACTTATCTTTCGGAAGAAAGCCTGACCGAGAAATTCGGCCGCCGGCTGCAGAATCGCGATGCGAAAAGCTTCGGCTTCGATGCGGATTTTCAGATCGAAAGCTATCTGCGCCATCAGGGGTTGAGCTTCACCACCCGGTTCGACGCCAATTCCTATCTCTATATCACCCGCGCGATGAGCTATTTCGATCTGGAGGAAGAACACGGCGGCAAGCTGGCCGAAGCTTTCGGCCGGACGGAGGCGCGTTTCTGCGTGGTCAGCTTCGATACCGATTGGCTCTATCCCACCGAACAGTCGCGCAGGCTGGTCCATACGCTCAACGCTTCGGGTGCGCCGGTCAGCTTCGTCGAACTGTCCGCGCCTTTCGGGCATGACAGTTTCCTGCTTGATGTGCCCGCGCTCGACCGGGTCATGGCCGGGTTCCTCAGCCAATGAGCGGCCTTTCCCCCGGTTATGAACTGATCGACGATCAGGCTCGGATCGATCCGGCGGCCGCGCATGCCTTCCTCACCCGCAGTTATTGGGCGAAAGGTATCGCGCGGGAAACAGTGGCCAGGGCGCTCCGCAACAGCTTTTGCGTCGCCGTGATCCATGAAGGGCAACAGGTCGCCATGGCCCGGGTCATCACGGACTATGCCTCGATGGCCTATCTGCTCGATGTCTATGTGCTGGAGGCGCATCGCGGGCAGGGCCTGTCGAAAGCCATGGTGGCGCATTTGCAGGACCATCCCGATTTACGGGCAGTGCGTGCCTGGCTGCTGCGCACGGCGGACGCACACGGGCTTTATCGCAAGCTGGGCTGGGCTGCCGTTGCCGAACCGGGCAAGATAATGGAACGGTTCTCCGCGGATATCTCGTCATGAAAGCGCTTCGCCCCGATCTTGCCCTGATTGCCGATCATGTCACGCCCGGTTCGCGCGTGCTCGATATCGGATGCGGCGATGGTGCGTTGATGGCCGCCCTGCGCGACCGGAAAGGCGTGGATGCGCGCGGAATGGAGATCGATCCGGCCAAAGTCGAACAGTGCGTAAGCAAAGGCCTGCCGGTGATTCAGGGCGATGCGAACAGCGATCTGGCGTTCTATCCCGACGATGCGTTCGACTATGCCATCCTCAGCCAGACCTTGCAGACCACCGCGCGCCCCGATCTGATGCTGGACGAGCTGCTGCGCGTTGGCCGCA
The DNA here is from genome assembly GCF_019803445.1 of Caenibius sp. WL. Classification (NCBI taxonomy): domain Bacteria; kingdom Pseudomonadati; phylum Pseudomonadota; class Alphaproteobacteria; order Sphingomonadales; family Erythrobacteraceae; genus Caenibius; species Caenibius sp. WL. The sequence continues at coordinate 1,033,635 of NZ_CP081844.1, forward strand.
AGGCGTTCGTCAGCTTTCCCAATTTTGCCCATTGGCGCGTGCGGATGGCGTTGCTCTGGCGCGGGCGCATGCCAGTGACCCGGCAATTGACTTACAGCTGGTACGATACACCCAATATCCATCACCTGACGATTGCAGATTTCCGCGATATGCTGGCGGCCAAGGGTGTAAATGTCGAACGGTGCTGGTTCGTGTCCGATGGCCGGGTGGTCGGCGCGGGCATGGCCAATTGGCTGGCCCAGCACGCGGTGTTCGAAATCGCACGCTAGCCACCCGTCCTTGCGGACGCATCGGCCGGATCGGTGGCGGTGTAATTTGCAGGGCTGCGGTTCAGCGCCCCTCTGTTATAGGGGCGGGATGAATTTCAGGACCACGTCTCTCGCCACCGTTCTGTTGTGCGCCACGCTTGCCGCCTCGTCTGCGGCCGTTGCGGCGGGCTCCCTAACGCCCGCCCAGCAGTTCAAGCTGCGCTGTGCCACCGCCTTTGCCTTCGTCGCCGCGGCGCAGGAACGCAACGATCCGCGCGGGGCCAGCTATCCCCCGATGGAAGAGCGGGGACGCGAATATTTCCTCCGCGCGGTCCATGGCGCCATGAAAAGCGCGGGGATGACCGAAGAAGAAGCCAGAGCAGCATTGACCGCCGAAGCAAAAGCCCTGGCCGAGCCGGAAGCTTTGGGCAAGACCATGCCGCTGTGCCTCAAATCGCTGGAAGCCTCGGGGCTCTAGGCCGCTCCCCGCGATAAATTCCTGCTTGCCAGTGGACTGGCGCAGCCGCTTGCGGCAAGAGTTGCCGCCATGTGGCAAATCTATCAATTCCCGCTCTGTCCGTTCAGCCGCAAAGTGCGCCTGCTGCTCAGCGAAAAGGGCGTCAGCTATGAACTGAAGCGTGAAAATCCGTGGGACGGGCGGGACGAATTCTTTCATCTGAACCCGGCGGGCCGGACCCCGGTGATGGTCGAGGCCGACAAGGGTACGGTGCTGGTCGATAGCCAGGCGATCTGCGAATATTTCGAGGAAACGGTCGACAAGAACCCGATGATCAACGGGTCGGCCGCCAATCGCGCCGAAATCCGCCGTTTGGTGGCGCTGTTCGATGAGAATTTCTTTGTCGATGTTACCGCCCCGCTGCTGCACGAACGGATGAAGAAGCGGCTGGTTTATCGCGCGGCCCCGGATTCGCGCATGCTGCGCGAAGCGATGAAGCTGGCGCACGATCATCTCGATTATGTGGATTACCTGATCGACAATCGCCCGTGGTTGGCCGGGGCGCAGATGAGCCTTGCCGATCTGGCGGCCGCGGCACAGATTTCGGTGGCGGACTATCTCGGCGGGATCGACTGGAAAGGGCACGAACAGTCGAAAGGCTGGTATTCCCTGTTCAAGAGCAGGCCGAGCTTCCGCCCCCTGCTGGCCGAACGGATGGACGTGATTCAGCCGCCGGCGCACTATGCCGACCCCAATGCCTGAGCAGGCGGCCCTTGCGCGCTGACCGGCCGACGCCATATTCGCACCACCAGAAGGAGACGCACACATGGCTGACAAGCTGGAGTTGAGCGAAGCGCAATGGCGTGAAAGGCTGACGCCGGAACAATACCGCATCCTGCGCGAAGCGGGGACGGAACGGGCTTTCACCGGCGCTTACGAGAAGAACAAGGCGGCGGGCGAATATCGCTGTGCCGGGTGCGGGCAACCATTGTTCGCGTCGGACACCAAGTACGACAGCGGATCGGGCTGGCCGAGCTTCTATCAGCCGGTGGACGAGAGCGCGGTGGATGAACATCGCGATAACTCGCATGGCATGGTGCGCGTCGAAGTGCGTTGCTCCGCCTGCGAAGGCCATCTGGGGCACGTGTTCCCGGATGGGCCGCAACCCACGGGCCTGCGCTATTGCATCAACAGCGCTTCGCTCGATTTCCGGCCGCAGGAATAGGACGTGCGGCAGCGTGCGCCGATCGGATGGTGTTGGGGCGTTAACGCTGTGTTACAGATCGGCGAGGCAGGACAGCCCCGCCGGTGCGGGCCTTTCCCCGCGATGTTTTTGAGGTAAGCGCGCTAGATGGCAAGACGGGATGTGCGCCGCGAGCCTGGCAAGTCCGATGCGCAGCCGCCACGGAAGAAAAGCCGCTGGCTGCGCCGCGTGCTTGTCTGGGGTGCCGCGTTTGCACTGCTGGTGGTGTTGGCGTTGGGCATTGCAGTGGCGATGGCCGCGCGGTCGATGCCGGGCTTCAGTGAACTGAAGGAAACCGCAGCCGGGCAGACCATCGTGGTCCGCGCCCGCGATGGCAGCGAAATCCTCACCATGGGGCCCAGTCCGGGCACCTGGCTGCGATCCGATGAAATTCCGCAAGTGATGAAGGATGCGATGGTTTCGGTCGAAGACCGGCGCTTCTATTCGCATTTCGGCGTCGATCCGCTGGGGCTGGCCCGCGCGTTGTGGGTGTCGTTCACCGATGACAAGCGGATCGCGGCAACATCCACGATCACGCAGCAGTTGGCGCGCAACGTCTTCCTCAACAACAGCCGCAGTTTCGACCGCAAGGCGCGCGAGGCGGTGCTGGCCATGGCGCTGGAAGCGAAATTCACCAAGGAACAGATTCTCGAACTGTACCTCAACAAGGTCTATTTCGGCGGCGGCGCTTATGGCGTGGATGCGGCCAGCCGCAAATTCTTCAGCCATTCGGCGCGCGATCTCAACATCGGCGAAGCGGCGATCATCGCCGGGCTGGTGAAAGCGCCGTCGCGCTATTCGCCCACGGCCGATGTCCAGGCGGCGGTGCAGCGCGCCAATATCGTGCTGCAACTGATGAAGCGGGAAGGGGCGATCGGCGCGGCGGAAGCGGATGCGATTGACGTGTCCACCGTGCGGCTCAAGCCTGAAGCCGGGCAGAATTCCGCCCGCTATTTCACTGACTGGGTTTTGCCGCAGCTCGATATCCTGTTGCCGGAAACGCGCGAACCGATCGAAGTGTGGACCACGCTCGACCCTGACATGCAGCGTTCGGCCGCCACCGCCATCCAGGCCAACGTGCCCAGGGGCGCACAGGGCGCGCTGGTCAGCCTGGACCGGGACGGGGCGGTGCTCGCCATGGTGGGCGGCACGGATTACGTGTCGAGCAATTACAACCGGGCGATCCGCGCCGTGCGCCAGCCAGGTTCGGCGTGGAAACTGTTCGTTTATATGGCAGCGCTCGAAGCCGGCTATCTGCCCGATGACCGGGTGGTGGACGAGCCGGTGACGATCGGTGGCTGGAGCCCGCGCAATTCGGGCGGCAGCTATGCCGGGCCGATCGATGTGCGCACCGCTTTCGCCTATTCGAAGAACACCGTTGCCGCGCAACTGGGCAACGAAGTCGGCTTTGGCACGGTGGCGTCCATGGCGCGGCGTTTCGGCATCACCACACCCATCGCCACCAACCCCTCGATGGTGCTGGGCACATCCGATGTGCGGCTGATGGACATGACCCGGGCTTTCGCCTCGGTTTCGGCCAAGGGGCTGTCGGTCGAACCCTACGGCATTGTGAAAGTAACGACGGCGCAAGGCGCGGTGCTGTATCAGCATCAGGGGACGACAGCGCAGCAGCTCGTGCCCGATTATGTGGCGGCGGGCATTACCGACCTGCTGCAAACGGCGGTCAATGTCGGCACCGGCAAGGCGGCGCAGATCGGCCGCCCCGTCGCGGGCAAGACCGGCACGACCAGTTCAAACAAGGACGGCTGGTTCCTTGGCTTTTCCAGCGGCATCACCACCGGCGTGTGGATGGGGCGCGACGATGCGCGGGCGGTTCCCGGCCTGCAGGGCGGGGCCGCGCCCGCACGCGCCTTTGCCGCTTATATGAGAGTGGCGGTGGCCAAGCGGCCGGTGGAACAGTTCGATACCGATCTGAAACTGCCCGAATGGCAGCTCGAACCGGACGAGGAACACCTCTACGGCGATCCCAGCGAATATTATTATGTGGACGAGCAGGGCAATCTGGTGGACCAGAACCGCCGGAACGACTGGCGCGACGATCCCTATCCCCCGCCCGATCAGCAACCGGCCGACAAACCCACGCCGCCTGCCGCCAGCCCCGACTTCCTCGAACGGGCCATCGGCGGCGCGATGGAGCAGCGCGGCGGGGATAAAGGCCCGCAGGGCGGTGGACAGCAAGGCGCACTCGCCGGACGGGGAGGCCGCCCGGCGCCTCTGCTAAAGCCGGAAGATATCGCCCTTCCTCCGGGCCCGGCCCGCTGATCGGATCGTTGCTTGCATCGGGGCGTGCCCCGTTTATCTCGCAGTCCCCTGACCTTGCCTGAGGATTCAATCGGGCTTCACTGATGGGGGAAATGGATGCTGAGACGCGTTCAGCATGGCGCAGAAGGATGACGCTGCATCGTCCCGCCTGATCCGCAACACAAAAGGCGCGATCCGCTCGGGACCGCGCCTTTTTTGTCGTTCCGCTGCTGTCAGCGCAGGCGGATCGGGAGATAGGTGGCCGGGCCGCCGCGCCGCTGCACTCTGAGAAGCAGCGCTTCGCGCTTCGCGCTCTTGGCTGCGGTAACGGCCTGTTGCAGGTCCGCCGGGCTGGTGAGCGGCTTGTAATTGGCGGTGAGGATGATGTCCCCGCGTTGCAGCCCCTTGGCGCCCGCATCGGAACTGGGATCGACCCCGGCGATGACGACGCCCTGCGTGCCTTCGGGCATGCCGAGCTGGCGCGCGATCTGCGGCGTCAACGGGATGACCTGAATGCCGAGGCTCTTTTCGACCACACCGCTGGAATCGGCCCCACGGCTGTCATCCCCCGGCGGGGCGGTGTCCGGATCGAACATCTGCTGGCGGGCCAGTTCTTCTTCGCTCGGGCGCTTGCTGACAACGGCAGTGACCGTGCGCGGCCTGCCATCGCGGATCAGGTCGATTGCGATCCGGCTGCCAGGCGTGATGTTCGCCACCAGATAGGATAGCGTCTGATCCGGCGTGACATCCTTGCCGTTGACTTTCAGCACCACATCGCCCGCTTGCAGGCCTGCCTTGTCGGCCGCGCCGCCCGGTTCGACCGCCTGGACGAATTCGCCGCGATTGTGCGCGATGCCGAGCGATGCCGCGAGGTCTTCGTTGACCGGCTGGATGCGGATGCCGAGATAACCGCGCTCGATCGCCTGGCCCTTCATCAGCTTTTGCACGATCGGCTGGGCGATTTCGGCCGGAATGGCGAAACCGATACCGACGCTGCCGCCGGAGGGCGAGAAGATCGCATTGTTGATGCCGATCACTTGGCCCTGCATGTCGAACATCGGGCCGCCCGAGTTGCCGCGATTGATGCTGGCGTCGGTCTGGATATAGCGGTCATAGGCGCCGCCCGATCCCGTGTTGCGGTACACGGCCGAAACGATGCCCGAGGTGACCGTGCCGCCGAGGCCGAAGGGATTGCCGATGGCGATGATCCAGTCACCCACCCGCGCGCGCGACGAATCCCCGAACTTGACGAAGGGGAAGGGCTTGGATCGCGCGATCTTGAGCACGGCGAGATCGGAGGCTGCATCGCGCCCGATGAGTTCCGCCGGATATTCGCTGCCATCGGGCATGGTGACAGTGATCGATTCGACCTGTCCCTGTCCTTCGGCGGTGATCACGTGGTTGTTGGTGACGACATAGCCATCGGCGGTGATGATGAAACCGGAGCCGAGCGATTGCGCCTCACGCGTCTGCGGTCCATCTGCGCCGGGCATGCCGAAAAGCTGCGCCAGCGGATTGTTCGGCACTTTGAGCCGTTGCCGCGTGGAAATGTTGACCACGGCGGGGGCGAGTTGATCGGTCAGATCGGCAAAGCTGGCCGGGGCTCCGGCCCGGGGCACGACATCGCGCATTTCGCTGGCGTCGTTCTGCGCCACCTGCGCACCGGCAGGGACCCCGGTGACCAAGGAAACCATGGCGCCGCCGAGCAGCAGCGCACTTGTCACTCCATAAGCATAACGCACGGGTCTCAAATCCTCTTCGTTGGTCCGGCCGCCGCATGTGGCGGCCGGGGTAAGCAGTAGCCGTGCCGATTCAGGCCGTGCGGCCTTAACCGGAATTGAATGGTTACCGCGATCCGCGGAACTGGTGGAGATACTCGTTGTCCGGCGAGAGGACCATCGTGCTTTCGCCTTCACCGGTTTCGAATGTCGTCAGATAGCTCTGCATGGCGCGGTAGAAATCATAGAACTGCGGGTCCTTGCCGAAGCTGGCGGCATAGGTCTTGGCGGCCTGTGCTTCCGCTTCGGCGCGGATGATCTGGGCATCCTTGCGGCCTTGGGCCCGGATCGTGGCGGCTTCGCGTTCACGATCGGTCTGCATGCGGGTGTAGGCTGCTTCCAGCGGCGTGCCGTCTGGCAGGTCGGTGCGCTTGATCCGCACATCGATGACCTGCGCGCCGTATCTGCGGGCCTGCCGGTCGAGATTGGTGCGGATATTGCTCATCGCCGAGCCGCGTTCCGCGGTGAGCAGCGAAGTGAACGAGCGCCGCCCGAGTTCCTGCCGCAGGACGGAGTTCAGGATCGGCTGCAACTGCGTCACCACCTGGTCTTCCGTACCGGCGGTTTCCACCATCAACACGGGATCGATAATGCGGATGCGGGCATAGGCATCGACCTGAAGCCGCTGCTGATCGGCCGAAAGTACCTGCTGACGTTCCATGTCCAGCGGGATCACCCGCTTGTTCACCCGTTGCACGGTTTCGAGGAAGGGGATGCGCAGCACCATGCCCGCCCCGGTCTTGCCATAAGGCACGTCCGGGCGGAACCGGTTGATGACACGCACCGGTTCACCCGTGCGGACGATGACCGCCTGTTGCGTTTCCGGCACGACGATGACGCTCGACATCAAGGCCACCACAATCACGGCGAGCGCGATCAGGGGAAGCTTGTAGTTTTCCCAGATACGTTCCATCGCCTATTGCCCTTCCGCTGCTTTCTTGGCCGCGCGCTGCTTCACTTCGGGCAGCGGCAGATAGGGCGTAACACCCGGGGCCTCGATGATGGTCTTGTTGGTCTTGGCCAGAACACGTTCCATGGTTTCGTAATACATGCGGCGCTTGGTCACATCGGGGGCGAGGCGGTATTCCGCGTACACCTTGTCGAAAGCCGCCGCTTCACCTTCCGCTTGGGCGCGAAGCTGCTGGGCCCAGGCGCGCGCGCGGTTGATATCCGCGTCGGCATCCTGCTGCGCGGCCGATACGTCCTTGAATGCTTCCACCACGCGTTCGGGCGGGTCGGTCTTGTCGATTTCGACACCCTGCACGGCGATCCCCGCGCGATAGGCGTCGAGAATGCCCTGCATCCGGTCGCGCACCCGTTGTTCGATTGTCGCGCGCCCCGCGCCCGAGAAAGTATCGTCCAGCGTCTGTTCGGCGACAGAGGCGCGCATGGCGGCTTCGGCCACTTCCTGAATGGTTTCTTCCGGCTGGCTTATCTGGAACTTGTACTGTTTCAGATCCTTGATGTTCCAGCGGATGAGATAGCTGAGATCGACCAGATTCTGGTCGCCGGTCAGAATCAGCCTCTCCTGCCCGCCTGCCGGCATGCGGAACGAACGGATCGTGCTGACCGGTTCGATATCCACCTGCTGTATGGGCCAGGGGAGCGTGAAATTCAGGCCGGGCTGCAATGTGCGGGAATATTTGCCGATGGTGGTGACGATGCCCTGTTCCTTGGGCCCGACCTGATGGATCATGCTGATGCCAAGGCCGACGAGCACGATCGCGCCCGCCGCCAGCGGGAACCAGCTTCCACCGCCGGGGCGTTCGGGCAGCCGCAGATTGGGGCCGCCCGGTCCGCCGGAGCGGCGGCGCGGCCCTTCGGGGCCCCGCGTGCGGAACAGGTCTTCCAGACTGGTCGGGCGGCGCGGGCCATCCTTGCCCGGTTTGCCGTCATCTCCGCTCCCCCCGCCGGGAAGCCAGGGGTTGCGCGGGCCGCGCGGGGGCGGATTGTTACCGCCGCCCTGGCCGTCTTCCGCGCCATCGCCTGCGCTGGGCGGCTTCGAGCCGCCCTGATCGTCATCGTTTCCGCCGCCGGAGCTTCCGCCCCAGGGGCTGCGTCTGCCGGACATGGCCAGCGCTATCTGGTCAAAAAAACCGCCCATTCGTCTCATGGGTCCCTTTATAGGTATCGAGAGCGACAAAAACAGTGCCTTGCACGCGAATTTCGCTAGGGAGGCGATGTGATGGACGAAACCGAACTGAAATCGAAGCTGCCAGAACCGGTGGCACAGCGCCTCCAGTCACTGCGCTTGACGGATGCCAGCGCCACCTTGGTGCTGGATGCGGCGGGACTGGGCCGGGCGGAAGCCGCTGCCTTGGAAGATCTCGCGCGGCAGGCGGTGATCGATGCGGGCGGGCCGCAGGAAGTGCGCGTCGCGCTGATGGCCAACAAGGTGCACCGCCGGATCATCGCCGTCGCTTCGGGCAAGGGCGGGGTCGGCAAATCGACGCTGACCACCAATCTTGCCGTCGCGCTGGCGCGGCTGGGGCATAAAGTCGGGCTGGTCGATGCCGATATCTACGGGCCGTCGCAGCCGCGTCTGCTGGCCAACGAAGGGCAGCGGCCCGAAGCGGTGGACAAGAAACTGGTCCCGGTGCCCAGCCAATATGGCGTGCCGGTGTTGTCTATGGGCCATCTGGCGAAACCCGGGCAGGCGATTGCCTGGCGCGGGCCGATGGCGGGCAACGCGCTGGGGCAATTGATCGATGCCGAATGGGGCCCGGTCGATACGTTGCTGGTCGACATGCCGCCGGGCACGGGTGATATCCAGCTCACCATGATGCAGAAATTCCGCCCCGATGGCGTGGTGGTGGTGTCGACCCCGCAGGATCTGGCGCTGATCGATGCGATGCGCGCCATCGATCTGTTCGGGCAGGTCGATGTGCCGATCATCGGGCTGGTGGAAAATATGGCGGGCTATCTATGCCCGCATTGCGGCAAGGGCAGCGATCCGTTCGGGCAGGGCGGGGCGGAACAGGCCGCCGCGCAGAAAGGTCTGCCTTTCCTCGGCCGGGTGCCGCTGGCGCTGGAAATCCGGGAAGCGAGCGATGCGGGCGTTCCGCCGGCGGCAGGCGATGGCCCACAGGCGGAAAGTTTCGCCGCGATCGCGCGCCGGCTTGCGCAGTGGCTGGCGGCACAGGGGCACGGCTAGGCATGGCCATCACGCGGCGCGGATTGTTGATCGGCGGCGCGCTGGGCGGCGGGCTTCTTGTTGCCTGGGGGCTGGGAAACAACCCAGAGCCTGCTCCGCTGGCGCCGGGCAAGGGCGAATATGCCTTCGATGCCTGGCTCAGGATCGCGCGCGATGGCGTGGTAACGGTTGCCGTGCCGCAACTGGAAATGGGGCAGGGGATCACCACTCTGCTGCCGCAGATCGTGGCCGTGGAACTGGGGGCGGACTGGCGGATGATCGCGGTCGAACCCGCCCCGCCCGGTGCGGCTTATCCCAATGTGCCGCTGGCCGCGCGCTGGGCGCCGCTGTGGATGCCGCTGGGCGCGGGGCTGGCGGACAGTCCGGATAGCTGGCTGGCGCGCCGTTTCGCGCAGAGCAGCCATTTCAATACCACTGCCGAAGGGATGTCATTGGCCGCCTACGAGGCCCCGGCACGGGCGGCCGCGGCCTGTGCCCGGGCGATGTTGGCGATGGCCGCGGCGGCGCGGTGGGATGTGCCATGGGATGCATGCGACGTATCGGGCGGAACGGTGCGCCATGGGGGCAAATCTCTCCGTTTCGGCGAACTGGCGGAAGCGGCAGCGGGCTTTGCCCCACCCGACCCGCCGCCGCTGCGCAATGCGCCGGCGGAGGAAGAACCGGTCGATCCAGTGCGCGCCGCGCCGCGCCCATTCCCCCGGCTGGACCTGCCTGCGAAAGTCGACGGCAGCTTCGTCTTCGCGGGCGATGTCCGCCTGCCCGATATGGTCTATGCGGCGATCCGCCATGGCCCTCTACCCGAGGCGGAACTGAGTGAATTCGATGCGCAGGCCGCGGCCGGTACACCCGGCCTGATCCGCACCGTGCGCGGGCAAGGCTGGCTGGCGGCGGTAGGGGCGAACTGGTGGGCGGCAGAGCAGGCGCTGGCGGCGCTCGATCCCCATTTCTGCGTGAAGCGGCCGTTCGGTAGCGAGGCGATCGACGATGCGCTCGATCGCGGGGTGCGGCAGGAGCAGGGGGAACGCATCGTCGAACAGGGCGATGGCGATGTCGGGCTCGACAAGCCAAGTCTGGCGCTGCGCTACGATGTCGCGCCTGTCACCCACGCCACGCTGGAAACCGCCAGCGCCACGGCGCGGCTGCGCGATGGCAGGCTGGAATTGTGGATTGCTAGCCAGGCGCCGCAGCAAGCCCGCCGCGCGGCGGCGCGGGCGCTGGGCATGGCGGAACGCGACGTGGTGATCTATCCGATGCCCGCCGGGGGCAGTTTCGACCGGCGGCTGGAAAACGATCAAGCCGTCGAAGCGGCCCTGATCGCAAGGGCGGTGGACCGGCCGGTGCAGCTGGTCTGGTCGCGCTGGCAGGAATTCCTTGCCGGGCGGCCGCGTACCCCTGTGGCCGCCGTGCTGGCCGCTCGCACCGATGCCAGCGGCGCCATCGCCACCTTTCGGGCCCGGCTGGCGTTGCCCGCCACGGCGCGGGAATTCGGCCATCGGATGTTCGACGATGCCACCAGCACGGTGGCGATCGCCGATGCGGCGGGCAAAGCCGATCCGCTGGCGGTGGAAGGGGCCGCGCCGACTTATGCCATTCCCAATATCGCGGTGGACCATGTGCCGGTGGCATTGCCGCTGGCCACCGGGCGGATGCGCGGCAATGCCCATGGCTACACCGCGTTTTTCGTCGAAAGCTTCATCGATGAACTGGCGCGCCGGCATAAGCGTGAACCGCTGTCCTATCGCATCGCCATGCTGGAAAACGATTTGCGCCTTGCCGCTTGCCTGCAAAGGGTGGCCCAATTGGCGCAGTGGGATGGGGGCAACGACCAGAGCGGACAGGGCCTTGCCTGCCATCGGATCGGTGACGGCTGCATCGCTGTGATCGCTACCGCATCGCGCGGGGAAGGCGGTGTGCGGGTGGACCGGTTGACGGCGGTTGCCGACATCGGGCGGATCGTCAATCTCGATATCGCGCGTCAGCAGATCGAAGGCGGGCTGATTTTCGGGATCGGTTGCGCATTGGGTTCGGCGCTGTTCTATGGGCAGGGGATACCCCACACCGCGCGTCTGGCCGGGCTCGATCTGCCGCTCCTGGCCGATTGCCCGCAGATTACGGTCGATTTCCTGGCAAGCGATGCCGATCCTTTCGATCCGGGCGAACTGGGCATGGTGGCCGTGGCCCCGGCCATCGCCAATGCGCTCTATTCCGCCACCGGCTTGCGGTTCCGCCGCCTGCCGCTGCTGTCGGACGGATTGTGACCATGGCGGCGGGCGATCAGAACAAGGGGGCGAGCGGGATTGGCGTGCTGCTGGTCAATCTGGGCACGCCCGATGCGCCGACTCCGGCGGCGGTGCGCCGCTATCTGGCGGAATTCCTGTCCGATCCGCGCGTGGTGGAAATTCCCCGGCTTATCTGGTGGCCGATCCTGCACGGGATCATTCTCAACACCCGGCCAAGGAAATCGGCCCATGCCTATCGGCAGGTGTGGACCGAACAGGGTTCCCCCCTGGCCGCCATCACCGCGGCGCAGACAAAGGCCCTGCAACATCGGCTGGGCGATGGGGTGCGGGTGGACTGGGCGATGCGCTATGGTAGCCCGTCCATCGCCAGCCGGATTGTGGCAATGAAAGCGGCGGGGTGCGAACGGATCGTGCTGGCCCCGCTCTATCCCCAATACTGCGGCGCGACGACGGCCACGGTGGTGGATGCGGCGGGGGCCGCGCTCCAGGCAATGCGTTGGCAGCCTGCCCTGCGCACGATGCCTGCGTACCATGACGATCCGGCCTATATCGCGGCGCTGGCGCAGGATATCGGCGCACAACTCGATCACCTCGATTTTCTGCCCGAGGTGCTCCTGTTGAGTTTCCACGGCATGCCGGAACGAACCCGGGTGCTGGGCGATCCCTACTTCGATCAATGTCACCGTACGGCGCACCTGTTGAAAACGGCGCTGGCACGGCCGGATCTGCGGATCGAAACCACATTCCAGTCGCGGTTCGGCCGTGCCAGATGGCTGGAACCGGCCACCGATGTGGTCCTGATAGCGGAAGCGCGCCAGGGCACGCGGCGGATTGCCGTGGCCGCCCCCGGCTTTGCCGCTGATTGCCTCGAAACATTGGAGGAATTGGCGATCCGGGGGCGGGAACAATTCAGCGAGGCCGGAGGCGAACGGTTCGCCGCGCTGACCTGCCTCAACGCGGGCGATGCGGGGATGGCCATGCTGGAAATGCTGGTGCGCCGCGAATTGGCGGGCTGGGTCTGAAGCGGCCCGGCGGATCAACGCGCGCCGGTGAACATGGCATGGATATAGGCCATGGCCAGGATAAGCAGAAACAGCACCAGCAGCACGATCACGAACAGCACCGCCAGCGGCAGATAGGTGCCGGCGCCATTCTCGTAAGCTGCAACCAGCAGTAGAAATCCTGCGATCAATCCGATGATGCCCACCAGCGGGGCGATCCATACCAGCCCGGCCGCCGACAGCAGCATTCCCAGAGCGAACCGCTTAAGGCGAAAGGACGGACCGGATATGGCGTTGCCTCAGAAATCGATGGCGATTCCGTCCTTCACCCAGTCGCCATAGCGGGTGGGGGAAAGGCCATCGGGGTCTTTCTCGCCCTTTTCGTTGGGTTCGGGCTTGGGCGCGGGCGCATTGTTCCAATAGGCCGGTTTGGTGAAGCCTTCGGGACGTTGGGTGGCACGCTTGGTCATGCCGCTATTGTGAGCCGTACGCCGCACGATTGCAATTGCCGGTTTGCGCAGGGTGCGGCGGGGTGGGAAAAAGCCGTTACCACTTGCTCCGAAATCGCTCCAATTCCTTGTTGCCGCATCGTTTGATGCGGAAACCGGTTCCCACTTTTCTGCGCGATGCTCTAAGGCCGGGCGATGAACGATATTCCCGGACTTCCCGCCCGCCGTGCCGCGCTCAAGATGGGCGATGCCGTGCTGCGCCGGGGCGAAACGCTGGATCAGGGGGCTGGGGCGGCGATGCAGCACCTGCGCGCGCCCGCGGATCGTGCGTTGGCCCGTGCGATTGCGGCGGAAGTGCTGCGCTGGTTGCCCGATCTCGATGCGCTGATCGATTCTGCCACACGCCAGATTCTGCCCGAAGACGCCAAGCCGCGTGCGGTGCTGCGGCTAATGCTGGCGCAATGGCTGCGGCTGGAAACACCGCCCCATGCGGTCATCGCCACGGCTTTGCCACTGCTCACCGGCGGCCCCCGCAGGCTGGCACACGGGGTGTTTTCCGCACTGGTCAAGCGCAAGGCGGCATTGCCCGCCGTGCCTACTCTGCCTGCCGGGGTGCTGGGCCGCTGGGGCGAACGGGCCGTGGCGATTGCTGCCGGGCTGGCCTTGCCGCCGCCGCTCGACCTTACGTTGCGCGATCCTGCCGCGACGGCGCAATGGGCGGAAAAGCTGGGCGGCCTGTCGCTGATGCCCGGTCATGTCCGGCTGCCGCGCGGCACGGCGGTGGAAGATCTGCCCGGCTTCGCCGAAGGGGCATGGTGGGTGCAGGATCTCGCTGCCAGCCTGCCCGCGCGACTGCTTGGTGCCGGGGAAGGGCGTAGAGTGCTTGATCTGTGCGCGGCGCCGGGGGGCAAGACGTTGCAACTCGCGGCCTCTGGCTGGGCGGTCACCGCGCTCGACCTTAGCGCCAAGCGGCTGGCGCGGCTGCAGGAGAACTGCGCCCGCACCGGCCTGCCGGCGGATGTGGTGGCCGCCGATGCCCTGGAGTGGGAGGCAGAGGCGCCGTTCGATGCGATCCTGCTCGATGCGCCGTGCACGGCCACCGGCACCTGCCGCCGTCATCCGGATGTGCTGCACCGGATCGGGCCGCGACAGATTGCGGAAATGGCGGATTTGCAAGCCACTCTGCTGGCGCGCGCGGCCGCGTGGCTCAAGCCGGGCGGGCAACTGGTCTATGCGGTCTGTTCGCTGGAACCGGAAGAAGGCGAAGCACAGGCCGCGCGCGTCCCGCTTCGCCCGGTGCCGATTCTGGCAGAGGATCTACCCGCCGGTGTCGTGCCCAACGCGGCGGGGCAATTGCGCACCGACCCGGCCATGCTGGCTGCATCAGGCGGGATGGACGGGTTTTTCGTCGGGCGCTGGATCAAGGATTGAGCACGGCGAGGAAGCGGCTGCTCTCTTGCTTCAGTCCTGCCGGACCTTGTTCTGGAAACTCTTGCGCAATTTCATCAATTTGGGCGGGATCGTGGCGAGGCAATAAGGATTGCGCTGGCCTTCGCCCTCCCAATATTCCTGATGATACTCTTCCGCCGGATACCACGGGGCCGGGCCTTCGATAGTGGTGACGACCCGTCCGCCATGGTCGGCGTTGGCCCGCGCGATGGCCGCTTCGGCCTCGGCGCGTTGCGCATCGTCGAGCGGGAAAATGGCTGAACGGTACTGGGTGCCGACATCGTTGCCCTGGCGATTGAGCTGCGTCGGATCGTGCGTGCCGAGGAACACGTCGAGAATCTCGGCATAGGAAATCACGGCCGGATCGAATTCCACCTTGATTGCTTCGGCATGGCCGGTCTGGCCGGAACAGACCGCGCGATACGTGGGATCGGGGACAGAGCCGCCGATATAGCCGCTTTCGACGCCGCTTACCCCAATAACATCGCGAAACACCGCTTCCGTGCACCAGAAGCATCCGCCCGCCACAATTGCCGTTTCCATGCCGTTCATCCGTGGTTTGCCAATCGCCGCATCCGCAGCCCGCCCTAGATAGGCATCCGCCTTGCGCTTGTCATGCTCTCTTGCCACTCTCATACTCATGCGCACTTGCCGGGAGAATGGAAAATGCGCCGTGTTCTTGTGATGATTGCCGCGATTTTCGGCCTTTCCGGCCCGACATGGGCCGCGGAGGAAGCCGCCGATCCGGCCGCTGCGGATGCCTCCGTCTGCTCAGCCTGCGAAGCGGCGCTCGAACTGGCCTTGGCCAATCCCCGCCGCGCGGAAGACAGGCAGCGCGATGCCTATCGCCATCCGGCGCAGACGCTGGCGTTCTTCCGCGTCAGGCCAGGCATGACCGTGGTCGACTATGCCCCCTCCGGCGGGTGGTACACACGTATCCTCGTGCCCTATCTCGGCACCGATGGCCGCTATATCGGGCTCAATCCCGATGTCCGGCAGGGCGACGAACAGCAGAAGCGCTATTTCGCCGGGCTTGGGGAAACGTTCCCGGCAAAGGCTGCCGAATGGACCGGTGTTTCGGCCAGCACTATCGGGGCCTACAATTCGGACGATCTGCCCGCCGCGCTCTATGGCACAGTGGACCGGGTGGTGGTTTTCCGGATGATGCACAACCTGCTGCGCATGGGCATGCTCGACCGTGAGCTTGATGTGATTCACCGTCTTCTCAAGGATGACGGGCTTCTGGGGATCGAGCAGCATCGTTCCAGGGCGGATGCACCCGCGGCCTATGTCGATGGCAGCAAGGGCTATTTGCGGCAGGCCGATGTGGTCCGTCTGCTCGAAGCGCACGGCTTCACGCTCGTCGGCACGAGCGAGATCAACGCCAATCCCGCCGACAGCGCCGACCATCCGGAAGGTGTGTGGGAACTGCCGCCTACCTTGCGGACGAAGCGGGAAGAATTGAAAGCCGTGGGCGAAAGCGACCGGATGACTCTTCTGTTCCGCAAACGGACCTGATAGAGCGCCGCCCATGCCCGAAATCACCGTTGCCGCATTGCAGCTCGCCCTTGGCTCGGACGATGAACAGACGAATATCGCTGCCGTCTCCGCGCTGGTGGAGGAAGCGGTCGGGAAAGGTGCGCAGATCATTCTCCCGCCGGAGCTGTTTTCCGGCCCCTATTTCTGCAAGGTGGAGGATGAAGCGCTGTTCGCGCTGGCCCGCCCGACGGTGGAGCATCCCTCCGTCGTCGCGATGCAGGCCTTGGCCGCGAAATTCGGCGTGGCGATTCCGACCAGCTTTTTCGAGCGGGATGGGCATCACTACTACAACACGCTGGCGATGATCGGGCCCGATGGGGCGATCATGGGCACCTATCGCAAGAGCCATATTCCCGATGGCCCGGGGTATGAGGAAAAGTACTATTTCCGCCCCGGCAACGACGGATTTAAGGTGTGGGACGTGTTCGGGACGCGGATCGGGGTCGGCATCTGCTGGGACCAGTGGTATCCCGAATGCGCCCGCGTAATGGCGCTGATGGGGGCGGAACTTCTGTTCTATCCCACCGCTATCGGTTCCGAACCCTACGATGCGGATCTCGACACCAGCCGCATGTGGCGCCGCGCCATGCTGGGCCATGCGGTGTCGAACTGCATGCCGGTGATTGCGGCCAACCGCATTGGCAGCGAGCAGGGCCAGCGGTTCTACGGTCACAGTTTCATCGCCGATGAATGGGGCGATTTCGTCTGCGATTACGGGGCTGAGGAAACCGGTGTGCTGATCGCGACGATCGACCTCGCGCGCGCCGCAACGCACCGGGCGGGCATGGGGTTCTTCCGTGACCGGCGACCGCAGCTTTATGGGCGGATCGCGCAGGATATCTGATCGCTTGGGCGCGCAGACCTATCTCGTCGCGCTGGGTTCCAACATGCGGCATCCGCGCCATGGGCCGCCGCGCCGGGTGCTGAAAGCGGCGATGGCCGCGCTCCACGGCAATGGCCTGGATTGCGCAGCGGCATCGCCCATTATTGAAACCGCGCCGATCGGCCCATCGCAGCGCCGATTCGCCAACGCGGCCTGCCTCGTCCGCACCGATCTCGTGCCAGAAGCCATGCTTGAACGGCTGCATGCGATTGAAAGCGCTTTCGGCCGCCGCCGCATGGGAATACGCTGGCGGGCGCGGGTGCTCGATCTCGATATCATCCTGTGGAGCGGCGGTTTCCACGCGGGGCCAGGGCTGACCATCCCCCATATCGCCTTTCGCGAACGGGCTTTCGTGCTGGCCCCGGCCCGCCGCATTGCCGGGACCTGGCGCGATCCAATCGGTGGATTGACGGTGCAACAGCTTTTTGCCCGCTTGACCAAGCCCCATCCGCTCCGTAGGGGCAGCAACGTGGTGGGGCCCTTAGCTCAGTCGGTAGAGCAACTGACTTTTAATCAGTAGGTCGCTGGTTCGAACCCAGCAGGGCTCACCACGCAAATAACTGAATTTGCAGGATTTTTAATCTTGCATAGAACGGTGAAGTTCTCCCCGAGTTTCCGGGACTTTGCGCAAGCTATCATCGCAAGGTGCAGGACAAGAGACATTTTGCCCTCGTGGGACACTCGAATTTGGGGGCACGTGTCTCCCTAGTCGAAAACGTGACCTATTTTTGGTGACGGGATGGAGGGCGCCTTCAGAGCTAATCCGGTCCACCATATCTGATAGCAATCGTATGGCATTCCCGCTGCTTTGTGGGTCACTCCGGGGCGGCAGGTTTCACTTCGCGATGGCCCGCGCTATGTCCAGACCGTAGCGGTTTAGCAGTGCTTTTCGGTGTTCTTGTTGAGGTATGGTTATCTCTGGCCTAAAGCCCCACATTTTATCGCGTAAATTCCGTGCCTTAAAGACAACCATCTAGCGCAGGTCAAAAGTTCGCATTCAGTAGTGCTCACCACTCAGTCCGCCGATATCCGCGGATAATGCGGCCTCTGCGGCGAACCTCCCAAATCCCCCGCATTTCCCGCAGTTTTGTGCCACGCCTGAGCATAAATCGTGGCCCAGAGACACTTTGGCACCTGCCTGAACCGGAAAACGGCGGCATTTTCTCTGCCACCGTTTTCGTGTCTTAAAAGTGTGATGGGATTTATGTTGCCGGGAAGCCCAGCATGGCGCGTTGCTTGGTCCAGCAAAGCGGAAGCGACCCAATACGCGAGAGATAGCGTCTAGTGATCTGCCGGGGGTGCTTCCCGTCCATGATGGCTCGAACAATGTCCGGTGCAAGATAAGCGAGTCGAGCCGTCCGCTCGATGTGCCGCAAGCGTGTGGTTGGCATGGCGATCACATCTTCGTGCGTCATCGCCAGAAGTTGGTCGCGTGCTGCAAAGCTCCTTGCAATGAGCTCCATCAGACTAGTGTCTCTTGGTGTGATAGTACCTTGGGGAGGATCGAGCCGCAGCCGCGTCTCATGCCCCCAAGTGGCCGAACTGGTCCTGATGGATAGCGTTACCATTTGATTGGGCTCGGACTTGGTATCGAGATTGAACTGCTTCAGCAGATTGGTGATGTTCAGAACGATAGATATCTCGCCCTTGCTGACGGTAACCATCAAATCGAGCTTTTGCAGCAGCCCACGAAATTCCGCGGTGCTCATGGCCTCAATGCTGTGGGCCAAAGCGGAGCAAGACGTGATGAATTTGACCTGCTGCGATGCTGGGAGATGGTGTCCCAGTTCTCTGATGCGGGGAAGGTCGATCAACAAGGAGCGTAGTTCTGTTTTGACTGCATCGTCCAGATTTACTGCTGGCAATCTGAAGGCTGGTTCGGATGAACCATCACCCTTGTGTGAAGCGTAATAGCTGTAGCGCTTTCCCTGCTTGAGCGTGTGCGTCGGAGACATCGGACGACCTTGCTCATCCTGTATCATGCCTGCAAGGAGACTGATGCAACGCCGGGCATATTGTGGATTGCGCGGGTTGGTCCGTTCGGCAAGCCTTGCCTGCACGGCATCGAACAGCTCGCGATCGACTATCGCTTCATGCTCTCCGGCATAAATCTTCCCATGATGAACGATCTCGCCAACATAAACGCGATTGGCCAGCAAGTGATACACTGCACCGCGGCTGAATGGAACACCACCTCTGGTCCCGCCGTTGCGTTTGAGAACTCTCTTGCTGACCACACCATCACGCCTCAGTTCGACGAGTAGCTCGCGTACGCTGCTGCTTGCCAAGTAGCGGCCCATGATATGCCGAACAGTGGCTGCTTCGTCGGGAACGATGACCAACTTCTTGTCGATGGCGGTATAACCAAGAGGAAGGGAGCCTCCCATCCACATCCCTCTGGCCTTGGAAGCGGCGACCTTGTCGCGAATGCGTTCTGCAATTACCTCGCGTTCGAACTGGGCAAAGGAAAGCAGAACATTGAGCGTCAAACGCCCCATCGAATTGGTGGTGTTGAAGGCCTGCGTCACACTCACAAAGGAGGCGCCCGATGCATCGAGCACCTCAACGATCTTGGCAAAGTCGGCAAGACTGCGGGTGAGACGATCGACCTTGTAGACGACGATCACATCGATTTTGCCATTGCGCACATCGGCCAGCAACTGCTGTAGTCCAGGTCGGTCCATATTGCTGCCGGTATAGCCGCCATCATCATATAGGTCTGGCAATAGCATCCAGCCTTCATGACGCTGTGACAGCACATAGGCTGCACACGCTTCCCGCTGGGCATCAAGGCTGTTGAAGGCCTGCTCCAAACCCTCTTCAGTCGATTTGCGGGTGTAGACTGCGCAACGACGCCTGGCGGGGCTACTGGCCATTGGCGCTCACCACGAGTTTGCCGAGGCGGGGACTCTTCAGGCCAAAGAAGCGCGGGCCTGACCATTGGGTGCCCGTGATGTACCGGGCAATCTCGCTCAGCGACGTGTAGAGGGCTCCCCGATATTCGAACCCATTCTCCAGCACCACGACCTGATGAACTTCGCCATGCCATGTGCGTGACAGCCAGGTTCCGGGTTTCAGGTCGGTTGCCGGTGTGCTTCCCTTTCCCGATCCCAGCGTTTTGATCCGCTTGATATCCGCCTTGCTCAACGCGCCCATGGCTTTGGTTTGCAATTCATGGGCGAGGGCCCGGGCCAACAGGCCCGAGCCGAATGCAGGAGGAGCAATAGTACCAATCCGGCGATGCCATTCGGCTTTACGCTCCCTTGCAGACATTCCCTCGATAGCAGCAATCTGATCTTCGAGGGCCATCATGCGGATTCCGCGACCTTGCCCGTAACCCGATAGATACGTGGACCATCTGTCGGCTTCTCGCTGGCCAGGATGTAGCCCTTCTTCTTCAGACCGGTGAGAGCCGCCCGTGTCGAGTGCGGCAGCCAGCCAGTAGCTTCCACCAGTTGGTCTAGGGTGGCGCCGTCCGGGCGCTGCAACAATTCCAGTGCCAGAGTGGATTTGCGCTGGGACTGCGATGTGGGTGTTGCCGGCGCTTCCGTTTTTACGACATCCACAGCGGGAGCTGACTTCGCAACTGTCGGATTTGGGTCGCGAACCATTCGGCGTGGACGCTTGGCAGTGTTCGTGGCTTTAATCTTTGGCTTGGCTGGCGTGGTCATCAGGTGGTTCTCCATTGCGGAGCAGTCCTGTGCTGCTCCCACCACCCACAGCCCTGCGGATTGTATCGGTCAGGGCAGCGGCTTGCTTGTCGGCCGCGATTCACTGAACACACCAATGCTTGCCGAGCACCGGAAGTCGAGCGGAATATGCAAATCCGGCAAAAAGCTGGTTCTGGACTTCACCGGCGTGTCACGGCTTCCTTGCTGCATATCAAAAGAAGAGAAAGCCTGCCCCCAACTCATCCGCCCTGATCACCGTTGCCGAGGATGCAACTGCAATGGCAACCGATGGGCAGTCGGCTGAAATCGATCCCTGCAAAGCTAGAGCCATGACGATTGATCTATGAGAGTTCGGGGAAAGGATCGAAATCCTTCTGCCGTGATCGAGGAACTAAACTAGGCAAGCATGAGTGAGTATGTTTGTGACAACTTGTAGGGACTATCCGGAATGGCAGCTTGCGGGGAACCTGCTTGGGGATAGCGGACGTTCCCGCTAGCGAGTTCGCGAGCACGGTTAGCTATTGCAGGCACTGGGAAATGTTGCCTAACTGCGCATGGACGAAAATAGCAGCTGGGGGGCTGGCAAGGTATGCAAAGTGTGAAGCCATCGCAAAAGAAGTCTGTGATCGCCATAAATCGCGAAGACTTTATGAAGCGTTGGTTCGCTATCGCGCTGAGTGTCGGATTTGCTACGGCTTTAGCCAACATGCCATGGCTCAAATACGGAGTGATCTTCGAACCGTCTCTCCCAGTCGATTGGGAGCAAATTGAGCAGCTTGCGCGGCTGTTCGTCGCCGCGTTTGCGACAGTGCTTAGCTGGGATGGGTACTTTAGATCTATTGAAAACAAGCCAATCGAAGATTCTGCAAGATTTTTTATCGATGTTTTCTTAGTTTTTCTTTACCTGTTTTTACTTCTCACTTCAAAATTTTCCTATTTCTGGCTATGGATACACGCAACTGCTTTCCTGTTTTATGTGGCATGGGATTTTTTCTCGATTAGGAAATATCGAGACGCATACATAAACCCCGGCGCTGCTGAGGATTTCGCCCCGAGCATCAAGGGCGTCTACGTCGGCAGTCTTGGAGATGATCCTCAAGTCTATCGGGGCCCAGCTGTGACGCTGATGTGGCCGATCTTCTTCTGGGTATTGCCGCTTTCCTATCACTTTGCTCTGACTGAACTGGAGCGAGCGAAGCCGATCACGACGTTCGTATACGCTTTTTGGGTATTATGCGGGCTGGTGGCGTATCGTCACGACAAGAACGTGAGATTGCCCTTTTGGTCGAGGTTTAAGGTGATATTTCTAAGCGTGTTAGGTGTTCTCGGCAGTGGCCTCATCCTCCGACTGATCGGCTAGGACATAACCTGATGAGGTTGGCACAATGTATCGCACGGGCTTGCCCGCGTCTCGAAAGAAGCGCGCTTCACGCGCTATTCCGCGGCTCTCGCGCCATCCGGGAATGGTGAGAATGATCATCTCGCTGCACACCCGCATGAATGCCTCATCGAAGTCGCACCAATAGTCTGACCCCATTGTTTCGCCCTCTTCTACCATCACGAGATCGATCGGGTGGGTCATAGTGATCGGGCTGTACACGAATTTGCCCCGATGAATCAGGTCAGCCGCTGCATGCGCTGACGCCTCAAATCGGGACAGGCGCACGTCCATGCTTGGATGAGAGTATGGGCAGGCGAGATATACGATTTCGGTCATAAGTCCTCATTATCTGTAACAATCCGCCGCATTAGTCTGAACGTTTCGTACGCGCCGATCCTATTGGCTGGCGCTGCCGTGCATCGGCGAGTGAACGTGGGGATGGTTTTGCGAGCGGAAGCGGCAACGCCGGATCGGTCTCGTCTAGCATGCCACGCAGATAGTTCTGCATCCAGATTGGCAACGTGGGCAGCCCGTCGCGTAGATCCTCGCGCAACGCCTGTCCACGTACAAGTTCGCGCAACCTGTTGGTCGCCTCCCGGGCTTGGCCGGCCTGAATCATGTCCTGCAGCCAGTGCAGTGCTTGGACAATGCGCATTGCAGGCCGGCCCGCCCAGAAGAGTTTGCTCGGAGCTGCCTGCTTGAAACGGATTGCCTGATTACCGAGATGGATCGATCGTAGGCGCGCGTCGGTAAGCACTACGACCTGGGACGGGGCGGCAGTCGTGAAACCGAGATCGTTCGCCGCCGTCGCCTCATCGATTAGCAGGCGTGCTTGATCGCGCCGACCCACCGCGTCGATGACCGCGCGGATGTCAGGCATGCCGATCCGGCCTGTCAGGCTGTCCTTCTGCGGCAGATAATATAGGCCGCGGTCAAGTCGTGCGATACTGTCATTTTTGGCTAAGCGCTGCAGCACCTTGTCGACGGCGGCGCGCACGCCAAGGTCGAGAAAGTCGATAGGCGTCCACACAACTGCTGGCGTCGCCGTCACCCGGTCTAAGATTTGCGCTTTGAGATCGGTGGTCGGCCCACGCATTTTTTTTGCACCTCGTTGTCCGAAAAATACGGTAAGTTTCGGACAAGAGCAATGCGCGCTTTATTTTGTCCGAAAAACGCTGTAAGTTTCGGACAAATGAGCCGGATAGGGAGGCTGAACGTGATCCGCTCCATTCATCCGTTCCCAGCGCGCATGGCACCCGAACTGGCCCTCGAGAAACTCCAGGACCTCAAGTTCAAAGGCTTAGTGCTCGACCCTATGGCGGGGTCGGGAACGGTTCTTCGCCAAGCAACTGACCTCGGCCATCGCGCCGTTGGCTTTGACATGGACCCGCTGGCCGTGCTGATGACACGCGTCTGGACCACTGCAGTGGACGAGAAGCTCGTTGAAAGCATGGCGGACCGAGTGACCAGGCGGATCGCGGCAATTCAGCCCGACGAGATCAAGTTGCCCTGGATGGACGACGATAACGAGACGTCCGACTTCGTAGACTTTTGGTTCGCCGAACCGCAGAAAGGCGACCTGCGCCGGATCGCCTTCGTCCTCGACGAGCTTGGCCACGAACTCGCCGATCCGGCGGAGCAGCTTGCCATTGATCTCTTGCGGATCTCGCTTAGCCGGCTGATCATCACTAAAGACAAAGGCGCTTCCCTGGCGCGTGATGTGTCGCACAGCCGGCCCCACAAAGTCGCCGAGCAAAACAACTTCGATGTGCAGTCGATGTTCGCGCGGTCGATCAAGGCCGTCCAGAAGCGCCTTAAGGATGCTCCGCCTGCCGGCGGCGCCGCTATCGAGCTTGGTGACGCGCGCACGCTTACTGCAGTCGAAGATCGCAGCATCGACGCGGTGATCACATCGCCGCCATATCTCAACGCCATCGATTACATGCGGGGGCACCGTCTGTCTCTGATCTGGCTCGGCCATCGCCTGGGCGACCTGCGTACCATCCGGTCAAGCAGCATTGGCGCCGAACGCGCGCCGGATGCCATCGACGAAGCGGCCATCCTGATGCAGATGCAGCAGGCGATGGGCACAATCGACCAGCTGCCCAACAAATTCCAGTTGATGATCAAACGCTATGTTCAGGACATCAAGCGAATGGTTAGCGAGGTCGCCCGCGTACTCAAGGCCGGCGCCCACGCAACCTTCGTCATGGGCAATTCCTGCCTTCGCGGGACCTTCATCCGCAATTCGGACGCGGTCGCTACAGCCGCGCGTAATGCCGGCCTGTCTCTGGTCAGCGAGACCGAACGTCCACTTCCACAGCGCAGCCGTTATCTGCCGATGACCAGCGACTCGCTTGGCAAGCGTATGCGCACCGAGACGATTCTGACCTTCGCGCAAGCCTGATCAGGTCACCGCTGTGTTTAGGTTTTGGATGAACTGCAGGCTGCCGCCATATTTGTAGAAGACGCGCGCGCGGTTCTCGTCGTTAAAGAAGATCTTCACATGATGCGCCGCCGTCGGGAATTTCTTCGCCTCGAGCTGGGGCTTACCCATGAAGCCTTTGTCGCGAGAGATAGCGGTATGATTGGCGCTATCGCCGTATCCGGCGATACTTGACGCTGTATGAACAGCGAGCGTTCCTCCGCCGCCAGCCATGACCGCCGCGATATAGTCGATTAGGAATTGAGGCAGCGCGTCATTGCCAAGCTTTGTGCGCAAAGTGTGGAGCGTAGCTATGTCGGTCTGAGCGCCCAGTACGATCTTATCGAGCTCGGCATCGAAATCGAAGATTCCGAATGACATCTCGCCCTTGTCGAGCACCACCGTCGCCTTATCGATGCTCGAATCCGACGCGACCGCCACCTTGCTGTCACCAATCCACACCGGTGAACCGAGGCTGCTTTTGACGGTTTGCAAGGCGAGGCGGTGAAACACAAAACACCGATGCCAATCGGCGTAGAGCTGCGTCGGGATGGTGAGTTCGAAATTTTTGAGATAGGCGCCGCGAGCGCCAAACATGCGCGCGCGCTGGATGTACGTGTCTTGCTGCAGCTTGTGCTTCACGTCGCGGGTGAAAAACATCGACAGCAGATTGGGAAAGGTCACGCCGCGCGAGACGATGTTGCCGCCGATGATGATCGTGAACGGCGAGCTGGGCTCGGTTGCACTGTCGCCAGCAGCCTTGCGATCACGCTCGCTGTTCAGCACCACCAGGCTCGCACGCGATGCATTCTCTACTACATAAGAGGTGAGCTGATCGGCATCGACTGCGGGATAAAGGTCCTGCGCGGCAGCATGGACGCGCGTGACGAGGTCGTCGAAGGCATCGCTATCGGTCTCGGTGAGCGCGTGCACTGCTTCCTCGATCGTGATCCGATCAATTTCGTGATCGAGCTTCCGCCCGCTGGTGTGGACCAGCATGGTAAAGTTCTCTTCCTTGTCGTTGACAACTGTATTCATATAAGCGGCGGTGACGAGAAAGCGGACCAGTGCGCCCCGCGCATCCTGCGGATTGCCGCCCTGCTGCAGATAGACGAGCCGATAGGGCGCCTTCTTGTCGAGCGGGAAGAACACATCCTGGCCGGTATATTTTGCGTGCGGTGGAAAGTTTACCCACTTCTCAGTGTCGTTCTGAAAAGTGTTGTTGAGGTCCAACCGGGCGGGCGTCGCAGTGACTCCGACGTACATCCCGCCATTGCCGATCAGTTGACCGACGAGATTGTTTATCGTGGTCTTAGTACCCTGGTTCACCTTCGCATTGGGAGTCGCATAATCAGCCTCGTCGTCAATCACGACCACCTTGCCCATATCCTTGATCCGCTCGATTAGCTTCTCAAGGTCGCGCGCATTCTTTTTGCAGAACACTACAAGCTCGGGCGGGTTTTGCGCCGGGGCGATCTGCAAAAGTTCGGACAGGTTTTTTGGCGCCGGTGCTAGCCCGGATGCCTTAAAACGCCGCAGGTTCTGCGACAGCAAATCAACGCTGTCGTTCATGAGGTGAACGATGATCTTATGCCCGGCGTCGAGCAGCTTGGCGGTCAGGCAGATCATCATCTCGGTCTTGCCGCTCTGCGGCTCCCCGTAGATCACTAGTGCGCCATTCGCCGCTGTGGTCAGGTTTTGGATCGCTCCCTCGACCGCCGCCTCGATGCTGCCGGTTGCGATGTCATAACCCTTCAGACGTTCCAGCTGTTTCTCGTAGCGATTGGCGAGCTTCGCCTTTGCCTTGTACTTGGCAAGATCCAACAAGTTCGACACCCCCGTCCCCTCGATGCGCTTCACCGCCGAAGATAGGACCTCAGGCGCAGAAATCGAGCATCAACTTTATCCAATTCGCCTAGTTCAATCCGATCGATAGATGTGGCCTTCCTCTGGGACGCCTCCGACGTGCGTGCCGCCGGTCAAGTCGACATGGACGCGTACAGGCGAATCGCTTGGGTCGCGCTTGTCGAACTTCACGGCCAGAGTCACCGAGCGCTGTCCGCTCAGAATCGCGTTAACAATGTCACCGAGAACGGTCGACTGCGCAGTGTTGCTGCCAATCCAGCCTTTCGATACGAGATAGATGAAGCCAGTATTGTCTAGATGACGTCCCGCATTATCGAAAGTCAGCTGCCGGCCCTGACGAGGCCCGAGCGTCGTGGGGTGTTGTTCCAAAATCCGCCAATAGTCGATCGGGAGATACATGCCGCGAATAAGCTCAGGCTTGTCAGGCTCGAACACAACGCGTGGACAGAATTTGAGAAAGAAAGGGTTCTCGCTGAGCCGGAAGCCGTGCGGCTCGGCGTTTCGCGCGATCGTGCCTAACAGCTTCAGCGCGGAGTCCATCCGCGCGATTTCCTTGGTGAGATCGTCCTTGGGAAAGCGGAATACCGCCCCGGAATGTTCCTGCTCCATCGCCTTGTACTGGACGCACACGAAGGAATGGAAGCTATGATTATAGTAGATGAGGTCGACCCCGAGCGTCTCCTCGAGCCGCTGGTGATTGGCGTGCAAGAGGATGAGCCGCGTGTCGTCATTTTCGAAGCGCACCGCGCCGAATTTGGTCTGGTCGAGGCGCTCGAATCCCGGAACGACCTGCATATCGTTCTGGATCATCGTGTCTTCGCGAAGCGGCACCGCATTGAGCCCATCTAGGAAAGAGGCTGTTCGAGCCCGCTCGGAGGGGTCCCAGGTGAGGCTGGCTTCGCGTTCGCCTTCGTCGAAGCCGGCCAACCTTAAGGCGGCGGCGACGGCTTCATGCTCGAGCGCCATCGTCTCGCGCTCGTTTGCCGACATCTCATCGATCATTCGTTCGCGGTAGGGTACCAAGCGCTCAATGGCGTCGCGAACCTCATCGAACGCGTTGACCAAGATGTCCTGAACAACCGACCACTGTTTGGCGGTAATAAGCCCGCCACCCTCGAACGCACTGCGTAGCCGATCACGCAGTGCGACGGGAAACAGGTTTAGAAGGTCCTCGGTGGTGATCGGCGCCTTCAGCGCCACCGTGCGCATCATGTTCAACCGGCGCCGACTGGTCGCCGAAGTTCGCCCACGCTTTGCTCGAGAAACGTGCGTGATGAAGCCAGGAGATAGTGACAGTAAGGTAATCAGTCGATCACGCGATAGCACGCTGAACGACGGGACGGATTCCGCAAACTCCATGTCGCCGTCGGCATAGGCAGCGAGTTCGTCCGCGCGAGACGACTCGGTGATGATCAAAACGTAGCCCGCAGTTTGGATCATATAGCGTTGGCATCCCCAATTCGAGACCACATACCATAGCGACGCCATCCCTTAGCGCTACCTCCGTCGTCGCTTCCCCGATCTTTCTCATATGCAGGCTCGCGGCCGCGCATTCAGCGCACCCTTCTTCTGATCGATCCCGCCCACACCTCCTGCTCACTACCCTAACTGCTGACCAATCCACATGGCCGAGCGTCCGCTTTCAGGGAAGCAGTGCGATCACTCGAACGGCGGCTATGTCGGCGAAGCCGGATAGGTAGAGCATCTCGTTTACACCGAGAGGGTGTACCAAACTCAAGGTGAGCAATCGGCAGGTTTTAGGCTTCGCAATCGAGCCGCGATGCAGCGGCTATGTCAGTGAGATCGGCTTGGTCTTGCGCTCAGTGAGTGGCTGCAGATCCCGATGAAATCCAGTAATTCGATCGACCTTCAATCACAAGGTCTTGCTCGACCCATGAGGTGGAGCGATGAGCGTTCACCATGAAACGAATCGACGTCAACAGGCTGCTGAAGCCTATGAGCTACATCGGAGGGGCAATATCGGAGTGGCGTCTGCTGCAGCAACTCGAAGGACACATCACTCCGGCAGTAATTCCGTTCGACACGCGGGTTGGATTTATGAAAAGCGTAGAGCTCCTGAAAGAGGCAGCTTCGGATCTATCGATGAGGACCTCGCTGGGCGTCATAGAGGCAGAATGGGACGATGCCTTAGCGCAGATCGCGGTCAACCGACCACTTTCGGCCCACGAGTTGCAGCGACTGGCGAGTTACGGCGAGAGAGTTTCAACCGTGTTCGCTACTGAAGCTTGCTCACTGGCATTGATGACGCTCGCGCCCGTGCATGCAGGCTATGCCGCGCCAGAGCGACCGCTATTTGGCGATCAGGTTGAGGAGGCATTCCCAACCGCATCTGCCGAAATAGCGGATGCGGGCCGATGCCGGGCAGCGGGTCTCTGGACGGCTTGCGTTACCCATCTCATGCGCGCGCTAGAGCCCGGGCTCGACGCACTCGCCGCCTGGGCTGGCGCTACGCCGGAACCTAACTGGAACGCCACTCTGAATCAGATTGAAGCACGCCTGCGAGAAATCCGCAAAGGCGTAGACGGGGACGAGGCGGAACGCTGGGCGTCAGAGGCAGCGCTTCAACTGCGCGCCGTTAAGAATGCTTGGCGCAATCACGCGATGCACGGCCGCGTCCGATACGGGGAGGACGATGCCGTAAGGGTATTCGATTCGACCAAGTACCTAATGCAGACTTTAGCTGGACGGCTCACTGAGTAACCATCACGCAGCTTGCTGAACAGACGTCGGCTTTCAGGGAATCTCTTTGGGATGTCAGATGTCTCCTTTGTCGGCGGGGGTCGTCATCGGCTTTGCGCCCTGCTGCCAGCCGTTCAAGATCGGCCGGGCCGTTCCCGAAGCTAAGGTCCGTTCGTGTAGAGGTTGGACGTAGGCGCTGGAAACAGAGCACCGTGCAGCCTACTGCGAGTTCTCTAAAAGGCGTTTAAGGCGGGTGTACGACTATGATGACTTTCGGCCGGCAGGCAAAGCTCGGCGGGTTCCTGATCACGAAGCGCGATGAGACGCTCAAGTCGCTAACGACGGGTCGGGATTATCTTGCTTCTGTGGGCACAGGGGGTCTCAAGCCGGATCAGGCGACATTTCATTTCCGCTCCTATGTCAGTGGCATCTATAGCCTGTTCGAAGGGTACCTGCTGGATCTCGCGTCGGAGATGCTGCTCTGTTTTCCCGACAAGCTTCGGGACAGCGAATATCGACTTAAAGATTTTGTCGCCGAGCCCGGTGATTTCCTAGAATCCACGGTCGAGAAGCAGACGGATGCCCTTGGATACAAGCGGTTCGACGTAATCGTAGAGAAGGTGATGGCCCTATTCCAGAGTAAGCCGTTCAGCAGTCCCGCAGTTGAGTTGGTGCAGGAGTTTAAAGCAACCCGCGATCTCTATGTACATAATCGCGGCGAGTGGAACGCCACTTACGCGGGCAAGGCCGGGCCTGCGGCACGGCGCGATCCGGGTCGCGGCAAGCCCATGCCACTCGACCGAGCCTACACCGAAGCGGGGACCGACGCTATGATAGCATTCGTTACCGACTTCCATGCTCAGGGACCACGTCAATATGAGCGCTTCACTAAGGCGCGGGCCCTCGAAGGGATGTGGACCGCGTCGGCTCTCTCCGCGATAATGCCCTTCTCAGATGCTTGGTCGGTAGAGTCCGGGTTGGACATTGCGCGGCCCACGCCTCGAGCAACCGATTGGGCTTGGTCCCATTCTGAGCGATGCCTTTACGACTTCTTCTTGAGAATATACTCAGACAGCTATCCTGGCGCATCGAATGACATGCATCTTGCAATTGAGCGGTGGCCTGTCAATTCCAATTCTGGTCAAGTCATTCTTAGTTGGTTGCGTGATCCTTTCTTCTTCTGAGAACGGATTTACTCCTCAAGTTAGGTTGAGAGCCACCGTGAGCAAATTCGTCCTGCCGATGTCCGACTTCAACCGCGTTCATCAGGTCATCCACGGCACCATCAAAGATGAGGGCAATCCGGGAAAGGCATGCACCCTCTTCGCCTGCATCGGAGCGTTGATCTTGAACAAGCATTACAAGATTCCGGCTCGAGCGGTGGCGGGGGGCTTCGCTATGTGCGTGGCGCCTGAGAAAAACATGTTCTTTGGACGTGACGGCGGCGGCACCGTCGAGTTCGATGAAGATGGATTCCACATGTGGGTGCAAACCGAAACGCACATCATCGATTTTATGTCACCATTGTATGAGGAGGCGTTCGAGGATGTGCAGCAGGAGATGGTCATCCCTCGACGCATGTTTCAGAAGCGTCTCGCCGATGAAGCGCTGAGCCTGGATGATCTCAACGAGGTAGGCGACTTCTACGCGATGCCCGATCCCGACCTCGGTGAGCGACTGATCGATAGCATTCTGAAAAGGCCGCTCAATACCGACATCATCCAGATTGCTGACACTTGGTTCGGGACGCGCCGCGGAAAGCAGAGGCCATCTCTGACTATTGGAAGCAATGACGGGCTTGTCCGCGAACTCCGACTACCGAATACGCTCGCTCGGGGCTCATGGTAACAACCGATGAATAATGCTCAGTCCTCTCCATCCGACCCGATGGTGGCGAGATGGCGCTGATCGGCAACATCGATCCGTCCTGGAAGGACATGTCGAAATTCGTGGTCCACTTCGCGAAGGCGACCCCTGCGAAATCGGCTTACAATAATGCGATCTCGATCCTGTACGAGCGGCGCATTATCGCGAAAAACATCTTCGGCGCCGGCCGGCACCTCGCGCCGGCGAGGAAGTCGGTATGCTTCAGCGAGGTGCCGCTTCACCACCTGAAGCGGCCTGCAGATGTTCGAGGGCAGCACGGCATCGGCTTCCGGAAGGAGTATGTCGTCGAACGTGGAGGTGGTCCTATCCTCTACGCCTACAAGGACACGATGCAGGCAAAGGCGGTCAACGCGATGGTGCATGAAGCGGTGAACAATCCAGGTTCGCCCATCTGGGACGTCGCGCCGTTCGTGGACTTGCCGGGCACCTACGGCAAGTCGACATACCTCTATGAATGGGAAAGGGAATGGCGTCACGTCGACGACCTCCACTTCGCCGAGACGGACCCCGCGTTCCTGATCATCCCGGAGGACCTCCATGAAGCGGCGAGAGATTTTTTCGCGTCCGCCAAGCTGGAAAATGTGGGGCCTAGCTACGCATGTCCTTTCGTCGATCCTTACTGGGGAGAGGACAGGATAGAAGCAGCCTTGCATCCTTAAAACTCGTCCGGAATCCCCTGTTCACACCGTTTGCGGGCCATGAATGTACGGCGGCTTTTGACGGGCTAATCCGAGGCAGGGAATGGCGGCTATGTCAGCGGGAGCAGCATCCGACCAAAAAAGCCGTCCCGAATGCGGGCGGCATTACGAAACCGCCCTTGGTTGGACCGGCAAGATTGACCCGAGCCTCCTAGCTTGGCAATACCGATGCGGGATGATGGTGTAATGGAAACACGCCCCTCGGGGAGTCTATCCGGGTTCGATTCCCGGTCATCAAAGGGCATTCACTGAGTGCCCTTTGATGACCGGGGATGAATTGAATGCCAGCGACGCCAGAAAATCTCTACAAAGCTCACGTGAAGAATCTGCGTGCGGTTGATACTGCGCTTGAGCGAATGTTGCGTGAGCTGAACGCTGCTCTCTCACGATGCGACGAGACCACCTCCGACGCATTGCTTAAAACAACAATGCTTCTGCTCGGAGCGTGGGCCGAAGATCGCTTAAGAAAGATGCTGTTCGAGCCCAATGGGTTCACCCCTGCCGAGCGGCAGCAAATAACAAGCGCAGGATCACAAATTGAAATTTGGAAGGCCGCTTTGGAACGAGGGTTCAGGAAGCGATATCAAATTCCGTTGGCCGATCTTTCACAGACACTCCCGCTTACTCCACGAGCCCGTTATGCAGCGCTCCTGAGCGTCATCGAAGATGATCTGAGGCCGATAATCGAGGTGCGAAATAAGCTTGCCCACGGGCAGTGGATAAGGCCGCTTAATTCCGAAAACGATGATTACTCACCGGTCCATATGCAGCAAATTAACGGAGAGAACGCTCATTCGGTGAAATGTAAGCATCGGCTTCTCGAGTATCTTTCGCAGATTATCCATGATTTGGCCGCCGGAGGCCAGGCATTTGAGCGGGACTTCGATGGGCATTATTCTAAATTGGAACACGCTAAGCGCGAAACCACCTCTCGCTCTTACCAAAAATGGCTCGCGGCGATGCGTGCCAAATACCAGCGAGGTCGGGCCCGGCGAACCGGGCAAGCGTGAGGCGACGTACTCGCGTCAGGAGGGCGCTTGGATGCTCATCGGCGCCCTTGTCATCCAAGCAGAACGTCTTAAATGTTGCCGGAGAGCGGCTGCACCGGAGATCGTGAACGAACGACCGCTTTCAGGGAATTCCGTACAACCGTGGAACGACGGCTATGTCGGCGGCTGCAGTCGTGCAGCAGGTGGCCCGTGGCTATGGCAGCTATCGAAGTGTTCGACCGCAAACCTGCCTGATCAGACACCGCCAACATTGCGGACGCAGGCGGCATCGGCATAATGCTTCATACCCTTGTTCGCGCACAGCTTCCTATAAGGATGCGAGTAATCTCAAGGGAAGAGGAAATGGCGGCGGTCAGTCGGGCATGTGGACCCTATCGCCGACAGGAAGCTTATCTGCGGGCGAAATGCGCAGAACTGGATTTTCCGTTCCTCGAGTTCGCCGATCGGCTTCGTCCCTGCAGCTTACGGGAGTTGGGTGTTGCCCATTAAGGGCGTTATTTTTCGAGAACGGGCCTTCGCGCTGGATACTATTGGCTAAAGAGAGTGAGTTGCCGGTCGGAATCGGCACGCTCCGCCAGATAGTTTTCTACAACTACGGAGGTCAGTTGTCTCAGATTGTGTCCGGTATAGGGAAATTTCTCGCGTTCGCGCTCGTATTCCTCCTCCTCTTCATCCAAGTCATCGAGCAGGTGGAATTGGGGGTGCATTTCCCATTCACGGGGTAGATAGGCTGGGTCGGCGGTCATCGTGCGAAAGGTTCGATAGACGCTTTCAACGAGTTGTCGCCGATCAACTCTTGTTCCCCGGATGCGCAGAATGCCGCCATCCGATGATTGCATATGCAAAAGGAGATTGCCTGGCTCTTTCCCGAAAGTTTGCGGGGCAGCGTAGAACTGCAAATGGCTGGTTTGTCCTTCTTCATCGATCTCCCAAGTCGCGGTTCTGGCTCCGCTGGCAATTTGCTCGAGCCATTCGATCATTTCGGGAAAAGGGTCGAAGACGTAGCTGCAATCGATCCCGCGCGTTTTGTGTAATGGCTTGATCATAAGGCGTACCCATCCAGCGTTGGGGCACGTGAACTTCACGTCTAACTCTTCTAAAGTGGTTTCGATGTCAGTCGTATGATCAAAGATATAGGTCATGGTTTCCTTAATGGAGGCGATACCGTGCTTTACCTGCGGAAGACCAGTGGAATTCAGGGAATGGGCGAACCTTCGGCTTCGTGACCTTTCCAGTCGATGTGTGACACGCGGCGCCGGCCATCCCTTCGCTCCAGCTGGACAAACACGTCGACAGCGCTTTCGACATAGGCCGTCACGTCCTCTCGTTTCAGCTGGGTTCGCGATTGCAGCACCATCAGGGCGAGTTGCTCGATTGCGCGCGAAGGAGAATCTGCGTGGATCGTGGTGAGGGATCCTGGATGACCGGTGTTGATGGCGCGGAGAAACGAAAAGGCTTCCACGCCGCGAAGCTCGCCCAAAATGATCCTGTCAGGCCGCATGCGAAGCGACGCGAGCAGGAGGTCGTCTGTCGTTACGGAAGCCTCACCCAGAGCGCTGCGGGAGGCGATTAGCCCCACGGCATTCTCGTTTTGTATTTCAAGTTCAGGGGTGTCTTCGATCAGTATGAGGCGCTCTGCTGGGTCGATTTCGCGCAAAAGAGCATTGAGGAAAGTGGTCTTGCCGCTGGACGTGCCGCCCGACACAATGATGGTCTTTCGGGCGCGTACTGCAGCGCCGAGAAAGGCTATCCAATCTTTGGCCTGGTATAACTTTCTGAGTTCGGCTTCGCGAGAATCCTGGGCATGAGACGGGCGAACATCGTCCAAAGCACCGCTGCTATGATAGTCGGTCAGGCTGAGATTGGCCGATACCTGTTTGCGGATCGCAAGCGCCATGGGGCCACGAGTTGCTGGCGGCGCGACGACCTGGACGCGGGCGCCGTCCGGCAGGGATGCGGCAAGAAGGGGATTTTCTCTGCTTATGCCTTGATGGGTGATGCTAGCGATCTGGCGGGCAAGGCGTCCAAGGAGTGCCTCGGAAAGCTCTGAAACATCGTAGCGCTCTATCTGGCCACCCAAGGTCTCGACCCAGATTTCGCCTGGCCGATTGACGTAGACATCGGTCACATCGGCGCGCTCCAGATGCCTGGCGAGTGGTTCAAGGTAAATTGCGAGGTATGAGACTGCGTTATTGGCCATTGATGGTGGCCTGAGAGCGATCGGACACTCCTGAAAAATCCAAATCACGCGCAACAAAGATATTGACCACTGCACCTTGCTTTACCGTGATCTTTGGCTGCGGCCCCTGGCCAATTAAACCTGTCCCGGTCTGCCCTGCGACATTGGTAACGGCGGTGTTTGGAATGCCGATGAGAACCGGTGAATGGGAAGAATAAGCGGCATAACTGCCGCCAAGGTTAATGGCTGTTTGCAACAGCGCGTTCGTGAAACGCTGGAAAAAGAAGGAGTGTACGCGTCCGGGCACGCCCGCTCCGCCCATGGCATCGGCGGCCGGGGAATCGAGCCTGATCATCGATCCATCCGGACGAAGCAGATGAGTCCAGTTGAGCAACACGCGGTTCTGGCCGGCACGCACGTCGGATGCATATTCACCGACCAGGCGTGACCCTCGCGGGATCAGGATGCGTCTGCCTTTGAACCCCCGAACATCCTTGGATATGATCGCTCTCGCGAACCCCGAACGCGAGGTGTCGACTGGCGTTTCCAGGGTCGCGCGAATGAGTGTGCCGGTTGGCACTGTCGTTTCGGGGTTTCGAATTCTTTCAAGGCGCGCCTGTTGAGCAGGTTTGCTCGAGGGTTCCTGGTCGCCCTTGGCTGAAGGGGCGCGAGGCTCACCTTGCTGCTGGTTCGTGCTTCCATCAACGGCTCCAGCTCCGGCGTCAAACACGATTGCCGGTTCGGTAAATGTCGGGGGTGGAGGCCGATTGTCGGTTATGAAGGGGAGAGGAGGAGGTGCGGGATAGGGCATTGGCTCAGCGACGTGAATTGCCTCACGAGGAGCAGTCATGACCGGATGGGATTGCTGGAGCTGAGGCTGCGCCTGACGGACGACGGGATATTGCGGTTGGAGCGGTGCAATCGGCTGTGCGAGCACCGGGCTTGGGAATATCTCGGGAGGAATGACCAGGGGAGGGGGAGCAGGCGCGAGTAGCCCGACATCGGTGTCACGCAGAGATCCCGCTTCTTCAGGAGCTTTGCGCTGGGCATTGAGCACGAGGAACAAGGCAATTGCGCACAGTCCGGCGATGATTGCGATGACGAACCCTGGAAGCCCTTGCCTGGGTAAGGCAACCACGGGATGCCGAGTGCCCGGCGCATCTGCGGTTGCATCGCGCCGCGATGGGACGTGAAGGTTCATCGTTTGGCCTTGGCCGTTTTGCGGCTAGCGATGGCCTGTGCATCGCCTAGCCGAAGCACATATTTTGGTGCCACGCCCTCGATCACATAGTTGGGGCCGATCATACGGCCGTTGACGATGCCTTCCTTGCCGTCCTCAACTGCGAACACCGCGGGCAAGACAGTTTGGTTGTTCCAGGTGATCGTCGTGTATCTTCCGTCGTCGTACATCGAGGCGGGAAATAATGTTTTCGATCCGCTTAATTTATATGTCGCTACTTTTGCTGGCTGCGCTGATGTCTGGCCATTTGGATAGGAGAAGTGGACGACGAAAAGGTCGTTGGTTTGGCTTCCATTTGCGCTGAGCAGGAAAGTGTAGCGCCGCGCTTGCGTGAGGATGATCATGTTCGTCGTTGAGGCGCCGGCAGTAGGTTTGACGACGACGCGCCTTCCACTGCTGTCAGGCGTTACCTGCCAGCCAATGCTATTTCCAACGACGATGCTGTCTACCGCTTCGTCATTGGCCAATTCGACGATTGCC
Organism: Caenibius sp. WL; assembly: GCF_019803445.1. Classification (NCBI taxonomy): domain Bacteria; kingdom Pseudomonadati; phylum Pseudomonadota; class Alphaproteobacteria; order Sphingomonadales; family Erythrobacteraceae; genus Caenibius; species Caenibius sp. WL. The sequence continues at coordinate 1,069,875 of NZ_CP081844.1, forward strand.
GCATAACCCGGGCTGACAGGCAATTCCTCAACCTGATCAGGGTTATACTGGATAAGCCGAATCCGTTCTTGCGCTGACGCGCTCTGGCTGATCAGGGCGGCGATCAGGAAAAAGATGGCTCGCTTGGTCACCGTGGCTGGTTTCCGTTATTGGGCATGGTTTCTAATGCAGGCGCGGACCCTGAGATAATCTGACCGGACGAGACCCCGCGGCCCTGATCGGGCATGCCGCTCACAGCTGGCCTCGCGGCAGGGTAGGGGAGTGCTGTGGGTATTTGCCCATCAGTCAGAGTGGGCTGAGGTGCTTCAGGATCGCGGCGATAGCCTGTAACCTGAAAACCGAGCGGATTGATCAGCCGGTCTTCGAATTTCATCGGCGCATCGATGAAGCGATAGCGAACCACAGAAATCCACGGCTCTTCTATCACAGTCCCGCGATTGAGGTCCTGGCGCTGAGTGTCGAAGCGAACGAGTGCCATCCCCTTGTTGACTGGCGAAACGCTCGTCACCCGGGCAACGATCACGGTGCCGGGGGGATAACGCTTGAACGGGCTGTCAGGGTTAGTCGCAGGCATCTGTGTTAGATAGTCTTTACGGGCGCTGCCACTCGACCATAGGGCAACTCGGCGATAATCGGCCGAGATCGTCGCCCGGTCGAATCCTTCCCGCGCGGCGACATATTGGGCAAGTAAAGCTTGAAGCAGCGCTGCATCGGCGGTGATCCGCTTCGGACGATACGGATCTACCGCTTGAACGAATCCCGTTTGCCGATCGACAAGCAAAGTGACCGGTTGGACGGTTTTTAAGGGCGTCAGCATTGCCAGGGCGACTGCTTCGAGCATGGCGAGCCCGACTGCGCAGCCGGCAATTGTCCAGGCGATCTTCTGTGAGCGGGTACTGGCGGCCTGATGGTCGACAGCCCAGCTCTCGGCTTTTGAAAAATATTCGTTTCTGTTCACTGCCCCGTCCTATCGCGCCGGACTGATGAGCGGGTACGACGCGAAGTCGTGCGCCTGCTCGCGGTTCCAAGCCCTTGCCCAATCCTGGAGGAACCGTTTGAAATGTTTCTGTCGCGCACATCTGCGTGTGATGACAGGAGTGTGGTGCGGCTATCAGCAACCGTAAGCGCCTCGCGCCGTATTGACGAACTGATCGCCCCTGCAATGATGGCCGCGCGCGATTGCTCGTCTACCTGCGTGCGCACTGAGATTGCGTTTTGAGGGCTGCGTACAAGCCTATCTGACATGAGTGGCCGCTCGCCGTGTAAGCGTTCGATGCCCGACGAGACGCGGGGTGAGCGAGTTTGTAGACGGAAGGCCGATGCAACACGTATCGCTGCAAGGCTTGCCACCAATGTCGTGAGCAAGAAGATCAGCACGATTGTGGTCAGTCCCTGAGGATCTATCACGCGGTCTGCACTGCCAAGCCGGATTGATTGCAGGTGCGCGAGTTCGCTTTCCAAGGCCAGAAGATGGGTGGCCGTAACGATATTAGCCGACAGAACTGCCAAGGCTGCGCCTGCAAGCGCGCGTATCCAGCCAATGAAGATGCCCAGCGTTGCATCAAACAAAAGCGCCATGATCGGCAGCGGTGCGATAGCGAGCAGAAAACCGATGGCGATCTGAAAAGCGCCAACGACACCGGATGTGCTGAGCACGAACAGACTTGCCGTCTGCGGTAAGGCCGATTGGTACATCGCCGCCTGCACGACGGCGCCAGTCGCCGCTGGATCGCCTTGTCCCGGTTCAGCAGGGAGGGATGCCCCGAGTCTGAGCGTGTCATAGGCCCTTTGGACGCGCGCCTGGAGGTCATCGGCGGGAATGCCACTAGCCGGCAGCAGAGTACCAGCAAGCTCATTAGGTCCGTCGATGACAACCTGAAATACCAGGGTCTGAAATGCAGGCCAACTGGTGACGAGCGCGAGGGTGAAGCCAACGCGAACCATCCAGTTGACGCCATCCTTGAGGTCCGGTGTGTGCCCCAGAATAAAGCGGTAGCCGATAAGCGCGACGAAGATCGTCAGGAGGCCGGAGAGGAGACTGACCCCGACCGGGCCTCCGGCGAGAGCCTGAAAGCCGTTCTCTCCCAAAGCCCGGCTTTCGCATGCCATGAAATTGGATAGGCGGACCGCTATACCCAAACTTGGGTCTGGTGCAGGGCAGAGGTAAGTCATTCGGCTGCTTCCTCAAGGCGGTGCAACCAGTCTTCGGGGGCATCACCCGTCTCTGCCCTGATCGCATCGAGCAGGCGTACAGTTTGTTCGCGCCCGGACAGGATCATCATGAGCTTCTTGTTGCCGGACAAATCGAGACGCGCGACAACGCTTTCCTTGCCATGCTTGATGAGAAAGGCGTGCGCGCTGTCTGGCAAACTCCGAACAAGATCATATTCATGTTGTGTGAGGCCAAAACCGGTCATGTAGTCGCGGGCCTGGGCCTTGGGATTGGCCATGAAAATCTGCGTTGCGGCCTGCTCGACGATCGCCGATGCAATCCGGCTTTCCAGCGCGTCTTCGGCGCTCTGCGTCACAAAGCCGACGATACCGTTGCGTTTGCGGATCGTCTTTTCCCAATCGCGGATACGCGCGGTGAAGACTTCGTCATCGAGCGCTTTCCAACCCTCATCCACGACAATGATGGAGGGTGTTCCATCGAGACGTTGCTCGACGCGGTGGAACAGATACATCATGGCGGGCGTGCGAACGATCGCATCATCGAGGATCCGGGTCATGTCGAAGCCGACGACCGATTGTGTGAGATCGACAAGGTCGTCCGCATTGTCGAACAGCCAGGCGCGTTCCCCTGTTCCCCACCAGGGGGCCAGTCGTGCGGCAAGATCACCGGCGCGGGGGCGCTCTTCACCCCTTAACAATTGCGCGAAATGTCCCAGGCGCCGATAAGCAAGCGGCGCTTCCATATTGGCGTCGACGGCGTCCTTGATCCGCGCTGCTTCTTCTGCGCTTAAGGGAATCCCCGGCTCGGTCACCAGAAGGCTCAGCCAGTCGACAAGGAAGCGCCGGTTTTCTGGGTTGTCTTCCAGAAGTAAGGGATTGAGGCCTGAAGGTTCACCTACTCGCAACACGTTGTAGCGGCCGCCGATGGCCCGCAAGAACAGCTCTGCGCCGCGATCCTTGTCAAACAGGACGATGCGGGGATTGAACTTGCGTGCCTGCGCGATCAGGAAGTTCACGACTACGGTCTTGCCCGAACCAGACGGGCCGATGACCGTGAAGTTGCCGAGATCGCCATGATGGAAGTTGAAATAATAGGGGCCGCCCGCGGTGGTTTCCAGGACGGTGACGGCCTGGCCCCAATGATTGTCCTCACGGCGGCCAACGGGGAAGTTATGCATGCTGGCAAAGCTTGCGAAGTTTCTGCTGGCGACCATTCCGCGGCGTGGGATGTAGGAGAAATTCCCTGGAAACTGGGCCCAGAAGGAAGGCTCGAGTGCCATCTCCTCACGTACGGCTATGATGCCGAGGTCGGTAAGCGCGGCTTGCACCTCCGCCACACCGTCATCGACCTCTTCCTCGCTATCGCCGCGCACAGCTATGGTAAGGTGATGTTCGCCAAAGGCAGCGCGGCTAGCGGCCAATTCATCGCGCGCAACGACGAGTTCGTCTCGAAGGCTCAGCGCTTCGTCATCGGCCGCGCGCATGCGCCGAAGGGCCAGATTCATGCGTCCCAGCGCCGTCTGCCGATCCACGAAGGCAAAGCTTTGCGTCATGACAAGCTCGAATGGCAGGCGCATCAGGTCATCAAGCATGCCAGGGCTCGATTGACCCGGGTACTCCTTGATGGCGATGATGCCGAGGAAATCACGCTTCCGTTCATCCGTGGGCCCCAGTTCGACTGTCCGCGCCCCAAAGCTCACCCGGCGATAGGGGAGATGGTGACCGACGTCTCCGCTGGGCGCGAGTACTGGACGGAATTCGCCGTTATAGAGTGCGGATAGATATTCGATGGGTTCGGAGCAGAGGCCTCCTTTGCCCTCATAAGCTCCTAGCCGCCTGGCGCCGTATTCGCTGAGGGCTGCCAGCAGCGCATCGCACGCGGCATCGAGTGCTCGTCGTTCAGAGGCAAGGTCGGCGATGCGTCCAGCCTGTGTCGCTTTGCCGAACATGCGGGCGAGGCGATCTACCGCTTTGCCGCGTCCCTGTAGCGGACGGCGGATGATACAGAGAAAAAGATCGTTCGTAAAAAGCTGCTTGGCCGAGAGGCGGGCTTGCCAAACGCTATCGAGCTCCTGGCTGAAGGGATCGGGAAAGCTCGCATCAAGTCGCGGCTCTACCCGGCGGCGGATAATATGGTGATACAGCGCGAAGCGCGACGATCCGATCGCCTGGATCATCGCCTCTCGCAGTGCTTTGCGATAGTTGAGTTCGCTCGTGTCGGCGGTTTCGAACAACAATCCTTCGATGGCAATGACCTGCATCAGCCGGCCATCGCGAAGCATCACCGTATGGTCGTCGATCTGCGCGAGATAAGGCAGGTGATTGCCTGCGGGTTTCTCTCGCTGCCAATTCTGCTGCGTGTGATTTAGGGGCGATAGGAATTGCATCGCCACACGCGAAAATTGGGGACACGCGGACAGCGCTGCGCCTTGATAAGCCACAAATCGAAGAAGCGCGGATCGCGAAGGCACCCCAGCCAACTGATGAGGTGTATCAATGCGGCGACGGCGAGAACCCAGATGGACTTGAAAACGAGGAACAATTCCGTCGATACGATCGCATTGCCGATCACGAGGCCGTAAGTTACGCCAAACAGCATCTGCGGACGGGTCAGCGCAACGAACAGAATATCACGATCAGGCGTTTCCACCTCAATAGCCTGCAGCTGATGATTGAATCCCGCCGACGATACTGGCAGCGCCAAACAGGATGAAACAGCCGAGGATTACCGTAGCGCCGTAGCGCCAATTCATTCGGCCGGTGAGCATCAGAAAACCGACCGAGGCGACCGCTATGACGGCAACGACCGTAGCAACAGTGCCGAGCAAGGTGCCCTGCAGCCAGCCAAGCGCGCCGACGATTGGTCCCGAGCCAGCGGGATCGGCATAGCTGTCTTGTGCCAGTGCCCGTGCGTGCCAGATCACTGTCATGAAAATGGCAGATGCCAGCTGTCGAACTCTCACTTATCAATCCCCCAAATAATCTGTCAAAGTTCAGGTGTATTTGCCTTAGGCCCGCCCATCGATCTTGCGAACAACGCTCACTGTAGGATGTCGCGCTGCGGGCGTACCGGTACGGCTGCCCCTTCAAAAGGGTCGTAAGGAGCAGGTGTGGGTATAGTGGCCGTGTAGGCTGGCGCTTCCGGCGCAACGACCACGGTATTGGTCATTGGTTCCCATTGATTTATGAGGCCTCCCGCGATCGTCCCGGCGGAAAAAAGAATGAAACAGCCAAGGATTGCCGTGACGCCGCGCCTGATTGGCAGGCGCCCGCTCAACATCAGCAATCCAATGCCGGCAATTGCAAGGACGGCGATCATCGTTCCGATCGAGCCGAGGAGTAAATCTCTCAGCCAGTTTACGGCGTCCGTTAGCGATTGATCGCCGCTGCTTGCATAATTTCCTAAGCCCATACCTCCCCCCGAGGAATGCCTAAATATAGCTGAGCCATGGTCGCTTATCAGGCAAAAATATGAGTGGCAACGTCACCGGCAAAAAAGATTTTTTCCATAGTGTGTTGACTTAGTTTCGATAACGAACAAATTTCGCTGGTAACGAATCAGGCGAAGGCAACGTTTTGTTTCAAAGTGTTGCTGGCGCTCAGCGTTATTGGGGGGCATTTTGATGAAACGCGACTATGCGGTGTTTCGTGGCAGGTTTGTCTTTGGCTCGCGCGAGAGTTTCAGGGGCTTTCGGGTGCGTGAGGGCGTGCAGGCTGTGCGTGCAAAATCGCAGGGGGCGATGCTAAATCTGGCATGCCTGGGAGTATTTCCGGCAGCCGCATCACACAATTTCCTAAAATCTACCGCTCAGGCTTGAGTGCCGCACTTTCCGGTTCGCAGCCGGATTGATGCGGGGGGGGGCTAATGTCCACTCGCAAATAAGCCGGGATCTCGGAAGTGAATTGGCCGCGGATATCCGCTCGTGGCCTTACATCGCCGCGGTCTGCGCGCGGGTAATTTAAGTGAAATGGGGAAGTCATGAGATCAGTTGCGGGGCACAGGGGAATCGCAATGTGGGCGCGGAAATATCTGGCGGCCCTATTGCTGTTGTTGCCTGCGGTTGCGGCGGCGCAGGAGGGCCCTGTTGAGGAGGCTCCCACCGAGGAACAGCTCAGTCAGGACGCGCCTGGAAACATAAATGCGCCGGCTATCCCTTTCACTCCGGCCGAACGGGCGCTGCATGACGCGGCAGTGCAGGCCGAGACTGAGGCAGGTGAGGGCGCTGGCACTCCCGGGCCGATGGCGATGCGGAGCGCCGGGGGCTCGAGCGCCCAGGGGCCGCTTTCGATCGTGGAACTGGCCCGCTCGCTCAAAAATGATCCTGACCTGATCTATGAATATGTGCGCGACAATATCGAGACCTATCCCATCTGGGGCGCACAGAAGGGTGCCTTCGGCGCGCTGATCGACAATGCCGGGACGGCCTGGGACCAGGCTGACCTGATGGTGAAGCTGCTGATTCAGGCGAACAACACTACGGCTAAGTATGTGGAAGGCCGGGTGGATCTGACACCGGCGCAGATTACAAGCTTTTACGGTATCCCAACAACCAACGCCTGCGCGGTAGCAAACTACTTCATTCGAGGTGGCAACAATGCCGAGGTCACGACGACTGCCGGGACGTTCGATACGACGAATATAAGCAATTGCACCGGGACCCTGCAAAAGGTGACGATCGATCACGTTTGGGTGAAGGTGAATATTGGCGGCACTGATTATGTCTTCGATCCGGCGCATAAACCGCATGAGGTGAAAGCGGGCATCGATCTTGCCGCTGCCACGGGTTATAATGCCACGGCGTTCCTCGCCAATGCGACATCTAATGCGACGGTAACCGCCGACTACGTGAAGGATATCAATCGGGCGAATATTCGCGCGGATCTTACCACGTACGCCAACAACCTCATTAGCCACATTCGGACCAACGCTCCGGCAGCCGATCTCGATGATGTGATCGGGGGTAAGGTTATTACGCAGGCATATGGCGGGGCTCCGCTGCGACAAACAGCGATTTCCTACAAAACTACTGGCTCCGCTGAAAAGATTTATACTGATAGTAGTAAGCTTCCGAACGAGCGCCGGACGCAGCTCAGTATTATGATTCCTAATCAGTACGGAGGAGGTGCCGCGGCTCTATTTTGGACGGATCAAATTTACGGCCGCCGCCTTGCAATCAATCCTATATCTACTGAGAATATGTTTGTTATTCTTGATGGCGCGGTGACCCATAATTTGGGATCTACCAACACTACATCTGCCAATGTTAGAATGACAATTACGCATAATGCGTTCGCGGTAAACAAGACGCAGACATTTACGCAATCAGCAAATATTGGTGGCCTGTTCATTGTTTCTAATGGATGGGGCCCAACAAGCCGTGGGCTGGTTCAGAAATTCTACAAAGATCTGGAAGATGCGAGAGCCTCTGGAGCCGCAGACAATTCGGAAGCGGTTCTCGGATCGAGTCTGGCTGTGCTCAGCGCCAACTGGCTCGCCAAGGCCGATATGGCTACCTATTTGGCCGATAGACTGGCCGGCACAGACACGCTTATATTTCAGAGGGTGGGTCTCGCCGGTTACAATGGTTCGCCGTACGTCGATTTGCCGATGAATTGGACAAGCACGACGGCGCATGACGGCGATACCAATAAAGAAGCGGCGGTTTTCAATGCCAGCGCGATGCACCTTAGCATCTTTGAATCGAATGCGGTGCAGGAAACAGCGGGTGTCAGCGCGGTCTCGACCGTCAAGCTGATCGATATGGCAGTGGCTGCTGGTCAGAAGATATTTGACGCGACCTCGAGCAATTACAGCAGCGCAGTGGCTCCCAATCTGCTCGCCTGCAATACGTATAAAGCGGGCTTCCAGAGCGAGATAACCGCTGGATATCGTCTTATTCTCCCGCAACGCTGCGATCTCACGGAAGGTAGCTGGACCGGAGAGGGGCATTTCCGGATCAAAACCGGTCAGCTTGGATCCATTATCAGTGGTGGGTTGCACGGAGGCTTCGCTAGCGCGCCACAGACTCCGACTGCAATGATCAATTTGACCTATAATCTCGCCGAACTTGATACCAAGGCTGCCGTTAATATCTTCGGCCCCGGCACGTACGTCGTCAATGATCCGATCGACTTTTTCAAAGGTAATTATCTTTACTCACACGATGATATGAATGTTGGAGTCGGCGACTTTCCTTATGCTTTGAAGTTTCAGTCGCTCTACAATTCCGGTGCTGCGCGGATCGATGGGCCTCTGGGCAAGGGCTGGACACATAACCTGGCGATGTCTGTCGAGACCGGCGTAGATGGCTTCCAGGGCATGGGTGAGGATTCGCCGATCGATGCGGCAACCACGATCACTGAGCTGATGGTTTCGCTCGACCTTCTGTCGGACGCATCCAGACCGCTGACCAAGATGGTGACGGCAACGCTCGCACAGCGCTGGTTTGCCGATCAGTTGCTCGACAACACGGTCGTGGTCAAACAGGGGGTAACGAAGGATCTTTTCGTCAAGCTGCCAGACGGCAGCTACAACGCGCCGCAGGCATCTTCCGCCAAGCTGGTCAAGAATAGCAATGGGACTTTCAGCCTTACCAGCTCCGACAAGAGCCAACTCGACTTCGATGCGTCCGGCAACGCTAGCAACTGGAGCAGTGCCAATGGCGCGCGCGTCAACTTCATCTACACCGGGGGCAAGCTCACCAGCGTTACCAACAGTCTCGGCCGCACGCTCACGCTCGGCTATACCGGTACGCGTATCTCCAGCGTGTCCGATGGCACCCGCAGCATCGGCTATGGTTATGACGGATCGGGCAACCTCACCAGCGCCACCGATGCGACGTCGAAGGTGAGAACGTTCCAATACAACCAGTCCGGCCAGCCTGGGCGGATGACCAAATTTTTCCTGCCGGCCAATCCTACCAGCCCGGGCGCGATCAACACATACGACAGCCTTGGGCGCGTGAAGACGCAGACCAGCTCGACCGGCAAGGTGTGGAACTATTATTTCGCGGGAAGCCGGTCGGAGGAAGTCGCGCCGGACAATGCGACGTTGATCCACTATTTCAATGCGACCGGCGATACGCTCGCCACAATCGACAACCTGCTGGTCAGCGATCCGCTATCCAGCGGGCGCAAGGTGGTCAACAAACTGGATGGCCGCACCCGCATCATTGAGACCATCTTGCCAGAAGGCAACAAGGTCAAACTCACCTATGACGATGCCTCGTGCAGTTCGGTGGATAAAAGGTGCACGCACAATGTGCTGGAGCAGCGTCTGGTCGCCAAACCGGGCGGAGGCGCCGATATTGTCACCAGCTTCACCTACGAGCCCACTTTCAACAAGGTGCTGAGCGCAACCGATGCGCGCGGCAATGTGACCGATTATGCCTATGATCCGGTCACCGGCGATCTGACCTCGGTCACTGCACCGGCGGCTACGTCCGGCGGTACACGCCCGCAGACGACTGTCGGCTACACCAGCTTTGCCGGTATCGGGGGCCTTCCGTCCTTCACTCTGCCGACGTCGGTCACCCAGAAAATCGATGCGACAAATAGCGTTACGACGACAGGGGCCTACAATGCGGCCAACAAGTACGTCCCGCAGTCGGGCACGGTGGATCCCACGGGTCTCAACCTGACCTCGTCCTTCACGTATGATGCGGTGGGCAATCTGATCCAGGTCGATGGCCCGCGCACCGATGTCGTCGACGTGATGCAAGCGACTTATGATAGCGAGCGCCGTCCGACCCAGGTCACCGATGCGGCGGGCAAACTGACCCGCGTGTTCTACGATGCCAACGGTAACCTCACGCGCACAGCGAAGCAGGCGCCGGGCGGTATGTGGCTCGCAGACTGCAAGGTCTATAATCTGGCTGACAAGATCAGCCAGGCGCGCGGCCCGACGCTGGTCGCCAGTGACACGATCTGTCCCGGTACGACCACCGACATTGCCATCAGCGACTATGTCTATGACGACCAGGACCGGCTGATGCGCGTGACGCAGAACCAGCCAGCGGCACAGGGTGGCAACCGGGTAACCGAGACGACGTATTATCCTAATGACCAGGTGAAGCAGGTGAAGCGCGCCGTTGGTACTGCCCTTGCGCAGAACTATGCGACCTATACCTATACCGCGAACGGTAAGCCGATGACGCTGACCGATGCCAAAGGGCAGGTCACCACCTATGTCTACGACGCGTTCGACCGGCTTCAGGCGCTGCGCCATCCGGCGAAGACCGGCACCGGCACCTCTGCGGCATGCAATATCACGGCCTACGCCGCAGGGGACGACTGCGAAGTCTATACCTACGATAATAACGGCAATCTGACGTCGAAGCGCACGCGTGCGGGACAGGTCATCGCCTTTACCTATGACGATCTCAACCGGAAGACGCAGAAGGTGCGGCCTGACGCTGCCAACAGTGTCACCTATGCCTACGATCTGCTCGGCCGTGTCACCTCGCTCTATCAGGACAGCGCAGCGGTGCAGCGCCATCCGCTTGCCTACACTTACGACAAGGCGGGCCGGGTCACCCAGTTGGTCGAAGATGGCTGGTCGAGTGAGTATGAATATGACCAGGCGGGCAACCGTACCCTGTTCCGGTATCCGCACCAGGGTCTGCTCGGCAGCCCGACAAACGATGGCTTCTATCTTACCTATGACTATGACCTGCTTGGCCGGGTCACCAGGGTCCGTGAGAATGGCACCGCCGCGGGGCTCGGCGTTCTCGCTTCCTATACCTATGACGAGCTGTCGCGGCCGACTGTCATTGCGCTGGGCAACGGCACCAGCCGGACGGTGACCTACAAACCGAATTCGAGCCTCGGCACGCTGGCGCTGGATCTCGATGGTGCAGGCACCGCCAACGACAATCTCTATACGCTTGCCTACAATCAGATCCCGCAGATAGCGTCAGTGACGACAACAAAGGCGGCGTTCGACTGGAACGGCTATAACGATGTCAATCGCGGCTACGTCGCGAACGGCCTCAACCAGTATACCCAGTCGGGCACCAAGACGCTCGGCTATGACGACAACGGCAATCTGATCAGCGATCAGATCTGGGCGTTCGGCTACAGCGCGGAGAATGAGCTTACCAGTGCTACCGCCGCTTCAATGGGTACGGCGCTGACCTATCGCTACGACGGCCTCGGTCGGATGGACCGGCGCCAACTCAACAGCGGGACAGCGACTAACTATCTCTATGATGGGCAGAGCCTGATTGCCGAGCATGCCGCAGGGGCCAATCCGCAGGGCAAGCGCTATGTCCATGGTGCCGGGGTCGACAATCCGATAGTCGAATATACGCGTCAGGGCGACGGGACCTACACGCGCCTGTGGTATGCGGCCGACTTCAAAGGCTCAATCGTTGCCACCACCAACGATGCGGGGACGACGACTGCCATCTACGCCTATGGCGATTATGGCGAGATCAACAGCCTCAGCGGCCCCGCGTTTCGCTACACCGGGCAGCGGCTTGATGCTGATAGTGGCCTCTACTATTACAAGGCGCGCTGGTACTCGCCCAACCTCGGCAGGTTCCTCCAGACCGATCCCGTGGGGACCGAAGACCAGATCAACCTCTATGCCTATGTCGCAAACGATCCGGTCAACCTTAGCGATCCCACAGGAAGGACAACGACGCATGATGGGGTGTGGATACCGCAAGCGATAGTCGTAACCGCAAAACCAACCGGCCGGGTGCCTCTCCAGGAGTTGCCAGTTCTCCCGGGCGCGCCAGCTAATGAAGGTGGATGGTATGCCAACTTTGGCTTAGGTCTAGGAGGTGGATTTAACCTACACTTCGACAAGAACGGTGTCACTGGCAGTGTGGGTGCGGGCGTGTTTGGCCGGGCAAATGTGGGTTATGCATTCACCGAGCGAGCCTTGGATGAGGCGCGTGTCGAGGATAAGTATTTCGCTGAAGTGAAACTCAGTGAAATGGTTGGTGTGGGGTTTGAAGCTTCTGAGGACCTCGGTACGAAATCCATTTCTGTCGGGCCAGTGGGGGTTGTGCACGACAGTAAATCCGGTTTTGACGTGAATTCATCATTTAGCACGATTAAGAACGGGCCAAAGGCTAACGTTGATGGCCTTCTGTCACCTGATAAGGCGATTTCGTTTGGTATTGATGGTGGGTTTGGTTGGTTGCATACTGGCCGAACATTGTCAGGTCGCTAAGGTGGTTTCATGTATAAAATAAAAATTAATCGAATAGTTTATATAATTTCTATATATATATCATTGAATTTATTTATGTTTGGGGTTGTTTATAGCAAATATTATTTATTAATGATAGCATCTGTAATATTATTTATATTTGCTACATTAAATAGGGCAAATTCAATTGGAATGATAAAAACCGGAAGGTTGTCGGTATTATCATACATTTATGGGGTTTTTTCGTTTGGTGTCGGATTTGCAAATTCGGATGTACTTTTGGTGACTCTGCTTGTGAAAGTGTGGATGGTTTCCGGGATTATGTCTTTGGGTATTTGTCTTTACACAATTGCAGCTCTCTTTAACCGTGGATGGTACGTAAAGTGATTGTGGTTTGCTCAGGATGTCCATTCGGTGCAAATTGTGAACTGCGGTGGCAGTGCACTTAGCTGAGGTAGTTCGGTTGATTTTTCCTGTGCTGGAGCGTGCGGGTGGAAGTCTGATGTCGCACCTGCGGGGTGACCGAACCTGTCGTAAGAGGCCGACTGGGCGGCTAATCATATGAACACGAGATGGGGTTTGTAAGGTGAAGCGTACGAGGCGGGCATCGCTGGCATTCTTTCTGGCCTCGACTGTGTTGGCAGGACCTGCCTATGCGGGCACGGTCACCTACACTTACGACGCGCTTGGGCGCTTGGTTCGATCGGTGAGCAACGGCACCAGCACTGCCGATAGCACCTATACCCTCGATCCCGCGGGCAACCGGACCAATGTCACCGTCACCGGCTCGCCGATCCCGTCCTTTTCGATCGACAGCGTTAGCGTTACCGAGGGCGGCACAGCGACTCTGACCGTCACCAAGAGCGGTGCTGCGAGCGGCACGCTCAGCGTCAATTACGCCAGCGCCGATGGCACTGCGACCGCAGGCTCGGATTATACCGCAAGCGGTACCCAGACGCTGACTTTCCTCGCCACGGAAAACAGCAAGACGATCGCCATCCCCACTATCGACGATGCGGTGATCGAAAGCGCCGAGAGCTTCACCGTGACCCTGTCCGGTAATAGCGCAGGATCAGTCATCGCTCAGGCCACCGGCACGGTCACGATCAACGACAACGATGCGACCAGCTTCGCCATTTCCGATGCGCCTGCGGTGACCGAAGGGGGCAACCTTGTCTACACCGTCACCAAGACGGGCGGCGTTGCGGCGAGTGTGACTTATGCCAGTGCCGATGGCACGGCGGCCGCAGGGTCCGATTACACCGCGACCGGTACGCAGACGCTGACCTTCCTGGCTTCGGATACCACCAAGACGATAACGGTTGCGACCATCGATGATAGCGCGATCGAATCCGCGGAGACGGTTCTCGTCAATCTCAGCGGTGCAACCAATGGCGCGACGATTTCCCGGGCGCAGGGTTCGGGCACGATCAACGATAACGATGCGCCTCCGGTTAGCTTTGCTATTGCCGATGCCAGCGTGACCGAGGGTGGAAATGTCGTCTTCACGGTGACGCGTTCCGGGGACACGAGCGGAGCTGTAACGGTTGCTTATGCCTCTTCCGATGGCACGGCGACAGCCGGAAGCGATTATACCGCTACCTCTGGCACGCTAAGCTTTGCAGCGAACGAGACGAGCAAGACGATCACGGTTGCCACAACTGCTGATACCACCATTGAAAGCGATGAAACGTTTACGATGACCCTGTCGAACCCATCGACAGGAAGCATCACGACAGCGACCGCCACAGGGACGATCATCAACGATGATGTGGCGCCGGCCAACCTGGCCATCGACAGCGTCAGTGCAACGGAAGGCGGCAGCCTTGTCTTTACCGTCACCCGCTCTGGCAACACGGCAACCGCTGTCTCGGTAAACTATGCCTCTGCCAGCGGCACGGCGACTTCTGGCACCGACTTTACGGCAGTCTCGGGCACACTGAACTTTGCGGCCAACGAGACAACCAAGACGATCACGGTTGCCACAACCGATGACACCAGCGTTGAAGGGACTGAGACGTTTACCGTGACCCTCTCGGGTGCATCGGCGAATGCGGCAATCACTACCGCTTCCGGCACGGGCACCATCAACGATAACGATGTGGCGAGCGTCAACTTCTCGATCGCCAATGCGGACAGTGTCGAGGAGGGTGGCTATGCGGGATTCAAGGTGACAAAGACGGGCTCTGCATCAGGATCGACTACCGTCAACTACACTACGGTCAGTGGCACGGCGATCTCTGGTTCAGATTTCACCCCAACTTCTGGCACGCTTACCTTTACAAAAACTCAAACTAGCAAATATATTTCGGTTCTCACGATAGATGATAACACTCTGGAGAGTACGGAGAACTTCACAGTTGTCCTGTCCGATCCCTCGACAGGAACGGGCATCACCAACTCGACTGCCACGGGCACCATTACGGATAACGATTCCATTGCCAGATTTGCAATCAACAGCGTCAGTGCAGCGGAGGGGAGTCCCATTGTTTTCACGGTCACGCGCTCTGGCAAAATGACGAATGCAGTCAGTGTGAACTACGCAACTTCTGCGGGGACCGCAACATCAGGCATCGATTTTACGGCAGCTTCAGGGGCGCTCAACTTCGCCGCCAACGAGACCAGTAAGACAATCAGTGTCTCGACGGTGGATGATATGCTTCACGAAGAAGATGAAATACTTCAGATGACTCTTTCTGGCGCATCTTCTGGATCTACTATTATCGCTTCAACTGGTATCGGAACCATTGTCGATAATGAGCCTGCTTGGACGTCGACGCTCACTGCCGCAACATGGACGACAACGAGCGCTGGCTCAACTGCTTCTTTCAGTGGCTATGAAAGCTCAGTTTACAAAAAGGGAAGTCTTTCCAATAAGAATTGGAATGGATATCAGGTAAAGGGCCTTTACACCATGTCTAATAATGGTGTCTCTTATAATTTAACATTAGAGATTACAACGCCTTCTAATTCTGGGTGGACATATATTGATGTTCCTGGGCTTGGGAGGTTTAATAGGGATGGTGCTGTTCAGTCATTTTGTGTTTCACAAGGGTGTTCTTGGCATTGGAATGAGGTTGGTTTTAGTTATATCTCTAATCACCTATCAAGCGGAACTGTAACAATTAAATAAACCAGGGGGATATAATTTAATTTAACAATAAAGGTAAATTATCTAATTAATAAAATTATATTATATACCTTGAGTAAACTGTTATTTGTTGGGGGTTTGTAAGGTGAAGCGTACGAGGCGGGCATCGCTGGCATTCTTTCTGGCCTCGACTGTGTTGGCAGGACCTGCCTATGCGGGCACGGTCACCTACACTTACGACGCGCTTGGGCGCTTGGTTCGATCGGTGAGCAACGGCACCAGCACTGCCGATAGCACCTATACCCTCGATCCCGCGGGCAACCGGACCAATGTCACCGTCACCGGCTCGCCGATCCCGTCCTTTTCGATCGACAGCGTTAGCGTTACCGAGGGCGGCACAGCGACTCTGACCGTCACCAAGAGCGGTGCTGCGAGCGGCACGCTCAGCGTCAATTACGCCAGCGCCGATGGCACCGCGACCGCAGGCTCGGATTATACCGCGACCGGTACCCAGACGCTGACTTTCCTCGCCGCTGAAAACAGCAAGACGATCACCATCCCCACTATCGACGATGCGGTGATCGAAAGCGCCGAGAGCTTCACCGTGACCCTGTCCGGTAATAGCGCAGGATCAGTCATCGCTCAGGCCACCGGCACGGTCACGATCAACGACAACGATGCGACCAGCTTCGCCATTTCCGATGCGCCTGCGGTGACCGAAGGGGGCAACCTCGTCTACACCGTCACCAAGACGGGCGGCGTCGCGGCGAACGTGACTTATGCCAGTGCCGATGGCACAGCGACCGCAGGGGCCGATTACACGGCGACCGGCACGCAGACGCTGACCTTCCTGGCTGCGGACACGACCAAGACGATAACCGTTCCGACCATCGACGATAGCGCGATCGAATCCGCGGAGACGGTTCTCGTCAATCTTAGCGGTGCGACCAATGGTGCGACGATTTCCCGGGCGCAGGGTTCGGGCACGATCAACGATAACGATGCGCCTCCGGTTAGTTTTGCGATTGCCGATGCCAGCGTGACCGAGGGCGGGAATGTCGTCTTTACGGTGACGCGTTCCGGGGACACGAGCGGAGCTGTAACGGTTGCTTATGCCTCTTCCGATGGCACAGCGACGGCCGGAAGCGATTATACCGCTGTCTCTGGCACGCTAAGCTTTGCAGCGAACGAGACGAGCAAGACGATCACGGTTGCGACAACTGCTGATACCACCATTGAAAGCGATGAGACGTTTACGATGACCCTGTCGAACCCATCGACAGGAAGCATTACGACGGCGACCGCCACTGGGACGATCATCAACGATGATGTGGCGCCTGCCAATCTGGCCATCGACAGCGTCAGCGCAACGGAAGGCGGCAGCCTTGTCTTTACCGTCACCCGCTCTGGCAACACGGCAACCGCAGTCTCGGTAAACTATGCCTCCGCCAGCGGCACGGCGACCTCTGGCGCCGACTTTACGGCAGTCTCGGGCACGCTGAACTTTGCGGCGAACGAGACGACCAAGATCATCACGGTCGCCACAACCGATGACACCAGCGTTGAAGGGACTGAGATGTTTACCGTGACCCTCTCGGGGGCATCGGCGAATGCCACGATCACCACCGCTTCTGGCACGGGCACCATCAACGATAACGATGTGGCGAGCGTCAACTTCTCGATTGCCAATGCAGCGAGTGTCGAGGAGGGCAATTCTGCCACGTTCACGGTCACGAAGACGGGCTCTGCGTCCGGCACAACGACAGTCCAATATACCACAGCCAGTGGCACAGCCACCTCTGGCTCTGACTTTACGCCCACCTCTGGGACGCTGTCATTCAGCAGGTACCAGACGAGTAAGACGATCACGGTTCCCACTATCGATGATGCGGCTCAGGAGAGCACGGAGAACTTCACGGTTGTCTTGTCCAATCCGTCGACAGGAACGGGCATCACCAACTCGACTGCCACTGGCACCATTACGGATAATGATTCCGAGCCCCGGCTGAAAATCAACAGCGCCAGTGCGACGGAGGGTAGCCCGATTGTGTTCACGGTGACGCGTTCAGGCCTCACCACAACTGCGGTTAGCGTGAACTACGCAACCTCTTCAGGGACGGCCGCGTCGGGTACCGACTTCACGGCAGCCTCAGGGACGCTTAACTTCGCTGCCAACGAGACCAGCAAGACGATCAGTGTCTCGACCGTCAATGATAGCCTGACCGAGAGCAATGAGACATTCAATGTTACACTCTCTGGCGCAACGGGTGGGGCTATCATCAGCACCGCAACAGGCACCGGTACTATCATCGATAATGATCAAGCTTGGACCGCAAACCTTACTGTGGGCAGTACTAGCTGCAGTAGTCAATTTTGCTCTATATCGAGAGGGTACTCCCAGACGTCAGCCATTGGTAGTTTATCCAATACAACGTTCGGGGCTTATACAATAACTGCTATCAGTCAGACCGTTTCTAGCGGCTCACCTACAGGTCCATACCTAACCACTCTTCAAATGACAGGAAGCACCTCTCCACCAAACTCCGGATGGTCAACAATTACAATTCCGGGAATTGGAACGCTTAATAGAAGCGGTGCAAGTTATTCTGGCGGTAGTGGTACTGGAGCATCGTGGATGTGGTATAGTGTGCCCGGAGCCATCGCCAGTGGTGCAGTGATAATACAGTGATTGGGTTGACCCGCGAACGTGAATTTTACGTACGCCAAGGCAAGATCGGTGCGGGTGCTATCAAAGCAATTGCACCGATTGGCTGAGTGATGATTGCGGGGTGGGGTGGTGTCCCGGGCAATGTCAGAAATTGTACTGATTGCTGGAATGAGGGGGATGCGTAGGGCGGGGAGATGCCCCGTCCTCGCAAACCAATCAGTCCGTTCCGGTATTTCCACTCCTCACCAGAGGTGATCCGAATAGCGGTGATGGTCTATGTGCGATTTTTTTCTCTCTGTGCGAAATGTCAGGATCTGCTATTTGAAGCGGCCAAGGATTGCCGGAGGCCGTTCAGCTTAAATTTTGCGGCCATATGAGCGTCGTCCAGCATGGCGTAATAGCGTTTCGGCTTCGGCAGGTGGCGATGGTGGCAAGGAACTGGTGGTTGTTGAACCTGTCGACCGTTCGAGCGGTGGTGACCAGCCCTCACCGAGCGGTCCTGAGGGATTGTTAGAGGATGGAACGGCCTCCGGAGCCGGTGGTCGAGACCCGAGCGTGCTGTGCGGCCGGACGGTGTTGTAATGTCGTCGCCAAGCTTCGATCAGGATCCGAGCCTCGGCGAGTGAGTAGAAGATTTCGCCGTTCAGCAGCTCATCGCGCAGCGACCCATTGAAGCTTTCGTTACAGCCAATCGACAATCCAGTGAGCGAGCGTTTGACTTGAATGGTATGCCCAAAGCCATTAACGCTGCACTCTGACACGAACATTGAGCCGCCCGGCCTGTAACCGGGAGCGGTTTCGGACGTTGGGCTTGGGGGGCGTGTCGCTATTTTCTAGCTTTGCTCCCTATCCTTTTGATGTCAGGCTATTGCCCCAGCGCTTCTGGCTTTGGCCAGGGTGGGTTGCCATTGGTCTCCTCGTAGGCCCGTTCAAATTCCGCCAGCGAGCGATACCCATAGGGAGCAAGCAAGGGCTTCATCATATCGTTGGTGATCTTATACACTTCCTTCCGATACTTTTTCTCATCGATGGCGATAATTCTCCATCTGTTGGCTGTCGCTTGGAAGCTTTCATGCTTGGCCCTCAGGGTTCGCATGGGTAGGAACGCATAGTCCCACAAATGATGTCTGCAGTCCTCGAGAACCTGCCATCGCTTGGGCAATTGGAGATCGAAGAAAACCCATATGTAGCTGAAAATTTCTCCCAGCAGCTTGCCCCTTCTCTTTGAGCTTCGGCGATAAAGGATGGACTGCACAAAGTGCGTATCGCGTTCGGCACGGCAGTATTCCGCGTAAGGAATATCCTCCGAGAACATCGGTCCGCGAATGCGCCATTTGTAGCTGTACGGATCGATGAGCAGGATGTCGTCTGGGTGAGGCCAGGGATAATCCGGCTCGGCTTTGCCTTCCGTTTGGGCCTGCGCCCAGAGCTGCGCGCGCACTTGCTTAAACTTCACCATAGATTCGTATCCACGTCGTGCCTGTTGCTCGTCCTGGGCTTGTTGTTGGGCTTCGATCTGCGCGCGTTGATAAGTCCGTTCGGCATCACGCAATTCAAGCTCACGCGCTTGCTTGAGGATATCGCGT
Organism: Caenibius sp. WL; assembly: GCF_019803445.1. Lineage (NCBI taxonomy): Bacteria > Pseudomonadati > Pseudomonadota > Alphaproteobacteria > Sphingomonadales > Erythrobacteraceae > Caenibius > Caenibius sp. WL. The sequence goes on from NZ_CP081844.1 coordinate 1,089,554, forward strand.
TGGGCGATCGGGTTGCCATTGGCGGCGCTTTTGAGCTGGGCGCGGGCGACCAATTGGCGGCCGGTCAGCGATGTCTTGCCATTGGCGTCTTTGACGGCAATTTTGCGATCCAGCTCTTGACGTAAAGCATCATCCGTTGCGCTTCCTTCAAGCGGAAGAGCGTATTTCTCTCGGATCTTGCGGGGCCGTCCTTTGGGATTGCCGGAGTGCCCCTTTTGAAAGCGCGTATACTTAGGAGGATTTTTGTACCCGATCCGCTCATCGTCGTTCCAATCACTCATGGCCAACTCCTTGCGGGGCAGTGTCGCGTGCGATTTCCTCCCGATCGTCGAAATGGGATCGGGTGGGTAAGTGGATGGCGCTCTTGCCTGTAAGCTGTTGCCAGCGGCGAATGATCGTGTCGCAATAGAGTGGATCGTATTCGACGAGCCTGGCTCGCCGCCCTGTCTTCTCTGCCGCGATCAAGGTCGAGCCAGACCCGCCAAAGCAATCGAGGATGATTTCGCCGCGCTTTGAACAATCCTTGATCGCGTCTGCAATCAGTTCGACGGGTTTGACGGTCGGGTGCATGGCGAGCTCTTCGTCTCTTTGTGCACCGACACTGCTGATCCCGGCGTAGTCCCAAACATTCGTGCGGTAACGCCCTGTCTCGCCCAGCCCGAAGCTGTTCGTGTGAGGAGCGTCACCCTGTTTGAAGACGAAGATTAGCTCATGCTTGGAACGGTAGAAAGTACCCATGCCACCATTGGTTTTGTTCCATACGACCAAGTTTTTGAGTTCACTAAAGCACTGGCGTCCGGCGGTCAGAAGTTCGCTCATATGCCGCCAGTCCATGCAAATGAACGCGATTCCTCCATTGCGCATGGATGCGGCCACATTGCCGAGGGTAGTTGCCAGGAACGTCGTGAATTGTTCGGCCGACATCTCGCCGCTGGCAAAGGCAAACTCACGATGCTTGATCGAACCGAGGCCGCAGACGTTGCCATCGATCTTCACATTGTAAGGAGGATCGGTGAACACAAGATCGGCTTGCTCATTGCCAAGGAGCGCAGAAAAGACGCTCGCTTCCCGTGCATCGCCACAAACCAGGCGATGATTGCCCAGTTGCCAGAGATCCTTGGGCTGTGTGACCGGAATCGGGTGAACCGGAGGCACTATGTTTTCAGGCGCATCACACCCATTCACTTTTGCCTCTTCCGCCTCGCCGATTACTAAGTCGACTTCAGCCAAGCTAAAGCCGGTCAGCTCGATGTCGAATTCAAGGTCGACAAGGCCTTGGAGTTCGAGGGCAAGGAGCTCCTTGTCCCACCCCGCATTCAGCGCGAGCTTGTTGTCCGCCAATATATAGGCACGGCGTTCGGCCTCGCTCAAATGTGAGATTTCCAGGGTCGGAACCGATGTTAGCCCGAGTAGCTTGGCAGCCTCTGCCCTGCCGTGACCGGCGATGATTTCATTATCCGCGCTGATGAGGATGGGATTTATAAATCCAAATCGTTCGATACTCGCGGCAATCTGCCGCACCTGCTTTTTGGAATGGGTACGCGCATTGCGTGCATATGGTTTAAGGGACGTCGTGTTGCGTTCAACAATCGCCTTCGATGCACGTTGCGAAATACTGAATTCGGAAGTGGACAAGATCTGTCTCCATGAAAATGTGGGATGCTTGTGAGCAACATGCAGACATGATTGATCTCCTTGTTTTGCGCTTGATGAGGTTAGCCGTGATGCGGCGCGCCATGGCAGAATTAGCAGCTTAAGTTCTGTCTTGGGAACACGCTAAACCCATGGTCGATTGTGGATATCGGGGATTACTTTGATGACCCACTCCATGGAATCCGCTTCCTGTGGGCCACTGTGAGAACGGTAGGACTGCCATTTATTTCGCTGTTATCGGACAACCAATTCCCTGTTACGCAAATTGGAATTCCCTGTTTTGGATCGAGCCTATTCTCGTTGAGAGAAGGGGCAAAGCATCTGATTTTACCGGATTTTTTCGTCGATATTCGGCGGATTCAATCGGGAAATGGAAGTATTTCGACCAAAAACAGGGAATTTACCTGAGACCGATTAGCCATGGACTGACACATTCACCACATTCTGATCGTGGCCCGCGACACGCGGAGCTGGTCCGCCCAACCTTGTGGCGGGGCGCCCAGCGTGTTGCGGGATAGCGGTTTATTGCAGCATATTGGCGCGCAGCTTTTCCAGATCGGTGGGGGTGAAGCCGAGTTCCTGCTGAAAATAGGCGGCCGAGCCGCCATAACGGGCATCGAGATAAGCGAAGAATTGCGCCAGATGCGATTGACCGCTCGGCGTGTAGAGAGGTTCGGCTTTGACGGCGGAGCCTTTCGCCTGGCTGGCGACATAATACTGGACTATCGGATTGTTCGGGTAATCGGCCGCATTGATCGGCGGCATCTCGAATTCGACGCGGCGGAAGCCGGTTGAAAGATGATAGTCTTTCAGGATCGTTGCGCGATCCATGCCAAGAATGTCGTAGATCAGCGCCGTTGCAACCCCGGTCCGGTCCTGACCCGCCGAGCAATGGTAAACGACGGCGCCATCGTCGGCGAGCAACCGTTTGAACAGCGACCGCAGTTGCGGTGCGATCCTGTCTTCCATCCCCTCGTAGATATTTTCCCGGTCGCTTGAACCGAATTTGGCCAGAAGCGGCTTGATCGAATAGTCGTTGGCGATGAACAGCGCCCCGGTGCGATCATCCAGCAGATCGGGAGCGACTTCCCGTTCTTCGAGCGACCGGAAATCGACCACTGTTCCGATGGCAAGCTGATCCAGCAGGGCATAGTCGGCTTCGGTCAGCATCGGCATGGCACCCGAACGGTAGGCCTTGCCCCATCGGACGATCTTGCCATCCTTGGTTTGATAGCCGCCCAGATCGCGGAAATTGCTGCCCTGCTCCAAGGGCAGCACACGCTCGGCCACGGCCACGGTGGTGCCATCGGCCCGCTGCATGATGACATAATCGCGTTCGGCCACCGGAAGCTTCACCGCCACGCGCTTCGCCTTGCTGTCACGGGCGATCTGCACGTCGTTGTCGTCGAGCACAGGATCCTTGCTCAACCAGAAGCTCGCCGGTGCGCTATCGTCGCGCACGACGAACGCATTTTGCGCATCCTGCCGTTCGATGCGGAGCGGTTCAGCTGCGCTGGCGGGAATGACGAAAACCGCGGCCAGTACGGCGGCAGACAGGGAAAGGGCGGATTTCTTCATAAATACCGTGCCTCATGCAAATTGTGTCTGACAGACACGCCGGCGGGGGATCGACAGCTCTTCCCGGAACAATCCCCCACTGGCGCCTCGTTTACGCAATTATTTCCAATTCCAAATTTGAACCGCATCTTCAGAAAGTGAGCCGAGCTTCGACCCCGTAAGTTCGCGGTTCATTGAAGTAGCCGGAAACGACATTCGCCACCCCGGCACCGGCCAGCGCATACTGGAAAGTTTCCCACTGGGTGTTGGTGAGGTTCTTGCCCCATAGGGACACGGCGACTTTGGAGCCGTTGCTTATTTCGAGATCGCCCAAGGTGATCCGGCCATTGAGCATGAAATAGGAGTCCGTCTTGGGGGAGCTGGCGCTGCCGGTGTAGAAGCTGCCCGAATAAACGGCATCGACATGAGTCGACAGCGTTGCGCCGTCAAACGGCGAAAAGACATGATCGAGAGCGATCGATGCGGAATTTTTAGGTGTGTAGAGCACCACGCCCTCTTCGATCAGCTTACTGTACGGATTGCGGTCTCCCGTAGCTTTCCATGACGTGTAGGCATAACTGCCCGTCAGAGTCAGTTCCCGTGTGAGACGTGCGGTGAGATCGACTTCCACGCCCTTAATTTTGGCAGGATCGGGGGCGTTCACCGTGGTTATGACCGAAGGTGAAGCCGGATTGGAGAAGTCCACCTGACGATCGTTGTATTTCGTGTGATAGGCGGCAATGTTGAGCCGCACACGGCGATCGAACAGTTCCGTTTTCGCGCCGATTTCCCAGCTCGACACTTCTTCCGCCCCAAATTTTTCGAAGTTGGGCGCGCGCGAGTTTGCGCCGCCCGCGCGATAGGCCCGGCCCCATTTTACGTAGGTGTTGATGGTGTCAGTCCAATCGAACGCGGCGGTGAAGGCCGGGTCCACCCGTTTCGAGGAGAAAGAAAAGGGAATGTTGATCACCGCGCCGGCAGCCCGGGTCCGTGCGCCGTGCTTGCTGTCATGCGTCCAGCGCAATCCGCCGGTCAGGTGCAGACGTTCGCCAAGGATCGGCGGCGTATAAGTGGCCTGGCCGAAGATTGCCCTTGATTTGGCGTGGAGCACACTTGCCCGTTCGGGAAAGTTGGCGGCGCTGAAGGATACCGGCAGCAACGTATACCCCGTGCCGTCCGAGTTGAAACGGGCGGAGAAGGGGGAATACGCCAGATCGTCGGCGTCTTCCTTGAAATAAAACCCACCAACGACGAATTTCAAATTCTCGAAACTGCCGAGCAGTTGGATTTCCTGGCTGAACTGATCCTGATGCATATCGGCATAACTGATGCGCGAGAATACGCTGCCGGGAGCATAGGCAAGGGTCAGGCCCCCACTGTTCGTATATTGATCCTGCGAGGTTTTGCGATAGGCCGAAATGGATCGCAGCGTCAGTTGATCGGTGACATTCCATGTCGCCTGAAGGCTATGACCGGACACTTTGCCGACGCTGGGTTCCATTGGGACACCAATCCGCGCGTCCCGCACCCTCTTCTTCTCAAGTGAGAACATTGGGGGCAGCTTGCCACCCGGCAGGAGAGACATGGTCTGATTATAACCGGCTGTCGAAGCATCGCGCGAAATATCGTAGGAATAGAGGACATTCAGGTTTGGTGCGGGTTCCCACATCACGCTCACCCGGACGCCACGACGATTGACCTCAGAGTAGTCCGAAGCGCCTGGAAGGGGGTTATCAACCCAACCGTCGCGTTTGGTCCACACGCCATCCAGCTTGATGCTGAAGCCTGCGAATTCCGGCAGATTCAGATGCGCCTTGACGCTCCGGCCATTGAAATTGCTGATACCTGCCGTGAGATCGAGGCCCAGTTCCCCCGTGGGCTTCTTCGACACCATGCTGATCGCGCCGCCAACTGCGTTGCGCCCGAACAGCGTGCCCTGCGGGCCGCGCAACACTTCCATCCGTTCGAGATCGAACATTTCGGAGCCCAAGCCTTGAGAGCGGCCCAAATAGACCCCGTCGACGTAGATACCCACGGTTGGATCGCGGCTGATCATCGCCGCATCGCCCGGGTAGATGCCGCGCATAGTGACGGTGAGCGATGACGGGCGCGCCTGAAGCGGAATGATGCGCAACGATGGCACGGCGCCGCTGGCAAAATCGCTCAACGTGGCCACGCCGCGTTTTTCGAGATCACCCGCACCAAGCACTGCAATGGAAATCGGTGTGCCCTGTAGCGATTCCTCGCGTTTTTGGGCCGTGACGATGATTTCCGCCAGTTGACCGGCGTCGCGGTCTGCGGGTTCGCTGGCGGTTATGGGCGCGGCGCTGCTGGTCGGTGTCGGCGGCGGAGTCTCGCTGGAAATCCGGCTGAGGCCCTCCGGCCGTTCGATCAGGATGACATTGTTTTGATGCCGGTACCTTAGCCCGGTATTCTGCAACAGCCTGTCGAGCGCGCCGTCCACGGTCATCGATCCGCGCACACCGCGTGCCGTGCGGCCCGCAACCATGTCCGGACTGAACAGAATCTGGCTGCGTGTCTGGACCGCCACGCGATTGAGCGCGCTGGCCAGGGGTTGCGGATCGATTTCGATGTGCACCGCCTGCGCGTAGGCCGCCGGTGCAACGCAGCACGCCATGGCCACCGCGATCGCGCTCAAACTTGTCTTATGACTGATATGCATATGTCCCCTCCGTCTTCTGAAGGGTATGATGCGGCCGGGGAATTTCCCCTCACCTCCTGACGCGACTTTATTTTGCGGTCGGGCCGATCAGGCGAATCTGCTTCTCATCCTGGCTTTCTATCCGGGCGATGCCATAGGCTTCGAGCGCGCGGGAGAAATCTTCGGCCATGCCGGAGCGGAAAGTGCCGCTGATCCTCTGCTGGCCGAGGCCAGGCCCGAGAACAAGAGTCCGCCTGGAAACCGCGTTGAACTCGGCCACCGCATCGGCCAGCCTGGTATCGTCGAAAACGATGAACCCCTCGGTCCAGGCGAGCGCATGGTCAACAGGCGCGCGCTGGACGGCCCAGCCTTTCCGGTCCGCTGACAGCTCGGTTCCCGGGAGCATGTCGATGGTTTTGCGCGCCGCCAGCGTATGCGCCGGTTCAAGTTTTACGCGGACTTTCCCTTCGGTGAGCAGGACTTTCATGCCTTCCTTGCGCCCGTCGACGGAAAAGGCGGTGCCCACGGCATAGACCGATCCCAGGCCCGTATGGACGACGAAAGGCCGGGCGGGGTCCTTGGCTACGGCAAAATAGGCCCGCCCCTGACGCAGGAACACTTGCCGCTTGTCCTTATTGAAGCGGACGGCAATCTTCGTGTTCCCGTCCAGAACCAACTGGCTGCCATCTTCCAGCGTGGCATATTGCCGCTGGTTCGCAGCTGTCGTCAGGATTTTCTCTGGCTGTGGGCCGTTGTTGACCATGCCGGGCATGGTGAAAAGCAGCAGCGCAACCGCAACGGCGGCAACAATTGCGGCGGCGATAGGCAAAAGTGTGCGGAGAGGGGGTTTGCTTGCCCTTTGCAGCGCCGCCGTTCTGGCTTTGAACACCACCGGATCGTCCGCCCAATGGCTAAGGCCTTCGTAAGCGTGGGACAGGGCTTGGAAATCCGCGCGATTGGCCGGGTTTTCCAGCCACGCATCAAACTGGCGCTGGTCCGCAGCCGTCATCCGGCCCGAGCGCAGTCTGGCCAGCCATGCGGATGAATCCCGATCCGTGATCACGTCCAAATCCATCATCAGCGGGTGCTCGCTGCGCGCGACAGCAGGCGTAGCGCCTTTATCATGTGTTTTTCTACCGCGCTTAACGAAATGTCAAAATGCTGCGCGATCTCCGTATAAGTCATGTCTTCGAAGCGGTGGAGCAGGAACACGTCGCGGGTACGCCGCGGCAGCCCCATGATATCCTGCATGACCGCGCGCAGTTCCTCCTGCGACGCCAGAATGCGGTCGGGCGGGAACGCGGTATGGTCCGGCACTTCCAGCGCGGCGTCGTCGGGGTAGGATTGCCACCGCTGTTGCCGGCCACGTGCCAGAACGAGATTGGAAGCGATCCGGAAAACGTAGGCGGACAGATTGCCGATCGAGGTCTGCGGTTGCGATTTCGCAAGATTCAGGAAGACATCCTGCAGCAGGTCGTCGACATCGCCGGCAGGCACCTTGCGCGCCACATAACGCCGCAGCGCCATGCGAAGCCTTACCGCTTCGGGCGCCATCTTGGCGATATTATCGACTGGCCTTTCCGCCATGCCATGCTTCCTGCCCGCTATGGCCGCCCGCTGCCCCGATTGCCCGGTCACCTGGCGGCGTGGCGATCTGGGGCGGGTGCGACCTACGGGCTGGCGATCAGCCCGCCGAACGGGCGGAGCGGGCCGCCAGCTTCTTGCCGCCGAACACGAGCGCGCCCGTATATGCGGCGGCCACGATTACCGCGCAGGCCATGGCCCACAGCGTCGTGTCATTGTGTAGAGCGGGAATGCTGCCGACAGTCAGGAACAGCATGAATGCATAGTTTATCAGGACCGGAAGCCATTTCATGATGATGGCGTAAATGGCCAGCAACACCAGCAGCGCGGCGATAGCCACGCCCGCCGTTTCTCCCAGCGACGCCGGAAGTGCGGTGAGAGCGTAGGCCAGCGCCAGACCGCCAAGCGAACCTATCAGCGAGGGCAGGAACTTGTCCGCTTCCGCATGGAACAGGCCTGTCCAGTAGAGTGCGAACAGGAACCCGGCATAAAGTGCGGGCAATTGCAGCAGGATGCCGATTCCGACCAGCACGGCAACCACCCCGACAACCCCGGCGAGAACGAACAGACCTTTGAGCGGAGTCAGCCGTGCGTTTTCAGCATCCATGAACCTATATCTCCCAAGCTGCCGATATCCTATCCATCCGGTGCTGTCCGCGCTGGCTGAATGATCGGGCTTTATGATGTTTTTCTTATTCGTGGACTTCGATCTATAAATGGCCGGGATACCGCGTCAAGCGCGCCGGCGTGTCATGGGTGTTGTCCTGCCGGGCGGGGCGTCTCTATTATTGGTTCCGGGAGAGCGTGAGACGTGGCGATGGCACTGTTTGAGATGCCTTTGACGGTTCCGGCCAACTTGTTGCAGCCCATGCTGCGCGACCTTCACGCCTATGCTCCGTCAATTGCGCGCCAGATCGATTTTCCAGGGGGCGAGCGGCAATTTCTTGCTTTGCTGCGAGGCGATATCCTGGCGCTTGCGCGCGCGGATTTCGTGCATGTTTATGGCCTGTGCACGCGCCTGCTCGAACAGGTGGCCCGGCGGGACTGGTCGCGGACGGGCAACCGGGAAAAGGCGCTTGAAGCGTTTCTGTCCTATGTGATCGCCGCAAGTACGGTGGGCGATGCATGCCGCAGAGCGATCGATTTCAACGAATTTCTGGAGGATCGGGGCTATTCGCTGGCGCTCGAAACGATTGGGGCTACCGCGCGTCTCAAGCTCGACCTGACGCCTCTGGTCGAACAGGCTCCGCCATCGCTCGTGGTGGCCAATGTGCTGTTCTATCACAATATCCTGTCTTGGCTGGGGGCGGAACCGATCGATCTGGTGGAGATCGGCCTTGCCCTGCCCGAGCCGCAATGCCCGGATCCGGGAATAGCCGTTCTCAAAGCGCCGGTGCGTTACGGCGGTGGTGAAAGCTATCTCGCGTTCAGAGCGGACAATCTTGCGCGCAAAGTGCGGCATTCGCAGCGCGATCTGGACGGTGTCATGGAGTTGATTGCTTACGATCCGCTCCTTTTCATGCGCGGAGCGGGATCGATGGCGGCATCCATCCGGGCCTGGTTCGAGCAGCTGGCACAGGAAGGGCATCGCCTGCCCGATAGCGGAGCGACGGCCCACCATTTCGGCATCAGCGCGTCTACCCTTTCGCGGCGGCTGCGGGACGAGGATACGTCGTTCCTCACCGTGAAATCCGAATGCCGGAAGGAAATCGCGAAAACGCTGCTGGGCAGGAGCGGGATGAGCATGGCCGAGATCGCCCGCCGGCTGGGTTTCCACGATGCGCGCAGTTTCCGCCGGGCCTTCGCGCAATGGACAGGGCTGTTACCGTCCGATTTCCGGGAGCAGGCCCGGCGTCCGGGCAACGGATAATCAGCTATCCAGCGTCTTGGGTGCGTCGCCAGCCGTTTGTTTGACCTGAAATGTCCCCCTGTGGGTGAAATCATGCTCTCCCCCATACAGCCATAAGGCTGCATTCTGTGTCGGATAATGAGGAATGCGCCTGCAATTCCGGGAGAGCGAAATGACCGAATTTCAGATCAAGCGTGACATCAACGTCGGGTCCGCACGCAGCATGGGTCTCCCGCCGGTGGACTTCAAGGCGATGCATGAAATCGTCCTACCCTATCGGCTGCGGCGGGGTGTCAGCGACAAGATCGCCTGGGACGTGGCGCATGCGGCGCCGATTGCCATCCAGACACCGGAAGGGCTGGCCTACAGTTATGTCTGCCAGGGAAACGGGGTGCGTATCGTTCCGGGTGTGGTGGCCGATGCGGAACTGGTGATCGAAATGTCCGCCGACAGCTGGCAGAATTATTACTACGAGCTGCGCACCCGCTTCGGCCTGCTTTACGAAGAAGCTGTCCGGTTTGTGCGCGGCAATTTCCGCCAGTGGGACGCGTGGGAACCGGCCCTGCGCTGCCTTTACAGCGGCACTCCTATTTATGATCCCAAATCGCTGGATTTGCGTGATCTTGACGGTTCGCCGCTCGATATCCGCAAATCGTTCAACCGCGATGACGATCCGCGGGCCATGTCGCATTTCCTGCGCACGGCAGGCTACCTGCATGTGCGATCCGCCTTTTCGGCCGACGAGATCGCGCGCCTTTCGGATGAGACCGACCGGCTGCGCGACAATTCGGTGGAGGGCGACGTCTTTTCCCGCTGGTCGGCTGACGAGAAAGGCGTCAAAAAAGTCTGGGATTTGCACTATATGGCGCTCCAGTCGACGCTGATCGCGGAGCTGGATCGGCACCCGATGGTGACATTCCTCAACGGCCTGTCGGAGGAGGATCTGATCCCATCCTACGATCGGGACAACGGCACTCATGCCATTATCAGGGAATTCACCGGCGGGGAGAATTCGGATTCCACTTATATGCTGGGCTGGCATCAGGATTGTGGGCTTGGCGGTTGCCCGATCACCTGCCCGCGCATTCAGATCGGTATTCAGCTCGATGCGGCGACATCGGAAAGCTCACAGCTCTATTTCCTCGCCGGAAGCGCGGGCCGGACGTGCCATGACCAGTTTTCGGAAGCGGAATGGGAACGATTGCCGGTGGTCACATTCGAAACGCAGCCCGGAGATGTCACGGTGCATTTCGGCTGTATTCTGCATGCGGCGCCCAAGGCCAATGGCCCGCTGCGCCGCCGCACGATCTACACCCGCTTCATGAATCCCATGTCGCGGACTTTGCTGGACCGGTTCATGACGTTCGATCAGGTTATCCCGCATATGGACCGCATGCCCAGCGTCGACGAGATGGCGGGGAAAGTGGAAGCGCAGGGGTAGGCGGGCCCCGGCTGGCGGCTTCCCGAAGGCTTCTGGGAGAGCATGGGGGGCCGCGATGCAGGGATGGTTCAGGCCATGTGCAACGGCCTTTCATCCCCGCATCGCGGATGGTTCTAGCAGGTGGGAACGCGCGATTTGCCCGCCACTTTGTACGTGCCGTCCGCGCCCCGGACGTAGCGTTCGCTGAAAGTCCGCGTACCGGTATAAGTCACTGTGAAGCTGCGGCCTTTTTCCGCTGCGGTGATCTGGCCTTTCACCACGGTGCTGTTGGTTTCCCTGGCCCCCTCGTCAGTGTAATAGATGGGGATGCTGGCGATTTCGGCCGGGCCGGTGGCGGCCAGTTCGGTCAGGACCGCGAAGGCGCAGCTATAGCCCTGCCAGGTGCCGCCGCCTTCGGTGTAGAGGACGGGGGCGGCTGCGATCGCCTCGCTCCATCCCCAATACAGCGCCGGATTGCCGAACGTTCCGCTGGTACCCACGTCGAGCCATTCGCCGGTGACGGTATAACGGGCGCCCTTGCGTTCAAGATAATGCACCGAATTGAGGCCCGAACAGGCATGGCCCGTGCATTCGCTGGCCCCGGTGCTGACCAGCGCGGTCTTGCCGCCGGGCAGGGGGATGAGAGCCAGGGGGACATACGTATAAGTCGTTTCGTCCACCGTGCGATCGGCTTCGTTCTTGAGATTCTCACCGAAAGCGGCCCAGAATGCTTCCGGCGTTCCAGCGGGCACGGTGTCACGGTCGACATCCTGCACTTCGATGATGGAGGCGGGGGCGGTTTGCTCCGCACCCGCTGCCGGGGTGGCAAAAGCCAGAACTGTGCATGAAACGCCGACGAATCTTTTCATCATGTCTTCCCATCCGCTGAACCGGAGCCGCGCAGTAGCGTGGACCGTTTCGCTGCTAGATGAACGAAGCGATTGCCGCAAGAATCGGTTGGCAAACAGCCTGTTGAGAGCAAGAAATTGCCGATTCCGGGGTGCTTGAACAAGCAACCGTAACATCCGGCCCGACAACGTTCTGTTTGTGAGGCTGTGCGGTTCGCAAAGCTGTCGATCCGGTTCAGGTTTTGCGCGACAGTCTCGATGAGCATGAGCAAGGCGGATGCCAAAATACTTGCGTTGCGGATAGGCTGCGTTTCTAAGGGCGGCGAAACGGAGGTTTGGGATGGCGGCTGGACGGATTGGCCTGTGGGCCCTGGGCGGATTTCTGGTGCTGGTGGGGCTGGTGCTCGGCCTTGGCGGAGCCTGGTTGGCCAGCCTCGGCGGCTCGCTCTACTATGTGCTGACAGGGCTTGGCTGCCTCGTCTCCGGCGTGCTGATATGCCGTGGGCGGCGGCTGGGAACGTGGGTCTATCTGGCCGTTTTCCTGCTCACTTTGCTTTGGGCCTTGTGGGAAGTGCGTGCGGATTTCTGGCAGCTCCTGCCGCGCATTGGCGGGCCGCTGTTCATTCTTGTCTATATGCTGATGCCGTGGGTGCAGCGCGCCTTTGCGGCGCAGCCTGCCCGCAAGACCCCGGCCCGGTTCCTGCCGCTCGCGGTGGCGGCAGGCGGCGTGGCGGTCCTCGCGAGCGCGGGGCTGACTTCGCAGGGCAGCGTGTCGGCCATGCCCGCCAGCACCAGCGCACTGCCCCAATCGACGGCGGTGGAACTGGACGACAACTGGGAACACTACGGGCGCACGCTTTCGGGCACCCGCTATTCCCCCGCCAGCGCGATCACGCCTGCAAACGCTAGCAATCTCGAAGTGGCGTGGACATATCGCACCGGCGATATCGCGGCCAATTATCCGAAGACCACGTCGGCCTTCATGTTCCAGGCGACACCGATCAAGGTCGGCGATACGCTCTATTTCTGCACGCCGCACGATATCGTGGTCGCGCTCGATGCCGATACCGGCAAGGAAAAGTGGCGCCACGATCCCAAGACGGATGACACGGGCGTGGCCATGCTGGTCTGCCGTGGCGTATCCTATTTCCAGACGCAGGAGGCGGTCAGCGATTGTCCGCGCCGCATCCTGGTGGGCACGATCGACGGACGGATGATCGCGCTCGACGCGCAAACCGGCAAACGCTGCCAGAGCTTCGGCACCAATGGCGAGATATCGCTGCGCGATGGTTTGGGACCGATGAAGCCGGGCCATCAGTATTCAACCTCGCCTGCCACCATCATCGGAAATGCCGCGGTCGTTGGTGGTTTCGTGCTCGATGGTGTGGCGACCAATCTGCCCTCGGGCGTTGTCCGCGCGTTCGACGCGCGCGACGGCAAATTGCTCTGGGCATGGGATATCGGCCGGCCGGAAGGGGCGCAACTCAAGCCGGACGAGATTTTCACCACCGGCACGCCCAACGCGTGGACGCTGTTCAGTGCCGATCCGGAACTCGGGCTGGTTTATGTGCCGACGGGCAACAGCACCCCCGATTTCTTCGGCGGCAACCGCACGCCGGTGTCGGACAAGTATTCCAGTTCGGTGGTAGCGCTGGACGCGAAGACCGGGCAGGCCCGCTGGCATTTCCAGACCGTGCATCACGATCTGTGGGATTACGATATCGGATCGCAGCCGGTGCTGATCGATCTGCCGACGCCGGGCGGCACAGTGCCGACACTGATCCAGCCGACCAAGCATGGTGAAATCTATCTGCTCGACCGGCGCGATGGCAAGCCGCTGGCCACGGTGGAAGAACGGGCGGTGCCCAAGGGCGATATCCCGGAAGAACGCTATGCGCCGACGCAGCCCTGGTCCACTGGCATGCACAGCTTCACCCCGGCGCCGCTGGTCGAAAAGGACATGTGGGGGGCGACCCCGCTGGATCAGATGTGGTGCCGTATCCAGTTCCGCCAGATGCGCTATCAGGGCAAGTTCACTCCGCCTTCGACGCATCGCACCTTGCAGTATCCGGGCAATTTCGGCGTGATCGACTGGGGCAGCGTGGCCGTGGACGAAGCGCGCGGGCTGATGATCGTCAACACGTCGGGCATGCCGCTGACGGTACGCCTCGTCCCTCGTAAGGAAGCGGACAAGCAGCTGGTCGCCAGCGCGGGCAACGGGCACAAGGGGCTGTCGCCGCAATACGGCACGCCCTATGCGGTGGATTTCGCGCCGTTCCTTTCGCCGCTGGGGCTGCCCTGCAATGCTCCGCCGTGGGGTACGCTGGCGGCGGTGGATCTCAAGACGAAGAAACTCGTCTGGGAAAAGCCACTGGGCACGACCCGCGATCACGCGCCACTGGGTATTGCCGTGCCGGGGGTGTTCAATCTAGGCGGCGCGGTGGTGACGAAGGGTGGGGTGACGTTCATCGCTGCCACGATCGACAACTACCTGCGCGCATTCGACACCACGACCGGCAAATTGCTGTGGGAAGGCCGCCTGCCCGCTGGTGGACAGGCGAATCCGATGACTTACACTTCGAGCCGGAGCGGCAAGCAATATGTGGTGATCGCAGCGGGCGGCCATGGCTTCATGGGGACGACACCCGGCGACTATGTCATCGCTTACGCTTTGCCTGATTGACGCCGTGCGATAAGTTCCTCCCGCCGGGCATAACGGGGCCGGGCGGGAGATGGACAATGGCCGCTTTGGGCCCGGATGATACGGTTCTGTGCACGGCGACGATGGGTTTCGGCGCCCTGCGCGAATTTGCCGAGGCTGCGGGTAGTGCCGGTTTTTCTGCGATTTCCCTGTCCGGCGGGGATTACAAATCGGCGCGGGCGGCGGGCCTTTCGGACGCGGATATCCGTTCGCTGCTGGCGGACAATAATCTGCGTGTGGCCGAACTGGATGGCGTGGTGGACTGGCTGTTCCCGCTGCCTGACAGGCAGGGCGCAGGCTACGATCTGGATATTCCCTTTTTCGGCCATTCGCAGGACGCATTCTTTGCCATCGCGGAAGTGCTGGACGCGCGTTCGATCAGCGCGGTCGATCCGTTCCTGCGCACCGCGCCGCTGGAGCAGATGGCGGAAGCTTTTGCCCGCTTGTGCAATCGAGCGGCCGAGCATGGCTTGCTGGTTCATCTCGAATTCCTGTCATGGGGGCCGGTGCCCGATCTTGCGGCCGCCTGGGACATCGTTCGGCTGGCGGGGCGAGACAACGGCGGCATCATGCTCGATGTGCTGCATCTGATGCGCAGCGGCGGGCGGGATATGTTGTCCCGCATTCCGGGCGAACGCATTCTTGCCACCCAGTTCTGCGATGGCCGCCTGACAAGGCAGGGCGATTGCTTTGCCGATGCCGCCAATCGTGAATGGCCGGGGGAAGGCGAATTCGCTCTACCCGCGCTGCTGCGGGAATTGCGGGCGGCTGGATGCATGGCGCCGCTGGGAGTGGAAGTGATGGGCGAAGCGACGGCGGGCCTCTCCCCACAGGCAATTGCCCGGCGCGCCCGTGAAGCGCTGGAGCAAACGCGCGAAGCCAGCCGGTCGAGCCAGCCGCCTGCCGCAGCATAATCGCGAAACAGCCCTGTTTATTTCAAAAGGACATGAAGTGAACGGGACGCAGCGATAGCCATTGCGCGTGCAACCTGACTGATCATTATCGCCTGCCCGGGCCACCCAGCATATGGGCGCCTGCATAAACCAAAAATACCGTGGGAGACGGGCATGACGGGTACGGCAGCCTGGCGTCGAAATTGCGCACAAATTGCTGCGCGCCGCGTTTGCACGCCGCCGTCCCGTTTGCCCGCTATCCTGCCATCGATCTGATCCGGATTGACCGAAAACAGACAATTTGAGGGGGTTCACATGCAAGGACACTATTCCATCAGGACGGCGCTGTTCGCCAGTTGCGCATTGGGTGCCATGCCGTTTGTCGTCTCACCGGCATCGGCGGCCGATGGTTTGGGCGGGGTGGCGTCGCTGGCGGCGCCACGTCCCGTATTGTCGCGTATCGATGGCAAGCCCGCTGGCGGATTCCCGCAACAGGCCGCGCCCGAACAGGCCCGGCAGCACCAGGCCGACGCTTCGAACGCCGATATCGTCGTCACGGCGCGGCGCCGCGCGGAAAGCGCGCAGGATGTGCCGATTGCGGTAACCGCGCTCAACAACGAACAAGTGGCTGTGCCGGGGGCTATCGGCCTGACACAGGTCGCGCAACTGGCGCCCAGTCTGCAAATAACCGCTACCAATGCCCGCCAGACGAACATCAATATTCGCGGGCTGGGGGCAACGCCTGCTTTTGCCAGCCTTGGGCTGGAATACGGTGTCGGGGTCTATGTCGATCAGGTCTATTACAGCCGCCCCGCGCAGGCGGCGTTCGACCTTTACGATCTGCAACAGGTCGAAGTGCTGCGCGGCCCGCAGGGCACCTTATTCGGCAAGAACACCACCGCAGGCGCCATTCATATCACTTCGCAAGCCCCGACTTTCGATCCCGAATTCCGGGGTGAAGTCAGCGTCGGCAATTACCAGACGCTGCAGGTGCGCGCGACCGGATCGGCACCGATCACCGACAAGCTGGCTGTTCGCCTTACCGTGTCCGATACGGAACGGGACAAGGGCTTCCTGAAGAATGTCCACGACGGCAGCCGCAAGTCGGACCTGCACACGTTTTCGATCCGGGGGCAGGTGCTGTTCCAACCGACCGAGGAATTCTCGCTGCGCGTGATCGGTGATTACAGCAAATACAAGCAGGACTGCTGCATCGGCACCACCACCGGTGTGCGCACCACGAGGGTGGACGGCACGGCCTTGCCCAACGATTTCTACACCCGGGCGAAGCGCTTCGGCTACACGCCGTTGCCGGTCGATCCGTTCAATCGGGAAATCGATATCAATCGCCCGCTCCGCCTCGATCTCAAGACCCACGGCATCACCGCCATTGCCGATTACGATTTCGGCCCGGCTACGCTGACTTCGGTCACCGCATGGCGCAAGCTCTCCTACCGCCCGATGATCGACGCCGATCTGCTGCCGCTGGATATCTTCGTCGATGCCGGGATTTATGAAAAGCAGCGCCAGTTCAGCCAGGAACTGCGGCTTGCCTCCAACGGTAAGAACGATGTCGATTATGTGGTCGGCCTCTATTATTTCAATCAGCGGATCGATGACAAACTGTTCACCAAGTACGGTTCGGATGCCGCCTTGTGGATTCTCGGGCCCGCGCAGGGCAGCACACAGGCATCGGCAGGCGGGCAGGCGGCGCTGAACGGATTGTTCGTGGATGGCACCGCGCGGGCCGACACCAAGAGTTACGCGGCTTTCGGCCAGGTGATCTGGCATGCGACCGACCGGCTCGATCTCACTGTGGGCCTGCGCTACACCAAGGAGAAGAAGACCGGCTTCTTCGAACAGGTCCAGCGCGGCCCGGCACTGACGCCGGATCAGATCGCCCTTGGCGCGCAGGCGATCCGCAATTCGTTCGGGGCCACGATCCCGCGCTACGACGCCCGCACCAAGGAGGATAATCTTTCGGGCGGGGTCACGCTATCGTACAAGATCACGCCCGATATCATGATCTACGGCACATACGCCAAAGGCTACAAATCGGGCGGTCTCAATCTCAATGCCGTGCATGCCGATCCGGTCATCGCGCCCGAAAAGGTCGACAATTTCGAAGCGGGGATCAAGACCGCGCTGTTCGACCGGGCGCTCACGCTCAATCTCGCGGCGTTCCACACCCGTATCAAGAACTACCAGAGCCAGCAGGTCGACAACAACGGTGCTCCCACCGCTTATATCGCCAATGTCGGTACGGTGCGCACGCAAGGGATCGAACTGGACGCGACTCTGCGCCCGGTCCGCAATCTCAGCCTGTTCGCATCGGCAAGCTACGTCGATGCGATCTACAAATCGTTCCGCAACGCACCTTGCCCGCTGGAATACCTGGGATTGCAGACGGCCTGCGATCTTAGCGGGCGCAGTCTGCCCGGCGTGTCGAAGTATTCCGTATCGCTCGGCGGGGAATATGCGGTGGATGTGTCCTCGTCGGCGCAGGTCTATGCCAACGCGAACTACAGCTACCGGTCCAAATTCAACGGGACATACAACCTGGCCGAAGACGCGGTGATCAAGGGATACGGGCTTACCAATCTCAGCGTCGGTTTCCGCCATCCCGATGGGCGCTGGGATATCTCCGTCTATGCGCGGAATCTGTTCAACACCAAATATTTCAACACGATGGGCTCGGCGGCTTTCAATACCGGTCAGTATAGCGGCGGCCCCGGAGACCCGCGCACCTACGGCGTGACTTTGCGCACATCGCTGTAATCAAACACCAATCGGAGAGATAGACCATGAACAGGTTACAAATGCTGCTGGCGGCGACGGCGATGACCGCCGTATCCGCTGCTTCGGCCTCTGCACAGGAAAGCCGCCCCAATATCATCGTCATTCTGGTGGACGACATGGGGTTTTCCGATTTGGGGGCTTTCGGGGGTGAAATCCGGACGCCGAATCTCGATGCGTTGGCCAACAAGGGGGTGAAGTTCACGAACTTTCACGCCACGCCGGTGTGCGCGCCGACGCGGGCCGAACTGCTCACCGGGGTGGATCACCACCAAACCGGGCTCGGCAATTTTCCCGAACTGCGGCAGGACAACCAGATCGATAAGCCGGGATACGAAGGCTATCTGAACGATCGCGTCGCCACGATTGCCGAACGGCTGAAGGATGCGGGCTACTATACGTTCCAGTCGGGCAAATGGCATCTGGGCTATGACCCGCACGCCAATCCGGCGGCGCGCGGTTTCGATCGGTCCTTCACTCTCTTGGGCGGTGGCCACAATCATTTCGGCGCCGATCAGGATCGCCAACGGCCTGACATGCCCAATGTCGGCCTGGTCTATACGCTGGACGGCAAGCAAGTGCCGATCCCAGCGAACTTCTATTCGAGCGATTATTTCACCGGGCAGTTCCTGTCGTTCCTGCCCGCCGCAAAGGACAAGCGACCGTTCTTCGGCTACCTTGCCTTCACCGCGCCCCACTATCCGATCCAGGCCCCGCCCGAGGATATCAAACGCTATGCGGGCAAATATGATGCGGGTTACGATGTCTTGCGCCAGCAGCGGTTGCAGCGGCTCAAATCCCTGCGCATGATCCCGGAAAACGTCGTCGCCCACGACCAGTCTTCTTCCAGGCGTTGGGCCGATCTGACGCCGGAGGAACAGCGGATCGAAGCGCGGACGATGGAAGCCTACGCAGGGATGGTCGACAGGCTCGATCAGAATGTGGGCAAGCTGGTCGCCGAGCTTAAGAAGCGGGGTCAGTACGACAACACCGTGATCATGTTCCTGTCGGACAACGGCCCGGAAGGGCACGAGCTGGATCAGTCCTTTATCATTCCGGAAGCGGGCAAGGCCATGCTGGCCGGGGCCGACAACAGCCTGGAGGCCATCGGTTCGGCCAAGTCCTACGTCTGGTACAAGGCGAACTGGGCCGAAGCGGGCTCCGCCCCGTTCCGCCGCTACAAGTCCTTCCCGACGGAAGGGGGGACCCGTGTCGTCTCGTTCCTCAGCTATCCGAGGCAGGCCCGCACGGGGATCGAGCCGAGCTATCTGTCGGTGCGTGACGTGGTGCCCACACTGCTCGATCTGGCGCAGGTGAAGCTGGACAAGCCTGCCGAGTTCAGAGGTAAGCCGGTAATCGCACCGCAGGGTATTTCCTTCGCCCAGCGGATCAAGCCCGGTGCTCCGCCGCCGCAACTGTCGCCTACTTTCGCCGCTGGGGAAATGTTCGGCCGCCGCTATGTCCGCGAAGGGCGCTGGAAAGCCGTGCATATCCCGCCGCCGACCGGCAGCGGCCATTGGGAACTGTTCGATATCGAAGCCGATCCGGGTGAAGTGAACGATCTGGCGCGCAGCAATCCCGAACAGCTCGCCGGGATGATCAAGGGGTGGAACCGCTACGCCACCGAAAAGGGCGTCGTGCTGCCGGTCATTCCGGGGAATTGATGCAAAGGGCGGTGGGCAGACACCTGCTCCCGTGACGTTTCAAAAAAGAGGCGCGCCACGAAAGTGGCGCGCCATAAAAGGGGGGAGAGGGCAGATGAAGATTGCTCTCAATCTGCGCGGGGCCTCCTATAGAGGCTGAATCCGAACCCCAGATGAACATAGCTTCATAAACCGGAGCATTCTGTCGGAATTCTGTTGGAAAATTGCGCTCTGTGAGCATCTTGCGTGTAAGAGGCGATTTAATCGTGCATCCGACGCAGAATTTTATCCCATCCTAAGGATTCACGCAAAACCGTGGGTTGAATGGTTGCGCTCTGGCGCTTAGGCGTTTTGGAGCCGTTCCGTAATTCGGTGCGGATTCGAAGAATCACGGCCAAGTGATTTGGCAATGCCGCGTAATGATGAAGGAAATGCCCTTGCAACCAGATGCACAGGCTCGCGAGACGTTAATTACTCTGACGTCCGATATTGTCGCTGCACATGTCAGCAACAACAACGTAGCCATTGATGAGGTTCCGGCTCTTATCGAGAACGTATTTCAGGCGCTGGCGGGCCTCGGTGAAGAACATGTCGAGGAAGAAGCCCCGCTGGAGCCGGCCGTTTCGATCCGCGCGTCGGTTCGCCCCGATCATGTCACCTGTCTTGAATGCGGCAAGAAACTGACTTTGCTCAAGCGTCACCTGATGACCGATCACGGTCTGACGCCGGATGAATATCGGCAACGCTGGAATCTGGCGGGGGATCATCCGCTGGTTGCTCCCAACTATGCGATGCAGCGCCGCGATCTGGCAGTGAAGATCGGCCTCGGCCACACCGACCGCCCAACCGGCGGTTCCAAGGCTGCGCCCGCACCCGCAGCACCTGCCCCCGCAAAGGCGAAGGCCAAGCGCGGACGCAAGCTGGGCTTGCGTTTCAACGGCGGGGATGGCGGGAAAGCGTGACTCTGCCGGGCTAGGCCCGGACACAGTTTCGCACATCCGAAGAGGGGGTGCCGGCTATGCCGCGCCCCCTTTTGCATTGCTGCTGCAACGGCCGTGTATGCATGGATCATGGCGGGACAGGCCAATGTGGCCATAACGATCGCATCACACCGGTTGACAGCGCATCACGGGCGTTGATGAATAGCGCAGCCGGGCGTGGCCGAACGGAACGCACCCGGATGGGTAGAGAAACGGACAAGACCTGCAGGCGGGCGCGTTTCGTAATCGGGAGGGAACGGCTCTTGCGCACGGCTTTCATAGGACTGGGCAATATCGGCGCCCCCATGGCGCACCGTCTGGCTGCGGCTGCCCCGCAAACCATCGTGCACGATGCCGTGTCCGCGGCGATGACGGGGTTCGAAGGCGTGGCGACCCTCGCATCCAGCCCGGCCGCCGTGGGGGAAATGGCTGAACTGGTTGGTGTCTGCGTGCGCGACGATGCCGATATCCGTGCGGTGGTGGACGGCCAACAGGGCCTGTTGCGCACCATGCGGACAGGGATCATCGCAGTCCACAGCACGGTGCGCCCGTCCACCGTGGTCGATCTGGCCGCTCGCGCGGCCGATCACGGGGTGAGCGTGATCGATGTGGCGGTTTCCGGCGGCGCGGATGGTGCGGCCAAGGGGACGCTGACGGGGCTGGCCGGCGGGGACGCCGCATTGATCGCCAAAGCGCGCCCTATGCTGGACACCTATTGTTCCGATATCATCCATGCCGGAGAAACCGGCAGCGGCATGGCGTTGAAGCTGTGCAACAATCTGGTGACCTACATCGAATTGAGCGCAGCCCTGGAAGCTTATCGGCTGGCCGAAGCGCTCGATCTCGATCCCGATATGCTCACCGGGGTGATGACCAACAACGGCAATCTCACCCCGGCGATGCGCCAATATATTGCCTTTCGCCGTACCGGTCCGGCGCAGATCGGTGGCGAGGCTTTCATGGCGACGCAGAAGGCGCTGATCGCACTCGGCAGCAAGGATCTGGAACTCGCCGGAGAAGCGGCTGCGGAAACGGGCACGACGATAGAAGTGACCACCCATGTTCGCGCGCATTTCGAACGAATTGTGATGGAGGGTTTGCAGTCATGACCGGGTTTGCCGATTCCCTGCTTTACATTGATGGCGCACTCCGCCCGGGCGGACAGGGGCGGATGTACGACAATGTCGCCCCGACCGCAGGCCGCCCCGTGGGCCGGGCAGCCGATGCCGGTGCGGAAGATATGGAAGCCGCCATCGCCGCGGCCCGCCGGGCGTTCGATGAGAGCGACTGGGCGCACGATCATGCTGTTCGCATGCAATGGATGGACCGGTTACAGGCCAGGCTCGCCGACCTGATCCCCGCCTATCGGGAGCGGATATCGGCGGAAACCGGGGCGACGCTGGCGGTGGTCGATTCGGTCGGCCTCGCCGTGCCGGTCGAAATGATGAAATGGACTATCGATCTGGCGCGCAATTACAGATTCGAGCGCGATATCGGAATCAGTACGACCATGGGCGTGCCCAGCCGCCGCCTGGTGTTCAAGGAAGCGGCTGGTGTGGTCGGCGCGATCACGCCGTGGAACATGCCGGTGCAGATCAATCTGGCGAAGCTGACGGCAGCGTTGGCCGCAGGTTGCACCGTGGTGCTGAAACCCGCCCCTGATACGCCATGGTCGGCGATGATGATAGGCGAAGCGGCGGCTGCCATCGGCCTGCCCAGGGGTGTGCTCAATGTGGTGACGAGTGCGGACAAATCGGCACTGGGCGAACAATTGGTGCGGGACCCGCGCGTCGATGTGATTTCCTTCACCGGTTCCACCGCGGTCGGCAAGCGGATCATGGCGGCGGCTTCCGCCACGCTGAAGCGGGTGTTTCTGGAACTGGGCGGAAAATCGGCCAATATCGTGCTCGACGATGCGCAATTCCCCGATGCGCTTTATGGCGCGATGACCGTCTGTTTCCATGCCGGGCAGGGCTGTTCGCTGCCGACCCGCATTCTCCTGCCGCGTGCGCGGTATGAGGAAGCGGTGGCAATCATCCGCCAGATGTACGAGGCGATGCCATTCGGCGATCCGGCCAATCCGCAACAGTTCATGGGACCGGTCGTCTCCAAGGCGCAGTTCGAGCGGGTGGCGGGCTACATCAAGCTGGGGCAGGACGAAGGGGCCCGGCTGGTAACCGGCGGCGTGGCCGAAGGCATGGATGGCTATTACATCCGCCCGACGCTGTTCGCCGATGTGACGAACGACATGCGTATCGCGCAGGAGGAGATTTTCGGCCCCGTCCTTGTCGCCATCCCCCACGATGGGGATGACGATGCGGTGCGGATCGCAAACGATTCCGTCTATGGCCTTGGCGGTGCGGTGCAGTCGTCCGATCCCGACCGCGCGCTGGCAGTGGCGCGGCGCATCCGAACCGGATCGCTCAACATCAACAGTGCCAACATGTTCGGCGCCGATGCCCCGTTCGGCGGTTACAAGCAGAGCGGGATCGGCCGCGAAATGGGCGTGGAAGGGTTCGAGGAGTACCTGGAAACCAAGACCGTGGCGGTGGAGGCGCAAGGGGCATGAGCGCTGAAGGCAAAGTCGTGCTGGTGACGGGCGGTGCGCGCAACATGGGTTTCCATGCGGCGGCGGGGCTGGTCCGGCGCGGGGCGAAAGTGGCGATCCTCGCACGCGGACGCGAAGCGGTGGAAGAAGCGGCGCAGGCGCTGGGCGGCGATGTGCTGCCGATCGCGGCGGAGGTGACCGACCCGGCGCAGATCGCCGAGGCGCTACGTCAGACGGCGGAGCGTTTCGGCGGGATCGATGGTATCGTCAACAACGCCGGTGTCGCCTATCCCAACGCGATCGAGAAGCTCGACGAAGCGCAAGTGCGTGAGCAGACGGCGGTCAACTTTCTCGCCCCGATCTTCGCCGCGCGGGCGGTGATTCCCTATCTGCGCCAGCGCGGCGGTGGGCGGATCGTCAATATCTCCTCCGCCACCACGCGGGCGCCGGGTTCGTTCGGGCACCTTTCGATCTATGGCGCGACCAAGGCGGGGCTGGAATATTTCACCGAACAACTGCGCCACGAAGTGCAGAAGGACAATATTGCTGTCACCTGCTTCATTCCGGGCGATACCAGCACCGGTTTCGGCCGTGCATGGGCACCGGAAGCGGTGCAGGCCGCCTATGCCGACTGGCTCGACCAAGGGCCGTACTGGAACGGCATGATGCCGGTGGAAGTGGTGGGGGAAGAAATCGCCCATATGTTCGATCTGCCGAACAATGTGACATTCGAAGTCACGATGCTCCGCCCGGTCGGGCAACTCCCGAAGACACTGGAGGGGGAATGAACACACGCTTCGGCCTGAATGGGGAGGGGCGCCAATGCCTCTCTGCCTGACATATCCCGAAGGGGCTGCGTTGATTGCTGGCGGGACAGGCCGTGTCGGCGAAGGGACGATGCGGCGGCTGGTCGAAGCCGGGGTGCCGGTGGTCTTTACGTACAACCGCAGCGCGGACCGGGCGCAAGCATTGGAAAGGGAGCTGTGCGGGGCCGGACATGCTGTTCATGCCGTGCCGATGTCTTTGACCGACGGGGCCAGCATCGATGCGGCTATCGCAAAGGCGGAGGAAGTGGGTGGCGGGCGTATGCACACCGTGATCTCCGCCGGCGGGCCGCTGATGCCTTTCGCCAAGATCGCCGATGTGGACGAGGCGGCGCTGGAGCGGTTCATCGCCGAAGATGCAATGGGCGCATTCCGCCTGTTTTCGCGCTGTGTGGCGGCCATGCGGAAAAGCGGGGGCGGCTCGCTCACCGCCTGCACTACCATCGCCAATTTCCGCGTGGTCGATTACGATGGCGTATCGCCCGTCTCCAAAGGGACAGTGGAGGCTCTGGTGCGTCAGATCGCGGCGGAGGAAGCGGATGCGGGCATCCGCTGCAATGCGGTGCCGGTTTCGTGGGTGTTCGATGCCACCGCAGAGGAGCAGATCGCGCAGATGGAGGGCTTGCCCGAGCCGGGGCGCAGCCACGTTATCGCGTTGATCCGCCAACTGGATACGCAGACCCGCCTGCGCCGCCCGGCCACCATGCTGGAAGCAGGAAACCTGTTCGCTTTCCTCGCTTCCGATCAGGCAAGCTATATCACGGGGCAGAGCATCCGCCTCGACGGCGGCTTCAGTCTGTAGAGCATGCCTTTCCGCAGGGCCGCGCAGCTATCGCAGTGCGCGGCCTTGCGCGGGCGTTATTGGGCGGATTGACCGAAAGCGGTTTGCGTCTGTTCGCCGAGGCCCACGACCTTGCGCACGCCTTCTTCGCTCACTTCGTCCATCAGGAACGAGAGGCGGCGCGATTTGCTGCTGGAGAGCAGCCATTCGCCGTTCACTTTGCGGAACGTGTCCTCATAAGCGGTGGCGAGTTGGATCAGCGTGCGGGCCTGCTTGTCGATCTGGAAGAAATAGAGATCGAACAGGCCGGTGGCGGTGTCCGGCCCGGTCAGCGTGATGATCGGGTTCTGCATGTGATGCATGTCCAGCACATGCGGCACGCAACCGAACTGCGTGTAAAGCGCGACGAAGTCTTCCGGATTGTCGAACACCGGGAAGCCTTCGAAATCGATCGTGGCGTCGTCGGTGAAACACTTGCGCACTTCGGCGGGCTGTTTGCGGTCGCAGGCGCGCAGATACCGGACCTTGACATCGGTGATCGCCGCAAGGTCTTCCATCGCCTGGACACGCCGTGCGAGATCGTTCAGGTCAACGCTCATTCTTGTCATCTCCTTGTTTCCCGCTCCGCTCATACGCTGCGTCGGTGAGAAATCCACCGTGGTGCGCATGGAACGCGGCAGGGGCAGGGGATTTTCATGCCGCTTCGCGGTGGATGCCAAGCCTTCCCGCTTGAGAAAATGGCCGCACTTTCGAAATATGGCCATCGTCTGCTGCTATCTGGCCGGATAGCGGGCACGGGCAGCGACTGCACGCGCCATTTGATCTCGACACCGCTTCTCCGGGCGGCATAAGAATAGCCGTCAAACAAAATCGGGTTAGGATGTGTGATGGATTTTGCCAGACATGAAAGTCTGGTCAGGGTCGACACCGCACATGTGGTTGCGGAACTGATCAGGCACCCTGAAGAAACGAAGCCGGGCGAAGTGTTCCGCGAACCGATGCACGTGGTCGCGCTGCAGCATCGGCAGCCGTCCTACACTTGCCAGGGCCGCTATCGCGTGCCGAACGTGCGCCCCGATTTCCAAAGCATCGGCCGCCTGCTGGTGCTGCCGGCGGAAGTGCCGCTGGAAGTGTGCACGCTGGAACGCCCGGATGAGGTGGTACGCTGCATGTTCACGCAGGAAGTGCTGGAGGAATATGGCGGTGACGGCCATATCTTCGACGGCAATGTGTTGTCGTCGCTGCTCAATTTCCGCCATCGCGGGATCGAGGATATTCTCGGTATTCTGGGCAACGAATTGCGTGCCCCCGGTTTCGCCAGCAATGCGCTGGTCGAATCGCTGGGGATGACGCTGCTGATCCAGTTCGCACGCTATGTCCGCGAATTCCCCAAGGGCGATATCGTCTATCGCGGCGGGCTGTCGCGCCGCCATATGCGGATCATCACCGAAGCGGTGGAAGGCGGCACGCGTTGCCCGTCCTTGTCCGAACTCAGCGATCTCGCCGGGGTCAGCTTGCGCCATCTGACGCGCAGTTTCAAGGAATCCACCGGCATGACGGTCTATGCCTATATCGAACAGGTACGGTTCGAAAAGGCGCGGGCGCTGCTTGCTGATACCGATCTGCTGGTGAAGGATATCGCCTATCGCCTGGGCTTTTCCTGCGCCAGCAGTCTTTCGGTCGCTTTCCGCAAGCTCGCCGGGGAAACGCCGCAGGATTACCGCCGGCGGGTGGGACGTTCGGCGAAAAGCAGGGCGGCGCACTGACGGGTGAAAGAACCGCAGACTGGGAGAAAGATAGCATGACAGGTCTGGCCGTTTCCGATCGCGACCGCCCGCTTTACGATCCGTTCGATTACAGCCTGCATGACGATCCCTATCCCACTTACCGGCGGCTGCGGGATGAGGCACCCGTCTATCACAACGCGAAATTCGATTTCTATGTTCTGTCGCGTTACGAGGATTGCAGCGCGGCGGTGCGCGATTTCAAGACTTTCTCCAGCGCGCAGGGAACGACGCTGGAAAGCCTGAAAGCGCAGGTCCAACTGCTCATCAATACCGATCCGCCGGTGCACAGCCGCATGCGGCATCTCATCGCGGGCATGTTCACCCCGGCCAAGGTCGCCCCGCTGGAACAGGCGGTGCGGACCATGGCGCGCGAATTGCTCGCCCCGCATCTGGCCGATGGGCGGATCGACATTATCGGCGATTTCGCAGCCAAGCTGCCGATGGCGATCATCTGCAAACTGCTGGGCTTTCCGCGCGAGGATGAGGATCGACTGCGCAATCTGACCGATACCGTGGTGCATCGCGATGAAGGCGTGTTCGCCATGCCCGACGAAGGGATGCGGGCGACGCTTGCGCTCTATGAATATTTCAACGCCGATATCGCGGAGCGGGCACGCGGCGCCCGGCGGGAAGATATCGTCGCTTCGCTGATGGATGCGCAGGCGGCTGGCAAGCTGACGCACGAGGAACTGATCGGCTATATCTACATCCTGTCCATCGCCGGAAACGAGACCACGACCAAGCTGATCGGCAACATCTGCTATCAATTGCACAGGCATCCAGATCAGGCGGCGCTGCTGCGCGCCGATCCTACGCTGATCGAATCCACGGTGGAAGAAACCATGCGGTTCGACGGCCCCACGCAGATGATGGCGCGAACCACCACCCGCGATGTCACTCTGCATGGGGTGACGATCCCGGCCCATGCCAAAGTCGCGTTGCTGTTCACCAGCGCCAACCGGGACGAACGCAAGTTCGAACGGGCGGAAGAATACGACGTGCGGCGCAATCCGCGCGATCACCTGGGCTTCGGCGGCGGATTGCATGCCTGCCTTGGCGCGGCGCTGGCTCGGCTGGAAGCCCGTGTGGCAATGGAGGAAATCTTTGCCGCGCTGGGCGAATTCACTGTCGATGAAACCACGCTGGAACGGATGCATTCGCCCAATGTGCGCGGGCTGACCCGCGAAATCCTGACTTTCACCCCCAAGGAAAAGTGACCGCCGCATGCCCAAGGTAACCTATCGCCCCGCATCGGGCGATCCGATCACTGTCGATGCCTTCGCCGATATGACGCTGATGGAAGTGGCGCTGTGCAACGATGTGCCCGGTATTGTCGGGCTCTGCGGCGGCATCTGTTCCTGCGCCACCTGTCATGTCTATGTGGACGAGGAATGGGCCGACCGCCTCCCCGCGCCGAGCGGGGAGGAGCAGGATATGGTGGAAGGGCTGGACAAGCGCCGGGCGAATAGCCGCCTGGGGTGCCAGGTCATGGTGACCGACGCGCTCGACGGGCTGGTGGTGACGGTCGCGGAGGCCGAGTAACCCCGGCTATTCGCCCGATGTCCCTCGATGCGCAGCAAGGGCGCGGCCCAGTGCGGCCGAGAAGCCCGCCATCCGGGGGTGGCCGACATAGTTGACCATGAATACGCGGATTTCCTCCACCTGTTCGACAGTCAATTCCCCCTTTGCCAGAGCGGCGCGAATCTGGATTTCGGCGATATCGGTTTCGCCCAGGGCAATCACCGCGCCAAGGATCAGCAGGCGGCGCTGGGCAATGGTCAGCACATCGCGGGTCCAGACTTCACCGAACAGATGGTCAATCGTGTTCTGGACATAGGCACCTCGGCTTTCGCGCGGGGGTAGGGGGACAACGCCGCCATAGACAGCGTCGAACAGGGCTTCGCCCCGGGCGGTGCGATCCTCTTCCCCGCTCATGCAGAAGCGGCCTTCTGCAGCAGGGAATCGAGATCGATCATGCCCATGGCCATGCCTGCGGTGAAGCCGCCATCGGCAATGAAATTGGTGCCGTTGACGTAGCTTGCGCCGTCCGAATTGAGGAAGATCAGCGGATAGGCCTGCTCCGCTGAGGAGGAGCGGCGGTTGATCGGTGCGGTATAGACGTCGATAATCGCCGGGCTGGATACGGCTTCGAAATCCTTGGTCATGCCGGACTGGGTCGGGCCGGGGCTCAGCAGATTGAGGCGGATGCCCTGCCCGATCAGCGTTTGCGCGCGCCGCATGCCCCACACGATCGCCGCTTCCTTGGCAAAGGCGTAGGGATCGCCCAGTTCGGGCAGATGCTGTTCCGCCCAGGCGAGACCGGTGTCGTAATCGGGCGTCTGGACGAGTTCGGTTACCGTGGGCAGGCGCAGGACATAGCCATTGCCCGCCGTGGACGCGATGATGGCCACCGCCCCGCCGCGCCGCATTTTGGGCAGAGTCTGTTCGACGAGATAGCGCGCGCTGAGGAAATTGACCTGCACCACTTCGATGCCGGGGAAAGTCTGCGGCAAGCCCGCGCAATAGAACAGCGCGTCGATCGGTCCATCGATCCCGGCCAGCGCGGCGTCGATATCCGCCCGGCTGCGCAGATCGCAAAGGGTGAAGGAGGCGAGGTCCACCGGCGAAGGCTTGATGTCGAACCCGTGCACTTCACCACCCAGGCGGATCAGTTCGCGTGCGGTCGCTTCACCGATACCGGAATGGCAGCCGACGACGAGGCAGCGTTTCCCTTCGTATGACCACAGGTCCATAACTACTCTCTCCCGATTGTTTGGCCGAACGTATCGCAAGCAGGGGCCGATTCAAGCGGGAGTGCGCGTGGAGGCTTTGGCGATATGGACATTTAGCGGGATATCGCGGCATCCTCCGTTGCCCCCCATGCGCGGAGTAACCTAACCGGGTGGGAGTGGCGGTTGTCCGCGATGTGTCGAGACTTGGTAGTGCGCGCCAGCGATGGCGCGATAGGAGAAAGATGACGATGTCGGTTGCGGCAAAAGCGCGAGAACTTGGGCTCCAGATCGAAGATCCGCTGGTGATTGCCGATCCCGATAGCCATGCCTGGGACGAAACGGCCGATCTGGTCGTCGTCGGGCTGGGTGGGGCAGGTGTCGCGGCGGCGCTGGAAGCGGTGGAGCGTGGCGTCAGTGTGATCGCTGTGGATCGCTATGAAGGTGGCGGATCGACCGCGGCCAATGGCGGTGTGTTCTATGCCGGGGGCGGCACCGTGATCCAGAAGGAGGCGGGGGAGGAAGACACGCCCGAGGAGATGTACAAGTATCTCAAGATCGAAGCGGGCGATGTCGTTTCCGATGCCACCTTGCGCAAATTCGTGGCGGAAAGCGTGCCGACGATCGACTGGATTCTGGAGCACGGCGGCAAGTTGCAGGGCAGCGTGTGGAAAGAGAAAGCCTCTTATCCGCCGCTCGACAAGTTCCTCTACCATCCGGACAACACGCTGGTATCGAGCTATCGCAAGCGGGCGAAACCTGCCGCGCGCGGCCACCGTGCATTCGTGCGCAACGGCAAGAAGGCGTGGGGATTGGGCGCGGCGATTTACGATCCGCTGCGTGATTCCGCGTTGAAGCAGGGCCTTGTGTTCCATCGCCATTCGGAAGCGCGGCAACTGGCGGTGGACAGCACCGGCCGGGTGGTCGGGGTCAAGATCCTCTCGATCCCCAAGGACAGCGCCGATGCACGCAAGTTCAGCCAGTATATCGCGCGGGCGGACAAGTTCCTCGCCATGCTGCCGCCTGCCTTACCGTTCGCGGCGATCACCATCGGCATCGGCAATCACTACTTGAAAAAAGCCATGGCGATCGAAGCACATGGACGGGAAACCCGCTGGATTCGCGCCCGCGAAGGGGTGTTGCTCAGCACCGGCGGCTTCATCATGAATCCGAAAATGGTGGAAGAGCATGCACCCGATTATGCCAAGGGCATGCCCAACGGCACGCTGGGCGATCAGGGTGCGGGCATTTATCTCGGCAAGTCGGTGGGCGGGCAGACCGCATTGATGGGCAAGATCAGCGCATGGCGCTTCATCAACCCGCCCAAGGCATGGGCCAATGCCATTGTCGTCAATCGCAGGGGCGAACGCTTCATCGATGAAACCGTCTACGGCGCCACGCTGGGCGAACATATCGGCGATCATCAGGGCGGTGTCGCCTACGTGGTTTACGATGCGGCAGCGCGCAAGGCGGCTTTCAAACAGGCGATGGACCCGGTGCTGGTGCCGTTCCAGCGAGATGTGACGCTACTCAACCTGATTTTCAATTATCAGAAGGCGCCCACTGTCGAAGCGCTGGCGCAAAAGCTCGGTTTCGATGCCGCGACGTTGAAAGCAACCATCGACACTTACAACCGCGCGGCGCGCGGGGGAGTGGACGATCCGTTCGAGAAAGACCCGGCGGATATGAAACCGCTGGAGCAGGGGCCATTCTACGCCATGGACATTTCGGTGGCGAGCAAGTTCCTGCCGCTGCCGGTCATTTCCTTCGGCGGTCTGCGGATCGAGGAGGAAAGCGGGCTGGTGCTCAACCGCGAAGGCAAACCGATCCCGGGGCTCTACGCAGCCGGGCGCACGGCGGTGGGGATCGCTTCGCAGACCTATGTCAGCGGGCTGTCCTATGCCGATTGCGTCTATTCCGGCCGCCGTGCGGCGCGCCATGTCGCCAAGGCGAACCTCTGAGAGACGAGCAGGCGGGGCCGATGCTGTTTGCACCGGCCCCCTTGCTGCGCATAAGCGTCAACCGGCGGCGAGCCCACCGTCGACGATCAGCCCGTGGCCGACCATGTAGCTGGCCGATCCCGCGACCCACAGGATCGTTTCGGCGATCTCCTCCGGGGTGGCGATGCGGCCGATAGGATGGTTTTGCGCTACCAGTTCTTCGGCGTTGTCAGCCGGGATCGAACCGATATTGTCATCCAGGATGGCGGTCCGCACGGCGCCCGGGCAGACCGCATTGATGCGGATGCCTTCGCCTGCATATTGCAGCGCTGCCGAACGGGTTAGCCCCAGGACGGCGTGCTTGCTGGCGGAATAGGACGGCTTGTTGGGTACGCCCGCAAACGAGGCAAACGAGCCGACATTGACGATAGAGCCGCCCTTGCCCTGCATCTGCGCGATTTCTTCCTTCAG
This sequence comes from Caenibius sp. WL, assembly GCF_019803445.1. NCBI lineage: Bacteria > Pseudomonadati > Pseudomonadota > Alphaproteobacteria > Sphingomonadales > Erythrobacteraceae > Caenibius > Caenibius sp. WL. The sequence goes on from NZ_CP081844.1 coordinate 1,121,220, forward strand.
GCAGAGGAACACGCCGCGCACGTTGATGCCCATGATCCGGTCGAACTTGTCGAGCGACCAATCGGCGACTGGCGTGAATTCGGGATCGATCCCGGCGTTGTTCACCGCATAGTTGAGCTCACCGTAAGTGGAAACGGCATGGCGCACCATTGCGGCGACCTGTTCGGGCACCGATACGTCGCAGGCAACGAAACTGGCGGTTCCGCCCGCCGCCGCGATCTGGTCAACCGTTTCCTGCCCGGCATCGGCCTGATAGTCGGCCACCACCACTTTGGCCCCCTGCGCGGCAAACAGCTTTGCGGTGGCGCGCCCGATCCCGCCGCCCGCGCCTGTCACGATCGCGACTTTGCCTTCGAATTTGCTCATCTTTGTGTGGTCCTCTCCATGCATGCATCTGGCCCGCGCCCCGCAGGAAGCTTGCCCGTGCCCTGCAAAGTGGCAGGCGGGCCGCGACGCGGCAAGCGCTGTTGCATGATGTTATCGATCAGGCCAAGATTGCGGCGATGGCCGGAAGGTGGCTGCATAGGGCCGGCGCGGCTTGTTGCCCCAGATGCGGTGACATAGTCTGCTCTCCAAGAAGATGGCGATAAGGCTATCGCATAACGGGCAGAGAGATGCGGGTCGAAACTATCACCTTTCCCGTTGCGCCGGGTGTCTCGCTTCAGGCGGATCGCTATGGCGCGCCCGATGGTGCGCCGGTGATCCTGCTTCATGGCGGCGGGCAAACGCGCTGGTCGTGGAAAGGCACCGCGCAGGCGCTGGCCGATGCCGGTGGGAAGGGCGGGTTCGCCGTCCATGCCGTGGACATGCGCGGCCATGGACAGAGCAGTTGGTGCCCGGATGGCCAGTATGGGCTGGGCCACTTCGCGCAGGACGTGCGGGTCCTCGCCGGGATGATGCCCGCGCCGCCGGTAATCGTCGGGGCGTCGCTTGGGGGATTGTCCGCTTTGCTGGCCTGCGGGGAAGATCCGCAGGCGCCGTGCGCGGGGTTGGTGCTGGTCGATATCGCGCCGCGCATGGAACAGCGCGGCACCAGTCGCGTGGGCGCTTTCATGCGCGATACGCTGGACGGGTTCGATACGCTGGAAGAAGCTGCCGCTGCTGTGGCGGATTATGCCCGAAATGGGCGCCGCGATACCCGGCCCGAAGGCCTGCTCAAGAATTTGCGGCAGGATGCCGATGGCCGGTATCGTTGGCACTGGGACCCGGCGTTCATGGCGGCGGGCAAATCGGGCTGGGACCCGGATGTGGTGGAACGGCGGCTGATGGCTGCCGCCGCTCGAATCACTGCGCCGATGCTGATCGTGCGCGGCGGCGAAAGCGATGTGCTGAGCCGGGAAACGATGGATCATCTCAAGCAAGCCCTGCCGCATATCGCGCAGGCCGAAATAGCGGGAGCACGCCACATGATTGCGGGTGATGACAACGCGCGGTTCAACGCCGCGATTCTGCCGTTCTTGCAGGCTCATGCAGCGGCGCAGGGAGGGGCTGCATGAATCGGCAATCCACCCGCCCCACGCGTGAAGAAACCATGGCCCGCTTCATGAAGGGGGCCAGCCGGGTGATGGGGTTCACCCGGGATATGCCCTATGTGGTGGCCGATCGGCTGGAAGAACGGGCGCAAGACAGCGCGGATGTGCCGTTCATCCTGTTCGAGGAGCAGCGGATCACTTTTGCCGAAGCGAACCGGCGCGCGAACAGGATCGCCAATGCCGCGCTGGCACAGGGGTTGCAGCGGGGGGATGTCGTCGCCCTGCTGATGAACAACCGCCCCGAATATGTGCTGACCTGGCTGGGGTTGTCCAAAGCGGGGATCGTCACTGCGCTGCTCAACACCAGTGCGACGGGCGCGGTGCTGCGCCATGCGTTGACGCAGGTCGGCGCGAAGGCGCTGGTCATCGATGCGGATCTGCTCGGCGCGCTCGATACGCTGGATGGGCCGGTGGGCATGCCGGTGTTCGTCGATGCCGAAGTGGGACAGGATTACACACCGGACGCGAGATCGCAGGATTTCGCCGCGCTGATTGCCGCAGCTTCGGATGAAGCCCCACCCGCCGAATGCCGCGCGGGGCTGAAAGCGGAAGATACGCTTTACCTGATTTTCACTTCGGGCACGACCGGCCTGCCCAAGGCCGCGAAGATGAGCCACCTGCGCTTCCTCAACGCGGGAGAGATGATGGGCGGGCTGATGGAGTTCGACAAGGACAGCGTGTTCTACTGCGTCCTGCCGCTCTATCACGGCGCGGGCGGGATGGTGGTCCCATCCGCCTGCCTTGCTTTCGGCGTGCCTTTCGTCCTGCGGCGGAAGTTCAGCCGCTCCGGCTTCTGGCCCGATGTGCGCCGGCATAAAGTGACAGCCGCCTACTACATCGGGGAAATCGTTCGCTACCTCATGGCCAGCCCGCCGCGGCCGGATGACCGCGATCACACATTGCGGAATGTGGCGGGTGCGGGGCTCAAGCCCGATATCTGGCATGCTTTCGTCGATCGCTTCGGCATAGAGCGGGTGTTCGAAGGGCTGGGCTCGACCGAAGCCAATTACGGCATCACCAATGTCGACAATGTCGTGGGCGCGGTGGGACGCATTCCCTATCCCGAATACACCAACATCAAAGTGCTGCGCTGGGACGTCGAAAACGGCGAATATGTGCGCGATGCGGATGGCCGCCCGGTCGAGGCGGGCCCGGACGAAGTCGGCGAACTGGTGGCCGAAGTCCGCCACGGCAACGATGGGGTGGGATTCTTCGAAGGCTACACTTCGAAGGAGGCCACCGATGCAAAGCTGCTGCGCGGGCTGTACAAGCCGGACGATGCATGGGTGAAATCGGGCGATCTCATCCGCGTCGATGCCGATGGCTATGTCTATTTCGTCGACCGTGTGGGCGACACGTTCCGCTGGAAAAGCGAGAACGTCTCCACGCAGGAAGTCGAAACCGTGCTGGCGGCCTTTCCCGGGCTGGACATGGTCAACGTCTATGGCGTGCGCGTGCCGCATACCGAAGGGCGGGCGGGGATGGCCAGCCTGACATTCCAGCAAGGACACAGCTTCGATCCCGCTGCATTCTACGCTTTCGCGGAAGAACGCCTGGCATCTTATGCCGTGCCGGTCTTCGTGCGGCTGTCGCAGGCGGCGGACATGACCACCACGTACAAGCTGCGCAAAGGGGCGGTGCAGCGGCAGGGATACGATCCGGCGCTGACGGGGGAACCGGTCTTCGTGGCCGATCCGGCGGCCCGGACATATGTGCCGGTCACGCCCGAGACGCTGGGGCGGCTGGGGATCGCCCCGTTCGAGAAAGAGGAAATCTGAACCATGCGGGTCGATTATACCCCCGAACAGCGCGCGATCCGGGCGGAATTTCGCGCATATCTGGATCGGCTCGTCACCGACGAAGTGCGCGCCGAAACATTGGGCGCCGAGGGCGGGCCGCTCTATCGCGAAACCATCCGCCAGATGGGCCGCGACGGTTGGCTGACGCCCGGCTGGCCGGTGGAATACGGTGGGCGCGGGCTCGATCCCCGGACGCAGAAGATTCTGCTGGAAGAGCTGGTGCTGGCCGCCGCGCCTTATCCCTTCGTTACGGTCAACACCGTGGGCCCGGCGCTGATGCGGATGGGCACCGATAAGCAGAAGGAAATGATCCTGCCGCGCATCGCCAGCGGCGATCTGATTTTCGCCATCGGCTATTCCGAACCGGGCGCGGGAACGGATCTCGCCGCGCTCAAGACGCGGGCGGTGCGTGAAGGCGATCATTACCGGGTGAACGGGCAAAAGATCTTCACCAGCGGGGCGGAAGGGGCGGACTATGTCTTCCTCGCCACCCGCACCGATCCCGACGCGCCGCCGCACAAGGGCATAACGATTTTGATGGTCGATGCGCGCGATCCGGGTTTTTCGTTCTCCCCTATAGTCACGGTCGGCGGCATTCGCACCAATGTCAGCTACTATCAGGATGTGATGGTGCCCGCCGATATGGTGATCGGGCAGGAAAACGGCGGCTGGCGGCTGATCGCCGAACAGCTCAACCATGAACGGATCGGGCTGGCGGCATTGAGCTATGCCGGGCACGGCCATTTCGACCGGGTGGTGGAATGGGCGAAAGCGACGCCGGTGGGCCGCACGGACCGGATGGTGATCGATCTGCCATGGGTGCAGATGGCGCTGGCCGAGGCTTATGCCCTGCTGGTGGCGAGCGAGACGATGGGCAACCGTGTCGGCTGGGAAGTGGCCGAAGGATCGACCCGGCCGGATCTCGCGGGTGCGGTGAAAGTGTTCGGTACCGAGGGGATGATCAAGGTCATGCGGCTGTTGCTCGATGTGCTGGGCGCAGCGGGGCTGGTGCAGGCCGGATCGCCGGGTGCGGTGCTTTCCGGGCGGATCGAGCGCGAATACCGCGCATGCCAGATCAATACGTTCGGCGGCGGCGCGGTCGAAGTGCTGCGGGATATGGTGGCGCAGATGGGGCTCGGCATGCCCCGTGCGCCGCGCTGAGGAAAAGGTGGTCCAGATGAATGATGTGAGCGATCTCTATACGCAGGCGCGGACATGGGTCGGCAAGCAGGCGACCCGCCCGACCACGGCGCGCGATCCGGTGAATGTGCCGATGGTGCGCCGCTGGTGCGAAGCGATGGGCGAAACCAATCCGATCTTCGTCGATGCCGATGCGGCGCGGGCCGAAGGGTTCGCTGCACCCGTCAGCCCCCCTGCGATGATGGAAGTGTGGACCATGGCTCAATACCGCCCCGGCGGGCGGCTGAAGGACGATTCGATCCCCGTTCTCGAACTGTTCGATAACGCGGGTTACACCGGCGTCGTCGCCACCAATATCGAACAGGAATACGATCGTTATCTGGTCGAAGGTGATACGGTGTCCTTCACCGCAGTGGTCGATGATGTGTCGGAAGAGAAGCGCACCGGCCTCGGCATCGGGCACTTCGTCACCATCCGCTATGAATTCACCGATCAGAACGGCGAACCGGTGGGGCGGATGCTGTTCCGCGTGCTCAAGTTCAAGCCCAATCTGGCCCAAGCTCCGGCTCCGGCAGTGGCGGACGACGCGGCCAAACCGGCCTTCCCGCACCCCCGCCCGGCGATCACGCATGACAACGCTTTCTACTGGGAAGGCATCGCCCGGCGCGAATTGCTGATCCAGAAGTGTAGCGGCTGCGGCGAATTGCGCCACCCGCCGGGGCCCGCTTGCCCGCATTGCCATTCGCTCGAATGGGATACGGTGAAGGCATCGGGCAAGGCCACGCTCTACAGCCACGTGGTGATGCACCAGCCGCGCCTGCCTACGTTCGATTATCCGCTGCCCGTGCTGCTGGTGGAGCTGGAGGAAGGCGTGCGCATGGTCGCCAACGGTATCGATCTGCCGGCGGACAAGCTGGCAATCGGTATGAAGCTGGACCTCGATTTCATCGAGATCGAGCCGGGCTATCTGTTGCCCGCGTTTCGGCCCTCGCGCTGAGGAGGGTGGCATGGAATTCGCACTCGATAGCGATCAGAACGCGATTGTCGAACTGGCGCGCACCATTTTTGCCGATCACTGCGATGACGAGCAATTGCGCAAATTCGCTGCCTCGGGCCAGCCCTATGATGCTGAGCTATGGCGCGTGTTGGCCGAAGCGGGGCTGACGGGCGTTGGCCTCGATGAAAGCGTCGGCGGCACCGGCTTCGGCGTGATCGAAACCGCGTTCCTGCTCGAACAGGCAGGCGCTGCGCTGGCTCCGGTTCCGCTGCGCGACACGCTGATTGCGGCGCAGACTCTGGCCACGGCGGGGCCAGCGCATGATGGGCTGGTTGCCGAAGCAGCGACAGGCAAGGCCATCCTGACGAGCGCCTGCGAAGAAATCGGTGCGGCATGGGACAGCCCGGCCCTGCTGGCCCGGCGCGACGGCAACGGCTGGCGCCTCACCGGCAGCAAGACCGCCGTGCCCTGGGGCATGGAGGCATCCGCGATTCTCGTATCCGCCGGCATCGATGGTGCGGATGAGTCGGGCCTGTTCCTGCTGCCTGCCGATACGGCTGGCTTGCGGCGCGAAGCGCAGCACGGCACCGATCTGACGCCGCTGGCTCTGCTCGATCTTCAGGACGTTCACCTGCCCGGCGACGCCTTGCTCGATGCGGGGCAAGGCCATGGCGATCTGCTGCGCTGGCATCTGGGGCGCATGCGCGTGGCGCTGTGTGCCAGCCAGCTCGGCATCGCCAGCGAAGCGCTCAAACGCACGGCGGGTTATACGGCGGAACGGGTCCAGTTCGGGCGTCCGATCGGTTCGATGCAGGCGGTGCAGCAACGCGCGGCCGATGGTTACATCGATGTGGAAGCCATGCGCTCGACCACGTGGCGGGCCGCCTGGCTGATGGATCAGGGGCTGTGCGACGATGCCGATATCGCTGCCGCAAAGTATTGGGCGGCGATCGGCGGACACCGGGTCACGCACAGTGCCCAGCATCTGCACGGCGGCATGGGCGCGGACATCACTTATCCGATCCATCGCTTTTTCCTGGCCGCGAAAGCGGTCGAATCCGCGCTTGGCGGCGCGCAGCCGATGCTGGCCGCGCTGGGTGCGCATATCGCGGCAGGCAAGGCGCGTCCGCTGTCTGCCATTGGTGGAGGTTTCGATGCAGTTTGAAGATATCAAGGAAGGCGCGGCGCTGCCGGAACTGGAATTCCCCGTCACCGCTTCGGCGATCGTCGCGGGGGCGCTGGCCACCAACGACTATGAAAACGTCCATCATGACAAGGCTGCGGCGCAAGCCACCGGCGTGCCGGACATTTTCATGAACATCCTGACCACCAATGGCCTGGTGCAACGTTATGTCGGGGCATGGGCCGGGCAGAGCGCCCGCGTGCGCAGTATCAAGATCAAGCTCGGCGCCCCCAATTTTGCAGGCGATGTGATGCGGATCAACGGTTCGGTCGCGCATGTCGATCCGGCCACGCGCGAAGTCGCGGTTGCGGTATCGGGCCGTAACGCCATCGGCGAGCATGTCGGCGCGACAGTCACCCTCCATTTTCCTGAAAGGAACGCGGCATGAACGCGCTTGCTGGCAAGGCGGCCATCGCCGGAATCGGCGCCACCGAATTTTCCAAGAACAGCGGGCGCAGCGAACTGCGGCTGGCGGTGGAAGCGACTCTCGCCGCGCTGGAAGATGCCGGGATCGACCCCGCGGAAGTGGATGGCATGTCCACCTACACGATGGACAACAACCCCGAGATCGAGCTGTTCCGCAATATCGGCGGGCGCAATCTCAAGTTTTTCAGCCGGGTCCATTATGGCGGCGGGGCTGCCTGCGCGCCGATCCTGCACGCGGCGATGGCCGTGGCCACGGGCGTGGCCGAAGTGGTGGTGTGCTACCGCGCGATGAACGAACGTTCGCAATACCGCTTCGGGGCGGGCTATGCGCCCGATGCGGTGCCGACGGCGGAAGCGGCGCACTACGGCTACTATGTGCCGTTCGGGTTGATGTCTCCGGCAAGCTGGGTGGCGATGGCCGCGCAGCGCTATATGCACGAACACGGCGCGACATCGGAAGATTTCGGCCGCATCGCCGTGGGCTTCCGCGATTTTGCCGCGACCAATCCCCAGGCGTGGTTTTACCAGCAGCCGATCACGCTGGACGATCACCAGAATTCGCGCTGGATCGTGGAGCCGTTGCATCTGCTTGATTGCTGTCAGGAATCGGATGGCGCGGTGGCGATTGTCGTCACCACGGCGGAACGGGCGCGCAAGCTGCGCCAGCCGCCGGTGATCGTTCGCGCAGCAGCGCAGGGCGCGTGCGACGATCAGCAGATGATGACGAGCTATTACCGCCCCGATCTGACCCGGCTGTCCGAAATGGATCTGGTGGCGCAGCAGCTCTATGCCATGGCGGGCATCGGCCCGGCGGATGTGCAGGCGGCGGTGCTCTACGATCACTTCTCGCCTTTCGTGCTGCCGCAGATCGAAGCGTTCGGCTTCGCAGCGAAGGGACAGGCGAAGGATTTCGTGCGTGAAGGAAACATCGCCCGGGGTGGCCGCCTGCCGGTGAACACCAATGGCGGGCAATTGGGTGAAGCCTATATCCATGGCCTGAACGGCGTGGCCGAAGGCGTCCGCCTTGCGCGCGGGCAAAGTGTCAACCAGCCCGGCGATTGCCGCAATGTGATCGTAACGGCGGGAACCGGCGTGCCAACATCGGGATTGATCCTTTCGGCGGACTGAAACGGCCCTGCGGGGCAACTCTTGCAATGATCGGATGGGGGACGTGAACCAGCATTCGCAAATGCCGCCCGGTTACCGCTCGCGGATCGATGTCAGCGTTTCGACATCGGTCCTCGTTGCCCAGCTTGCGACGCATTTTGCGCCCGAGCCGGGGGAGTTCGTTCTCAACGAGCGGCTGCACACACTCTCGCTCGAACTGCAGGTAAAGCAGAGCTTCGCTGTCGGCCGGTTCGAAATGGGGGGCGCGCCGGGGGAATTTTCGGATATCGGCCGCGCGCTGTTCGTCCCGGCCGGGGTGCCGCTGCGCATTCGGTCCGACGGGGTGCTGACCAACACCATTCGCTGCTTCTTCCGCCCGCCCAAGCTGGAAGAACTGCTGGGGGAAGAAATCGATCAGTCGCGCAACCGGCTGAACAGCTGCCTCAATGTCAAACGCCCGGTGGTGCGCGATCTGCTGCTACGGATCGCGCGCGAGATCGAAACCCCCGGTTTCGCTTCGGCCCGCCTGCTCGATGCGCTCAGCGATCTGCTGCTGGTCGAACTGGTGCGCTATCTCAGGGAAACCCCGGCTGATGGCAACCTGTTGCGCGGTGGCCTATCGCGCGCAGCCTATCGCAAAGTGGTGCGGCGACTTGAGGAGGACGGCCCGCCGCCTTCTCTCGATGAACTGGCGGCACTGGCCGAATTGAGCAAGCGCCATCTGACGCGGGCTTTCCACGAAACCACCGGGATGACCATTCACCAGCAGCTGGACGAATTGCGGCTCAAGCGCGCCACGACCTTGCTGGACGATCCGGAACTGTCCATTGCCGAAATCGGGGAACGGCTCGGCTTCCGCTCGGGCTCGGCCTTTTCTACCGCGTTTGCCCGGTGGAGTGGGAAAAGTCCCAGCCGCTATCGCGGAGAACTGGTGCGTTCGCGCGATCTGCGCAAGGAGGAACTGGGCAACCTGCCCCAGACCACCTATCAGACAAGACAGCAGTAAGAGAGGTATCCTGTGATCCGATTGTCCCATCGCGGTATTTGCGTCAGCGATCTCGAAGCATCCGAACGGTTCTATCGCGAGGCGCTGGGGTTCGCGGATTATCAGGATCATGGCGTGATCGAAGGGCCGGACATGGACCGGACCATGGAAATGTCCGGCGTCCGCCTGCGGGCCAAGATGCTGCGTTATCCCGGTGGTCCGGTGATCGAACTGCTGCGTTTCCTCCAGCCCGACGCCACCGGCCCGCGGGAAAAGCGTTCCACGCTGCAATACGGCCTTGTCCACCTCTCGTTCTATGTCGACGATATCGATTCCGCTGCTCAGAAAATCCGCGATGCAGGCGGGACGGTGTACGACCATACGCGCGTGCAGAATGGCGAGGGTGGGATCACTTTGATCTATTGCACCGATCCCGATGGCGTGCGGATCGAGCTGATGCATCAGCCGGGTATCGCCCAGCGCTTTTCGCATAGCGGTATCTGCGTGTCGGATATCGACGTGTCGCTGGCCTACTACGCGGCGCTCGGTTTCACACCGGCGGAAAACTACGTGTTCGACGAGCCTACGACTTTCCTCGACACGATCAACGAAGTGCCGGACATCCGGCTGCGCGCGCAGATGATCCGCGATGCGGAAGGGAACACGCTGGAACTGCTGAAAGTGTTTGCCCCCGATTCTTTCGGTTCGCGGGAACGCCAGCCGCTTAACCGCTATGGTCTGACCCACATCGCCTTCTGGGATGACGATCTGGAAAAGACCGTTCCGGCGCTGGAGGCAAAGGGCGGGCATTTCGTGGCGGCAGCCCATGTGCGCACGCCCTCCATCGAATTGCAGCAAGGCGGCGATCCCGATGGGGTGCGGATCGAATTGATGCGTCCGGTGGCGTGAAGGCACGCAAACGGGCTGACAAACCGTTGCGCCCGTCCTAAGGCACCTCCCATGCACGCCTTGCGCACCTTTCTGCTCGGCCATCGCGGCCTGGCCGCATTCGCGGTGGCGCTGGCCCTGTGCATGAAAGTGCTGCTGCCGGTGGGCTACATGCTTTCCAGCAGCCTGGATGGTTCATCCACGCGCGTTCTGACTCTGACTCTCTGCCACACCGGCAGCGAAGATGGGCCGGCGGTTGCCAATGTCACTGTCCCGGTCGATGGGCAGGCGAAGGGTGACGGAAAGAGCGCTGCGGGCAAGGCGGACGGGCAGTGCGCCTATTCTTCCCTGTCGATGTCGGCGGTGGTCGGGGCCTCGCCCGCGCTGCTGGCGCTGGCTTTTGCCATTATCCTTGCGCTGGGGCTCGCCCCGGCGCGGCGTCTGCCGTTCGGGCCGATCGCCTATCTGCGGCCGCCATTGCGCGGGCCGCCAAGCTTCGTCTGACATTCTGAGCTGATCTCCGCCATCCGCGCGTTCACCTGTTCACAGGCGCGCGCAGGGTGGCCGTATCGGCTTTTCCGCCTTCCTGGTGATCGCCACCGTGCACCATCCGCCCATGCGGGTGGCCGGGCTGGCCGATCACACGATAGCTGTCAGATGGAGAACAGCGTGAACACCGCCAATTGGGCTTTTGCCGCCGCCACCCTATCGCTTCTCGCTACCCCCGCGCTTGCCGAAAGCGGCAGCGATGCCGACCGGGGCGACAATCATATCATCATCGTCACCGGCCGTTCGGCCAGCGATCAGGCAGAACAGCAGGCGCGGGCCACCCCTGGGGGCACCGATGTCGTCGGTTACGAAGACTATGCCGACAAATCGCTTGTCTCGTTACGCGATGCGCTGGCCTATTCGCCGGGAGTCTATCTCCAGCCGCGCTATGGGCAGGAAGTGCGCCTGTCCGTGCGCGGATCGGGCCTTTCACGCGGCTATCACATGCGCGGGCTGACACTGCTGCAAGATGGTGTGCCGATCAATCTGGCGGACGACAACGGCGATTTTCAGGAACTGGAACCGATCTTCTTCGACCATCTGGAAGTCTATCGAGGGGCCAATGCGCTGCGGTTCGGTTCGGGCACGCTGGGCGGCGCGATCAACGGCGTGACGCCGAACGGCAGGGATGCGCGTGGGCTCTATTTCCGCGCCGATGCGGGCAGCTTCGACACGTTGCGCGGGCTCGCATCCTATGGCGGGGCAACGGGTAGAATGGACTATTGGGGGGCGGTGAGCGCCGACACCTCGGACGGGGACCGCCAGCATGCCCGCCGCCAATCGCTGCGGTTTCATGGCAATCTGGGGATCCGCCTCAGCGATACGATCGAAACGCGATTCTACGCCAGCCACAACCACATCGAACAGGATCTGCCGGGCGCCCTGACCATGGCGCAGGCGCTGTCCCATCCGAAAACGGGCAATTTCATGGGCGATCAGGCGCGCAATATCGATTCCGTGCGCTTTCAGAACCGCACCAGGGTGGCGCTGGGCGCTGCGCAGCTCAATTTCGGGGTGTTCTACAACCGCAAGTCGCTCGATCATCCGATCTATCAGGTGATCGATCAGGAATCGCGCGACCATGGTGTTTTCGCACGGCTGGAATGGGCCGATGGCCCCCTGTCGCTGACCGTGGGTGGGGAAGCCCGCTTCGGCACCGTGGATTCGCGCCGCTTCGTCAACGTGAACGGCAGGAAGGGCAAGGTGACATTCGCCGCCGACCAGCGCGCCCGTACCGCCAATCTCTATGCCGAACTGCGCTATCGCCCGATCGAACGGTTGAGCCTTATTGTCGGGGGCATTTATGCCGATGGCTATCGCCGCCAGCATGAAACCTACAATGTGACCGCCGGTGGCGCGCGTAATGTCACGGCGCGGGCCGATTTCAGCGAATTTTCGCCCCGCTTCGGGATACTGTTCGAACCGTCGGGTACGGTTCAGGTCTATGCCAATTACAGCCGCTCGGCCGAATTGCCTGGCTTTGGTGAACTGGCGCAGATCAGCCAGTTCGTTCCTCTCTCAGCCCAGCGGGCGTGGACGGCGGAAATCGGCGCGCGCGGCACGGCCGGTATCGCACAGTGGGATGTTTCGTTCTATCGCGCGGACCTGAAAGGCGAGATGCTGCAATATACCGTCGGCAGCGATATTCCGGCGTCCACGTTCAACGCCGGGCGCACCCGCCATCAGGGGATCGAAGCGGCACTGGCGCTCGATCTCGCCCCCTGGCTGCGATTGCGGCAAGTCTATCAGTACAGCGACTTCCGCTTCCGCCGCGATCGTGAGTTCGGCGGCAATCGTCTGCCCGTGATCCCGCGCCACATGATGCGGGCAGAACTGCGGTTCGGGTCGGACGAATTGCATATCGCCCCCAATTTCGAATGGGTGCCACAAGGGGCATGGGCCGACTATGCCAACACCGTGCGCACGCCTGGCTATGCCTTGCTGGGATTGACGGCCGGGGCGCGGGTATCGGATCGAGTCGATTTGTTCTTCGATGCGCGCAATCTCACAGGCAAGAAGGCCGTGGGCGATATCAGCGCGGTGATCGCGGCCGGACCGGCGTCGGCGATCTACTATCCGGTGGAGCGCCGTGCAGTGTTCGGCGGCGTGCGCGCGCGGTTCTGATCACCGGTATCCTGGGCCGGGCGATGGAGCGAACACTGTCCGGCTCTGGCCTTTCAGGGAATGGGAGACGAGACAGCGGCGGCGGTTTTACGCCTGTTCCAATGAGAATGAGATTGACTCGCATTAATTTCTCGGACACGGGGGCATGATCCGAAGGGGATGAAATCGGTCATGTTCGACGGCGCGGATTATCGGAGCGAGGAAGGGGCGATGCCGTCTGCCCTGCGGCGTGCGCCGATCCCTGTCGAGGTCGGTGTGCTGTCCCCCGGTGCGAATGGCCGCATGAATGACGAGGGTCCGCGCATATCGGCTGCCCGCTATGGCGATACGCGCCGGCCCAATATCACCGCGATCATCGTAACCGCCATGATCCATGCCATCGTGCTGGCCGCGGTCCTGATGATCCGCAGCGAGGCCCCGCAGGAAAAGCGGCGTGAGCGGCTGACAGTGGTCGATCTCATGGCCTCGCCACCGCCTCCGCCGCCCTCTCCGGACACGCCTCCGCCACCTCAGTCCGAAATCGCCGCCCCGCGTCCGCCGATCCGGATCGCACCCACGCCGCCAGTGGCGGCGACGCCCGATCCGCAGCCGCAAGCCCCGGTTGCGCCCGTATCGGCACCGGCCATCGCCCCCCAGCCCTCCGTAATAGCCGCGCCGGCGCCGCCCAGCACAGTGCAGGTGTCCGATCTTTCGGTGCGCATGACCTCGGGTTCGCCGCCGCGCTATCCGATGGAAAGCCGCCGCAAGCGCGAACAGGGCACGGTGGTTCTCTCGCTTACGCTCGGCCTCGATGGCCGGGTGGCAAATATTTCCGTGGCGCGCAGCAGCGGTTTCGATCGCCTGGATCAGGCCGCGTTGTCCGCCGTGCGCAAATGGCGCTGGGCCCCGTTGATCCAGGATGGCAAGCCGGTCCTGATGAAAGGTGTTGTTGAAATACCCTTCGTCCTGAAAAACGCGGATTAGGCATTTTCCGATCACTTTCGCAGGAATGACGTGGGTGGCCGAAGTGGCCGCGCGCTGCCATTCGGGTTCGCGCATTGCAGGATCGGGGGGGGATACCCCATATGTGAACCGTTGCGAGCAGATCGCATTCGTGAAGCGATGATGGAGCGGAACTGTGTTGCAATCGGTTTCCCAGAGTGGCGGCATTTCAAAGGCATCGGGAAATCCGGGGGGCCATGTGGCTGAAGACGGAGCCCGCTATATCGCCCAACCTGTCCCGCATGTCATTGTCGTCGAGGACGATCCGCCTTTGCGCACCTTGCTGATGCGGCTTCTGGTGGAAAACGGCTATCATGCGACCGGCGCTGCCGATGGCGAGGAATTGCTGCGGGCGATGGCGGATCGCGGATCCAACCCGGTCGACCTGATCCTGCTCGATATCATGCTGCCCGGCGATGACGGATTGACGCTGTGCCGCCGGATTCGCGAATACAGCAAAGTGCCGATCATCATCATCAGCGCACGCGGGATGGAAGCGGATCGGGTGGCGGGGCTGGATACCGGGGCGGACGATTACATCGCGAAGCCTTTCGGCCGGTCCGAACTTCTGGCCAGAGTGCGGGCCTTGCTGCGCCGGGCAGGCGAATCGCGCATTCCGCCCGAAGCGTTCGAAGTGACCCAGCTCGATTTCGCGGGCTGGCGCTATTTCCCCAAGCGGCGCGAGCTTTTTGCGCCCAGCGGGGCGGAAGTGCCGTTGACCGCGGCCGAGCATGACCTGCTGCAAACGCTCCTGCGCCATCCGCAGCGCACCATCGGGCGCGAAAGGCTGATCGAACTGGTGCGCCACAGGATCGGCAATTCCACCGACCGCAGTATCGATGTGCTGGTCAGCCGCTTGCGCCGCAAGCTGGGCGGGCAGCGCAACCACCTGATCCGCACCATCCGGGGCGTGGGCTATATGTTCGCCGCCGATGTGACAGGTTCCTGATCGTGGTGTGGACCGGGCGCGGCACCGGCATGGTGGCGCGGATCGCGCTGGTCCTGCTGGCGGCGGTGCTGGTGGAAGCGCTGGGCACCTATGCGTTGCATCGCTGGCAGGATCGCGAACTTGTGTCCGACAGCCAGACGCAGAACATCGCCCGGCAATTGGTGGACGCGGCGCATGCGGCGGAGCAGACCGCGCCGGATGAACGGGCCCGGGCGGTCCATGCGCGGGAAAGGGCCGGTCTGGCGCTGAACTGGGTGGGGCGCAGTGTCGTGACCGATCACAGCGCCTTTTCGCCGCAGCTTGCCAATCTGCGCGCGCGGCTGGTGCAGCAGGCGCCGGAATTGCGGAAGCGCGAAATCCATCTCAGCCTCCTGCCCTCCGGTGGCGGGGGGCAGCGCGATCTGATCGGGCTGGTGGAACTGCGGGACGGATCGTTCCTGTCGTTCAGAGTGGCGGGCTATCTCAGCGCCCCGCTGCCGGTGTGGGTCGTGTTGCTGCTGCACGTGGCGCTGGTGTGCGTGGTGTGCGGCGCGGCGCTGGCCATGGTGCATGCGCTGGTGCGCCCGCTTGCCCGGCTGGCCGCGGCCGCCGATGAAACCGGGCGCAATCACGCCGCGCGGATCGATCCCACCGGCCCGCACGAGGTGCGCCGTGTGGCCACCGCCTTTGCCGCGATGCAGACGCGGCTGTTGCAGATGATGGAAGACAACACGCAGGCGCTGATCGCCGTGTCGCACGATTTGCGCACGCCAATCCAGCGCTTGCGGCTGCGCGCCGCACTGATCGCGGATGATGAGGTGCACGAGGCCATCCAGCAGGATCTGGCGGAGATGGAGCATTTCATCGATTCCACGCTCGCCTATGTCCGCAGCGGCATGGATGAGCCTGCACGGCTGGTCGATATCGCCGCACTGATCGCGACCATTGTGGACGATGCCTGCGATACCGGGGCCGAGGTCCACTATGCCGGGCCGGGCTCTTTCACTCTCCATGCGCGCGCCGCGGTGCTGACGCGCATCCTGCACAATCTGATCGGCAACAGCCGCCGCTATGCCCAGCGGATAGACGTGAGCCTGGCAGGTGAGGAAGGCGTGCAGGCTCTGATTACGGTGGAGGACGATGGCCCTGGCATTCCGGCGGAACACCGTGCAGCATGCTTGCAGCCGTTCCAGCGCATGGACCGGGCGCGAAGCGGGGGCGAGGCGAAGGGGGCGGGGCTTGGGCTTTCGATCGTGGCCCGCAGCGTGGCCGCGCAGGGCGGAACGCTCGCGCTGGAAAGCAGTAGTCTGGGCGGATTGGCCGTGCGGATCGTCCTGCCTGCCGCGCCGCCGGATGCCCCTCCTTCCGAAGCCGGTGGCAATGGGGATGGCTCTGCGCCCCATTCTGGCGGATGAAGAGGTGTCCAGCCCTTGATACACACTGACACAATTTTGCTATTGATCTTTATTCTCAATTAGACCACGCAAATTCATAACTTGAGTAAAGCTCCTATCCCGATGGACATGCAGACAAGCGATATTCCCTCAGCCAGTGCCGGGGCCGGGCGGCCGCGCAAGGCGAAGAAGAGCGGATTGCCGCCTTTTCTCGTGCGCCAGTTCCATACCTGGCACTGGATGAGCAGCGCGGTCTGTCTGGTGGGCATGCTGCTGTTCGCGATTACGGGAATCACGTTGAATCATGCCGCCTCCATCGAGGCGAACCCGGTGGTGAAGACCGAGGAAAAGGTTCTTCCCGAAACCCTGCTTCCGCTGGTGGAAAGCGGGAAAGGCACAGCCCCGGTCCCGCAGCCGGTGGCGCAGTGGCTGGAAAAGGAACTCGCTGTCAGCGTGGCTGGCCGTAAGCCGGAATGGAACGATGACGAGCTTTATATCGCGTTGCCGCGCCCGGGCGGGGATGGCTGGGTCGCGATCGACCGGGTCAGCGGCGATGTGACTTACGAAGCCACCAGCCGGGGTTGGGTCGCCTATCTCAACGATCTGCATAAGGGCCGCAACACGGGCGTGGCGTGGTCGTGGTTCATCGATATTTTCGCTGCCGCCTGCGTCATTTTCAGCCTGACCGGTTTTCTCCTCCTGCAGGTCCATTCCAAACGGCGGCCGTCCACCTGGCCGATCGTCGGTGCGGGCGTAATTATTCCGCTGCTGCTTCTCGTCTTCCTGATGCACTAACGCCGAAGGACCAACTCATGCGCAAAACTATCGCTTTCTTGGCCACGGGCCTGATCGCAACCCCGGCGGTGGCCGGCGAGATGACGGTGAACGTCGAAATTCCGCGGCTGCGCGTTGCGGAATATCACAAACCCTACGTCGCGGTCTGGGTTGAAAACGAAGCGGGCCAGGCGGTCGCCAATCTCAAAGTCTGGTACGATGTCGATATGCGCAACGCCGAAGGCACCAAATGGCTGCCCGACATGCGCACCTGGTGGCGGCGCACGGGGCGGACGCTCAAAATGCCCGTCAACGGCGTCAGCGGGCCGACGCAGGGGCCGGGGCGTTATGCGCTCAAATTCCGGGACGGCGTGCGGCCCTTGGGCAAGCTCGCGCCGGGTGCCTACAAGCTGCGGATAGAGGCCGCGCGCGAAGTGGGTGGACGCGAAACGCTGGCCATTCCGTTCCAGTGGCCGCCGCGCGGGACGCAAACCGGATCGGCCCAAGGCCAATCCGAACTGGGTGCTGTCAGCCTGATTCTGAAACCTTGAAGCGACCCGGTCGCCGTCTGCAAATAGAGAGGAAATACGGATGTTTGCCAGAGCCAGCCTGATTGCCGCCGGTCTTGCCATCGGCCTCGGTGCCTTCATGTCCACGCCGGCCGAAGCGCATCGCCGCTGGCTGCTGCCGTCGATGACGGTGTTCGCGGGGGATGAAGCCACCGCCTCGGTGGATGCCGCCGTGTCCAACCAGTTGTTCGTGTTCGAACATCATGCATTGGCGCTCGACAATCTGGCGATCACCGGGCCCGATGGCCAGACCGTGCAGCCCACTATCATCGGTTCCGGCAAGTATCGCAGCGCGTTCGATGTGCCGTTGAAGAAGCAGGGCACCTATCGCATCGCTTTGACCAGCGAGGGCCTGATGGGGTTTTACGAACTGAACGGGCAACGCCAGCGCTGGCGCGGCACGCGCGAGGAAATAAGCAAGATCCCCGCCGGTGCGACCAACGTGCAGATCAACGAATCCATTTCGCGCACGGAAACTTTCGTATCGCTTGGCACGCCCAACGATACGGCGCTGAAGCCGATCGGGCACGGGGTCGAAATGATCCCGGTCACGCACCCGACCGATCTTGCCGCGGGTGAACCGGCGGTGATGCGCTTCCTGTTCGACGGGCAGCCTGCCGCGGGTCTTGAGATCGAATTCGTCGAAGGTGGCACGCGCTATCGCGACAACGACGGCGCCCAGAAGCTCACCACCGACGCGAAGGGCGAAGTGACGCTCAACGTCAAGGATGCGGGCATGTATTATCTGGAAACCACCAAGTCGGTGGACGGCAAGGAAGGCCAGCCGGGCCGCCGCGCGTCCTACACCGGCGTGCTGGAATTCCTGCCGTCCTGATCGGGCCGGCGTGATCGGATGACGATACAGGGGGGCAGCGGCGAAGTCGGCGAACTGCTGCTGCCCCCGCATCTTTCTCCCGATACCCTGCGTCCGCTGGCTGGTGGGCGCGCGCTCCGTCTCGATGGAGAGACGATGGGCACATATTGGGCGCTCTCGGCGGTGGTGCCGCCGGAACTGCCGGAAACCGGTCTGCGCTCCCTGCTGGAACAGGGGTTTGCCCGTGTCATCGCGCAGATGAGCCAGTGGGAGCCGGATTCGGAAATCAGCCGTTTCAACCGCGCGGCGCCCGGCACCCGTTTCCCGCTGTCAGCCGAATTCGCTTATGTCCTCGATTGTGCGCTGGAAATCGCCCGGGCGAGCGGGGGCGCATTCGATCCCACGCTGGGCGGGGCGAGCGATCTGTGGGGCTTCGGCGCCAGCGCGGCACCCATTCAAACGCCCGACGAGAAAGCCGTTTCCACCGCGCGCGGGCCGAATTGGCGGCATTGCATCTTGGAAGACGGCGGGCGCATCGCGGTGCAGCCCGGCGGGCTCACGCTCGATCTTTCAGGCATCGCAAAAGGGTTTGCCGTCGATCTCGGCATCCGCTGGCTGGAAGCTATCGGGGTGCATCACGCATTGCTCGAAATCGGGGGGGAATTGCGCGGCGTGGGCGTTCAGGCGGATGGCATGCCGTGGTGGGTCGATATCGACATTCCGCCGTGCAGCGATGCGCCCCATGCCCGGATCGCCCTGACCGGATGGGCGGTGGCGACATCGGGCAATTACCGCCGCCGCCGCGAAAGCGATGGGCAAAGCTGGTCGCACAGTCTCGATCCCGTCAGCGGGGCTCCGCTCGGCGATGACGTGCTGTCCGCAACCGCCTTGCATCCGGGATGCATGCAGGCCGATGCGCTGGCGACCGTGCTGATGGTGCTGGACGGTGAAAAGGCGATGGCTTTTGCCGATGCGTACGGCCTGCCCGCCCGGGTGGTGTCCCGCAATGCCGTGCGGACAAGTGCCGCGTGGAAAGTGTGGGCGCAGGACGAGCCTAGGCAGGATTGAGGCTTCAGACCACCGGCATCTGCCGTTCGATGGTGCGGGCGGCACTGAGCAGCAGCTTCTGTACTTCCGCTTCGTATGCAGGATCGATCTGGGCCATAGTCCGGGAAATCGAAATGGCGGCAGGCACGCGGCCATCGGCCATGCGGATAGGGGCCGCGATGCAATAGAGGCTTTCGGTGATTTCCCCGTTGTCCACCGCCATGCCCGTCTGGCGGACGCGTTCCAGTTCCTCCGCCAGCGCGGCGGGATCGGTGATCGTATTACCGGTCAGTGGGACGAACGGCCCATTGGCGAGATAGGTGTGCAGTTGATCTTCCGGCAGATGGGCCAGCAGCGCTTTGCCAATACCCGAACAGTAGGCTTCGAGCTGCATGCCGACTTTGGTGAACAGGCCGCTCGCCCCCCGGCCGGTCTTGATGCGATAAGTCACCATGTCGTTTTCGAAAGTGCCGAGCTGGACGACGCTGCGCACTTGGCTCGCCAGATCGTGCAGCACGGGCGCGGCGACATTGGCGATAACCTGCTTCTCGTCCAGCCGGTGCAACAGGCCGAGCAGCCGCGTGCCCGCGATGTGGCGCCCGTTGCCCGCGGGGGTGAGATAGTTTTCCGCCACCAGCGTCGCCACCTGCCGGTGCGCAGTGGCGATGGGCATGCCGATGGCGCGGGCGATGGCGGAGACCGAGCGTTCGCCGCCATCGGCGATGATCGCTTCCAGCATGGCCAGCGTGCGCTGGAACGAAGACAGGACAGGGGTTCCCTTGCTCATATGATGAGAAATATGGCGCATGCTTATCTGGATTCAAGTCCGGCTTCTTCCTAGATAGGGTGGGAAAGCCGTGGCGCGATCCTGCGCGCCCGGTGCACGCGTCGTCTTAAGGAAGGTTACGATGTCGAGAGTGAAAGCGGCGATTATCGGTTCGGGCAATATCGGCACGGACCTGATGATGAAGATGATCAAGCATCCCCAGAATATGGAGCTTGTGGCGGTTGTCGGGATCGACGAGGCGAGCGAAGGCCTGGCGATGGCTCGCGAGCACGGTATTGCGACGACGCACGAAGGGCTGGAAGGCCTGCAGAAGCTGCCGGTCTATCCCGAAATCGGTATCGTGTTCGATGCGACCAGCGCTTACGCCCATAAGGTGCATGACGAGGCGCTGCGCGCCGACGGTATTCAGGTCGTCGATCTGACCCCGGCCGCGATCGGCCCGTTCACCATTCCGCCGGTCAACATGCGTGAACATCTCGATGCGCCCAACGTCAACATGGTGACCTGCGGCGGGCAGGCGACCATTCCGATGGTCGCGGCCGTCAGCCAGGTGGCCAAAGTCCATTATGCGGAAATCGTCGCTTCGGTGTCCTCGCGTTCGGCAGGCCCCGGCACGCGCGCCAATATCGACGAATTCACCCGCACCACCGCCAACGCCATCGAAAAGGTCGGCGGGGCGACCAAGGGCAAGGCGATCATCATTCTCAATCCGGCCGAACCGCCGATGATCATGCGCGACACCGTCTTTACTCTGTCCGAAGGCGCGGATGAGGAAACGATCCGCCAGTCGGTCAAGCAGATGGTGGCCGAAGTGCAAAAGTATGTGCCCGGCTATCGTTTGAAGCAGGAAGTGCAGTTCGAACGCTTCGGCGACAACAACAAGCTGAAAATCCCCGGCATGGGCGATTTCACCGGCATCAAGACGATGATCATGCTCGAAGTCGAAGGCGCGGGCGATTACCTGCCCAGCTATTCGGGCAATCTCGACATCATGACCGCCGCCGCCAAGGCAACCGGCGAACTGCTGGCTGAACGCCGCATGGCCGCTGTGAACGCCTGAGGAGACGCACCAATGACCAGCACTTTCAATGTCGAAGCGGGCGACAAGCTCTACATCCAGGACGTGACTCTGCGCGATGGCATGCACGCCATCCGCCACATGTATGGCATCGATCACGTGCAGGCGATTGCCAAGGCGCTCGACGGCGCGGGCGTCGATGCGATCGAAGTCGCCCATGGCGACGGGCTTTCGGGCGCGAGCTTCAACTACGGTTTCGGTGCGCACACCGACTGGGAATGGATCGGCGCGGTGGCCGAGGTTCTGGAAAAGAGCGTGCTGACCACGCTGATCCTGCCCGGCGTGGGCACGGTCGAGGAACTGAAGCGCGCTTACGATCTCGGCGTGCGCTCGGTGCGCGTGGCAACGCATTGCACCGAGGCGGACGTGTCGAAGCAGCATATCGGGATCGCCCGCGATCTCGGCATGGACGTTTCCGGCTTCCTGATGATGAGCCACATGATCGATGCCGAAGCGCTCGCCCAGCAGGCTCTGCTGATGGAAAGCTACGGTGCGCAGTGCGTCTATGTGACGGACAGCGGCGGCGCGCTCGACATGGATGGCGTGCGTGATCGCCTGCGGGCCTATGACAAGGTGCTCAAGCCCGAAACCCAGCGCGGTATCCACGCGCACCACAACCTGTCGCTGGGCGTGGCGAACTCGATCGTGGCGGCGCAGGAAGGCGCGGTGCGCATCGACGCCAGCCTCGCGGGCATGGGCGCCGGTGCGGGCAATGCGCCGCTAGAAGTGTTCATCGCCGCGGCCGACCGCAAGGGCTGGAATCACGGGTGCGACGTGATGGCGCTGATGGATGCGGCTGAAGACCTCGTCCGTCCGCTGCAGGATCGCCCGGTGCGGGTGGACCGTGAAACGCTCGCGCTCGGCTATGCCGGGGTTTATTCGTCCTTCCTGCGTCATGCGGAAAAGGCGGCGGAAACCTACGGTATCGATACCCGTGCGATCCTCGTCGAACTTGGCCGCCGCAAGATGGTCGGTGGACAGGAAGATATGATCGTCGACGTCGCGCTCGATATGCTCAAGGAAAAAGCCTGAGCATTTTTGCGCGCATCGGATGGTGGACTTGCTCCGCCACCACGATAGCCAATTGGAAAGGGCCGCCATTGTGCGGCCCTTTTTCGTGGCGTGGCCCGCCGCAAACCCCTGAATGACGTTTGGGGCTGGGCGTTTGCTGCGATGTCTGCCATGCCGTTCCCGGCAACGAATAGAATGGGACTAAACGTTTGTCCAGTGAAGCGGCGGTGCGCCTTGCCGAAATAGCCTGTGAATTGTGCATCGAAGCGGGGATCGGCAACCTGACGATGCGTGCCGTTGCCGAGCGGGCCGGGTTAACCCCGCCGGCGGTGGTCTATCATTTCGGCAATCGGGAAAAGCTGCTGCTGGCGGCGTTGGAGGCGCTGCGTCAGCGGCTTTTGGCGACTTATCAAGCGATTGTGGCGGGCTTGCGCGCCGAAGCGGTGGGGGACATGGATGCGCATTCCGCCATCTGCGCCGCGCTGATCGAACTTGTCGCGACAGAGGGCAGGGCCTTCGCGGCGAGCGACGATATGGCGCGCGCATTGGCTGTCACCGCGCAGGCGCAGCAGGCGGGCGCTGTGGTGGCGGGCATGTATGGCGATGCCGAAACCTTCTGGCGCGCGCTGCCCGCCGTGGATGCCCTGCCTGAGGACGCCCGCGTGCTGTGCGTGGCGGTGCCCTTGGGCCTTATCCCCTATGCGATTCTTGATCGGGTGGCGGCGCGGCGCAATGCGATGATCGTCCAGGCGATCACGCGCCTGTTCGCGCGCCTGCACGGAGCGGCGGTGATTCTGCGCGAGACGGCAGGCGATCTTGCTCCGCTGGAGGATGAGGCACGGCCTGAAGGCAAGCAGCAGATTGTCGAAGCGACAATCCGCCTGAGTGGGCGATTGGGCATCGCCGGATTGACGCATCGCAATATCGCCAAAGAGGCCGGGCTGTCAGCGGCCGCGACCACCTATTTCTATCCCACCAAGGAAGATATCGTGGTGGATGCGGCGCGGGTGGTGCAGATGCGGGCGATCGATGCGGTGATCGCCGGGCATGTGCCGCCGCCGAAATTCCCCTCCCGCATTGCACTCGACGCGGACAGCGAAGAACGCAGCGAGCTTGCCGCGCTGACGGCGTTCATGAACGCTGCGGCGATGCTTCCTGATCTCGGCAATCTGGCGGCGACCTTCCGCTGGATTCGCGGGCTTGCCGCCGTGCGCTGGTTGCGCGCGCGCGGCTATGCGGTGGACCGGCTGGATGGGATCATCTGGTCATCGGCGACTACGCCGCTGACGCGAAAGGCGCTGCTTCTGCCCAAGGCGCAGCGCGCGGCTTTCCTTGATGATACGGCGGAAATCTGGCTCCATCGCCTGTTCGGCCAATCCTGACTGTACATATATAAAGTCGATCCTTGACGGATGTTAAGGATTCGGATAAATTTCCCTCAAATCTCGAATCCTATCGGCGGTAATTCGAGGATTTGAGGGAAATATAGCTAGCCTGAGACTGTTCAAAAATTCAGTCATTTGGGTTTGGGGAGATTTATGAAGCATTTTCTGAATTCGTCCGCGTGCCTCGCTCTCGCTGTTGGGTTGGCTGGTTTCGCACCCGCAGCTCTGGCGCAGGAGCAGGAAGCGCCGAGTGCTGAAGGCGGCATCGCTGAAATCGTCGTTACCGCGCAGCACCGCGCGGAGTCGTTGCAGAAGACACCGATCTCGGTCGCCGCGCTCACCAGCGATGCGATCGAAGCCCGCGGCATCACCAGTGTGACCGGCCTGCAGTCGGAAGTGCCCAATCTGCAAATGACCCCGCATCCGAACAGCGCCACCACGACCCGGATTTTCATTCGCGGCGTGGGCAATATCGATGACCAGATCACGCAGGATCCCAGTGTCGCGGTCTATGTCGACGGGATTTATGTCGGCCGCAGCCAGGGCCTGGCCAGCGATATTGCCGAGATCGAGCGGATCGAAGTCCTGCGCGGCCCGCAGGGCTCCCTCTACGGGCGCAACGCCACGGGCGGGGCAATCAATTTCGTATCGCGGCCGCCGCAACTGGGCAAATTCGAAGCCAAGCAGGTGGTCAGCGTGGGCAACTACGATTACCTGCGCACCCGCACCCGGCTGAATATCCCTCTCGGTGAAACGCTGGCGGTGGAACTGGGCTACGTCCACAGCGAAAAGGACGGGTACGTCAAGAATCGCGGCACCGGCGTTTCCCGTTTCGGCGATCAGCGCCGCGATGGGTATCGCGCGGCGGTGCGGTGGATGCCGACTCCCGATATCGATATCCGTTACAGCTATGACCGCAGCGATATCGGCGATACGCCGGCTTATCTCGTGGCCATGCCGATCTATCCGAAAATGATCGACCGCCCGACCGAAAGTTCGCGCTACGTATCCAATCTGCGTCGCAACGATGTGCGGGCGCAGGGGCACAATCTGACCGCCAGTTTCCAGCTCGGCGATCATCTCGAACTGCGCTCGCTCACCGGCTATCGCCGCCTGCACAATGAATCGAACCAGAACTATCTGACCGGGGCGGTCGGGCCGTTCCCGCTGTTCGTCAACTCCTTCGACGATCGCCAGAAACAGTTCAGCCAGGAATTCCAGCTTCTCGGCAGCGCTCTCGATGGCCAGATCGAATATGTTCTGGGCGCCTATTACTTCGATGAAAGCGCGCGTTCAGCCAACACCACGATAACCGCGGCCTCGGTTCGCACCGATCGCAGAGTCACCGCCAAGAACCGCGCCTATGCCGTCTATGGCCAGGGCACGTGGACTCCGGCGGGCCTTGACGAGCGTCTGCATCTCACGGTCGGCGCCCGCTGGTCGCGCGACAAGCGGCAGGCGACGCTGCAGGACGTCATCACCCAGGCCAACGGTGCGGTGAACGTGCTGCCCGCGGGGGCGGGCCGGAATGCCTATTCCAATGTCAGCCCGACACTCATCATCGCTTATGACATCAACCCGCAAGTCAATGCCTATGCCAAGGTTTCGCGCGGCTACAAGTCGGGCGGCTTCAACATCCGCGCATCGAGCACCCAGCGCTTCAATCAGGGGTTCGGTCCGGAAAGCCTCACCGCTTATGAACTGGGCTTCAAGTCCGACCTGTTCGATCGTCGTCTGCGGCTGAATGTGGCGTTGTTCAACGCCAACTACAAAGACATCCAGATCAACATGCAGACCGATCCGAACAACCCGACGCGCACCGACGTGCTCAACGCGGGCAAGGCCCGGATTTATGGTGCGGAAATCGATCTGACGGCGATGCCGGTGGACGGGCTGACGCTGACGGCCAGCTATGGCTATACCAAAGCGAAGCACAAGAAGATCATCGGTCTCAATGGCGAGAACATCGCCGACAATTTCGTTTTCACGAATATCCCGCGCAACAGCCTCAATCTCGGTGCGGACTATGAATTCGCGAAGACGAGCATCGGCAATTTCTCCGCTTCGGTGAACTACAGCTATCAGGATCGCGCTTATGCCTCGGTGGCCGACAAGCGGCAGATCCTGCCGAAGTACGGCCTGCTCGATGCCCGGCTGACGTTGTCGGAAATTCCGGCGGGCAAGCTGGACCTGCGGCTGTCGGCCTGGGGCCGCAATCTTACCAACAAGGAATACCTCGTGTTCGAAGGGGCCGTGGGCCTGCCCGATCGTTTCGGTGCATTGTTCGGCGAGCCGCGCAGCTATGGTCTCGATCTGACGGCATCATTCTGAAGGAGATAGCATGGCAATAACGGTCAAACCCGTTCAGCCGCTCATCGGCGCCGAGATCGAGGGGATCGACCTGATGTCCGTCTCGGCTGTCGAAGTGGCCGAAGTGCGCGCGGCGCTGTTGCGGTACAAGGTGCTGTTCTTCCGCAACCAGAAGCTGGAGCGGGCGAATCACGTGGCGCTGGGCAAGGCTTTCGGCGAACTGGAAGTGCACCCGCTGTCGGTCCATCCCGATTTTCCCGAATTGCTGGAAATCGCATCCGATGGCGATGTCTCGGAAGGGCGCCAGGCGCCCGCCGCGGATTTCTGGCACAGCGACACGACGTTCCGCGATGTGCCGTCGGCGGCGTCGATCCTCAAAGCCACGGCTTTGCCGGCGCTGGGCGGGGATACGCTGTGGGCCAATATGGCGGCGGTCTATGCCGGGCTGCCGGAAAAGGTCCGCCAGCGGATCGATGGGCTGGACGCCTGGCATGATGGGCTGGTGTCGTTCGGGCGCCATCTCGACACGCCCGAAAAGCGCGCGGGGTTCACCGCCAAGCATCCGCCGCAGCGGCATCCGGTGGTGCGCATCCACCCGGAAACGGGGGAACGGGTGCTTTACGTCAACAGCGGCTTCACCACGGCCATCGCCGATATCGATCCGGCGGAAAGCGAAGACTTGCTGCGGCTGCTGTTCGACGAAGTGAAAAGGCCCGAATATCAGGTGCGTTTCCGCTGGGAACCGGGCGCGATCGCCTTTTGGGATAATCGATCGACACAGCACTATGGCGTTGCGGACTATTCCGGTTATCGTTGCCTCGAAAGAGTAACAATAATGGGTGACCGCCCGGTCGGCCCGACAGCGGAGTAGGATCATGGAAGCGACGGACAGGTACGAAACTCCCACGGATATAATCGTGCCAGTCCGGGAACCGCCTCGCTGGCTTGCACTGGCGTTGCTGTTCTTTGCGCAGATGGTGGCGATCGGCAGCATTTCCTACGGATTTTCCGTGCTGCTGAAGCCGCTGGCGCTCGATTTCGGCCTCCCTCGCGCCGAGGTCAATCGCGGTCTGATGGTGGTGCTGGTCGGTATGGCCGTGTTCTCGCCCCTGATCGGGCGGGCGCTCGACCGGTTTTCCGGTCGTCTGGTAATTGCCTGCGCGGCCGCGCTGTTCGGGGCTGGTTGGCTGGTGATCGCGGTCAGTCACAATCTGGTGATTGCCCTGCTGGCGGCGTTCTTCCTGCTGGCGCCCGGCGGCGCGGCGCTGGGGCCGCTCGCCGCCTCGACGCTGGTCGCGCGCTGGTTCACCGAGAAGCGGGGGCTGGCGCTCGGCGTGGTGTCGGTCGCTTCGTCCACCGGCGGCCTGCTGGTGGTCCCGGTGCTGACTTTCCTCATCGACACCTTCGGCTGGCGGCAGGCGATGGGTGCGTTTGCCGCGATCGTTTCGTTGATCGTGCTGCTGTTCGCATTCATCCTGCTGCCCGACAGGTCGGATCGCCCCGCGCAGGGCGAAGCGGCCGCGCAGGCGGTGGACCAGCCGGGCAATCTGTTTCTGATCCGAGATTTCTGGCTGATCGCGTTTGCGGTGGGATCGATCATGGCGATCAACGGCGCGCTGCTGTCCTGTTTGATCGCCTATGCCACCGATCGCGGCTTCACCGCGTATCAGGGGGCGGCCCTGATGTCGGTGATTTCGGGTACGGCGGTTCTGGGTAAACTGGGCATCGGCGCCCTGTCCGACAAGATCGATCCGCGCTGGCTGTTTCTCGTCGTTATCGTTCTTAATGCTTGCCTGCTGGCAATGCTGATCGCCAATCCCGCTTATCCGACACTGTTCACCGTGGCTGCGTTGACCGGGCCCGCTGTGGGCGGGGTTCTGCCGCTGTGGGGCATGCTGGTCGGCGGACGTTTCGGCGTGCCGTCGATGGGGCGGGCGATGGGGTTGATGTCCACTGTCTTCCTGCCGCTCAATCTGCTCGGACTGCATATCGTCGGCACGGCTTTCGACAAGACCGGCAGTTATCTGCCGGCCTTTGAAATCTATCTGATGGTCCTGGTGTTCGTGGCCATCGCTATCCTGCCCGTCAGGGCATCCTTCAGGAAATGACTGCTCATGCGTAAACGTCTCGCGATCTCCTTGTTGCCTTTGCTGGT
This sequence comes from Caenibius sp. WL, assembly GCF_019803445.1. NCBI lineage: Bacteria > Pseudomonadati > Pseudomonadota > Alphaproteobacteria > Sphingomonadales > Erythrobacteraceae > Caenibius > Caenibius sp. WL. The sequence goes on from NZ_CP081844.1 coordinate 1,149,183, forward strand.
GTTCGGCGGCATCGCCCAGCCTGTGGTTGCGGCCCAGCCTGAACCGCAGGCTGCCACGCTCCCACCGGAACTGCCGACAGGCGGGTTCGATGCGGGCCTGTCCAACAAGGAGATCGAAAGACTGACGGCAGAGGCGTTCTACTGGGGCCTCAATATCGCGGGGTTCTATGAACTGCGTTATGTCTATACCCAGTTCGAAGGCCAGCCTGCCTTTCGCGGGATCAACCGGATGCAACCGATCAACCAGTTGATGGATGCATCGGTGCGCTATGCCACCACGGTGAACGCTTCGACGCTCTATTCCGGCGGTGCGTTCGATGTTTCCCGCGATCCGCTGGTGATCGAGGCCCCGGCGGTGAGCGATGGCCGCTATTGGAGCGTGCAGGCCGGCGATCAGAACGCCAACTGGTTCATGATGGTGGGATCGCAGTTCACCGGGAACGAAGCGCAGCGTTATATCATCGTCGGCCCCAACTGGCGCGGGACCATTCCGGCGGAGTTCCGTTCGACCCAGGTCTATCGCGCCACGTCCGACAGTTTCACGCTGGCGGTGCGGGTGGCGGTGACCGACCGCAGCGAAGCCGACATGGCGGCCGCGCGCAAGGCGGTGAACGGCGTGCTCGCCGCTCCGCTCCGCCTGTGGCAGGCCAACGGCCGCAAGGTACCGCCGCTGGCGCAGCAGCCGATCGAGAAAGCAACCTACCGCCACTTCCCACGGATGAAGCAGATCGTCGATTACGGCCGCACGATGACGGCGAGCGACTATCTCCAGCTTCTCAGCCTCGCGATCAACGATCCGGCAATCACGAAGCGCAGCGATTCCGTGCGTGAAGTGGCCGTTCTGAAAGAACTGGCGAAGCTCGGCCTGCGCGAAGGCGTGCTGCTCGATCCGGCAAAGCTGACCCCGGATCAGGTGGCGGCGGCCCAGGCCGGTTTCAATGCGGCCCGCAAGAAGGCGAAAGACGCGCTGGAGGCGAGCCTTGTCAACATGAACGGCTGGCGCTTGCAATCCTCGCTGTTCCACAACGATCTCGATTATGTCGCCAAGGCTGGTTCGGACGATGTGGCTTGGGGCACGCCGGTGCCCTATCAGTCGCACACTATCGCCTATATCTTCCGCGACAGCACGGGTCAGGTGCTGGACGGCAACAAGCGCTACACGATCACGTTCGACCGCGCGAACATGCCGCCGGTCACCGAATTCTGGGAACTGCCGGTTTATGATTCGGCGGGCTATTTCATTCCCAACCCGATCAATCGCTACAGCACCACCAGCTATCAGGTTGCGGCGGGCGCTTTCGCCGAGAAGGACGGGAAAGTGACGTTCTACCTGCAAGCCGACCGGCCGAGTGATCCGGAACAGGCGCGCAACTGGCTGCCTGTCGCCAAAGGTGACACGTTCCAGCTTGCCGCCCGCTATTACGGGCCGATGGCGCCGCTGATCGATGGGACCTATCCAATGCCTGCGATCATCCTCAACACCGGCAAGTAAGCCGCTGGCGGTTAATCCGCCAGCAGCGGCAGTTCCTCGAAAGAGGGATCGTCCGGCCCACAGGTCCCTTGTGCCGATCTGGTGGTATAGGGGCTGGGCCGGGCGGGTTCTTCGCGGGACCAGTCGATCACCCGGCGGCGGCGGGCGAAAAGCCACCGCCCCTCGCGCTTGACGTAATGATCGAGATAGCGCCCGCCCGCCGTCATCTGCGTGGCCGGTTCGCCGGGGAAGATATGCGTGTTGATCGTGTAGATTTCGCCTTGCGCCTCGGTTCCGTCGATGGCGATCAGCATGTTGGCGACGAGGTGCTGCGTCTTCATCGTGCCCATGGTCTGGCGCAGCCATTCGATGAACAGCGCAGCTTCGCCGCAGAATGCTTCGCCATGATCCTGCACCGCGCCGGGGGCGTAGAGCGCAGGCAGAGCCGCGAAATCGCGCCGATCCACCGCGCGGCTGTAGCGGGCGAGAAGATCGGCGATTTCCGCGCGGTCGGCGAGGTCCTGCAGTGTGAACCGTTCGGCGCTCATGCGACGAGTTGTCCGCTGCGGATGGCGATATCGTCGGTGAGCATATCCCAGCCCTGCTTTTTGAGATCGGCCAGCGGGACCAGATAGGATGCGACCTGCGGCGGCTCCGCACACTTGATGAAGCGCAGGCTCATTGTGCCGTGCACATGGCCGAAGCTGTCGATCCAGTTGCCGCCGATGCCCGGGTTTTCCTCCGCGATCACCACCCGCACTGTGCCGTCGGCCTCATGGCGGGCCATCATCCCGTTGATATAGCCGCCCTTATGCTCATAGGTGTCGAGGTTTTCCTGGAAGATATTGAGCAACTGGAAAATCCAGTATTCGGCAGGCGGCGTGGCGAAGTGGAACACCAGCGCCATATCCTTGGGCTTTTCCCACATGCCGAACGCGTGATGGCGGTCGGCCACCCCGCCGTTGCTGAGATAGACCGTGCGGGAAAACTGCAACTGGTTGGCCCGGGTGGCCAGATTGTCGAACCACCAGCTCCGTTCCAGTTCGGCATAGCCGCGCACCATCTGCGCGGCCCGCGCAAGATTGGTCGCCAGTTCCTCCGGCCGCACGGGGCGCTGCCTCGGCTGGTCGAGCCGCTCGATATGGAAAGTGGCGGGCACTTCGGCGTCGCGATCCTTGTGCACCAGCCGGATCAGCAGCCCGACGGTGTCATCCCCGATCTTCAGCCAGTCGCGCCCATCAGCCGGTTTCTCCGGGCTGCAGATCACTTCGAAATTGCCTTCGGCATCGAAACGGATCGCATCGCTCTGGAGGAAATCGGTGGTGTACAGCATCGCCGGATCGAATTCCTTGACGCTGTCCGCCCCCTTGTCGGCCCAGTCGCGTGCGCCCACCGTCCGATCCTGGTTGGCTTTCCATGCCGCCATCACGAAATAGGGCAGAGTGCCGCGATTGCCCCATACGCGATAGGAATGGCCCGGTTCATACCATTCGGACAGTAGATGATCCTGATCGGGCGTTTGCGCGTTGATCGAACAGCGGAACGGAGTGTCGCGCAGGCGCGGATGAGCGGGCTCGCTGTTCTCGACGAAGCGTTCCAGCCCGTTGCGCAGCAGGCGGCTGAGATGGCGATACCATTCGGCGCGATCAAGATCATCGGGCACATCGCCCCAGCGTTCGATCTCATGCCCGGTGAGGCGGACCGTCTCGCAAAAATCGTCCCAGGCTTGCCCGGTCAACAGGCGCTGTGCCGCTTTGGCGTCGGTCATATCTCGCTCCTCTCTACGATGGATGGTGGGGGTGTGCCGCGCCGTTGCAGGACGGAAATCACGAATCCGGTCAGCAAGGCGAGGCCCAGAATAAGAAAGCAGCCCTTGGCCCCGAATGCTTCACGCAGCGGCAGGATCACCAGCGGGCTGAGAAATTCGCTGAGGAAAACCGCGCTGTACATCAGTCCGATGGCCCGGCCGCGCGCGGCATGCGGTGTCCGCGCGATCAGCACAGCGGCGAAATGCGGGGAAAACAGGCCGGTGCCGGTGCCCAGCAACATGCAGCCGGCAGCCGCGCTCCACACCCCGCTCGACTGGCTGAGCGTGATCGTGCCCAATGCAAAGGCCATCAGGATCGCGCTCAATGTGCCGCGTTCGCCCAGCTTCTGGCGCACGCGGGCGTAGAGCGCGGCGGAAACGATGGAAAGCGCGGCACTGCACGCGATGATGCGGGATTTGAGGACCGGGCTGACGATGCCGTTGTGTTCGAGCAGGAACGGGACCTGTGTCGCGGGCATCATCATCAGGCCTGCCATAGCCAGCACGAGGGCGTAGATCGGCCAGAGCGAGGACACCACAGTGCGGGTGGGCGTCGCCGCGCGATCCGCGCCGCCGGTGGCGATGGAAGGAACCGCGATCAGCGCCAGAACGACCAGCGGCGCGGCGACGAGATAGATCGCGAAAGGCATCCGCCACCCACCCGCCGCGGCGAGTACGCCCGACAGCAGTACCGCGCTCATCGCTGCGACCCCGGCGAGCGAATCCTGGATACCGATCATCTTGCGCCGGGTGATTTCGTCGAACCGTTCGCCGATCAGCCAGGTGGCTCCGGTGGCGACGCACGCTCCCCCCAGGCCGAGCAGGAAGCGCGAGACCAGCAACGCTATCGGATGGTCGATCCACAGCCCAGCCGAACCGCCAAGGGCGAACACCGCGAACGCCGTGATAATCAGCGAACGGGGCCCGATCCGGTCGATCAGATAGCCGCCCAGTGTGCCGCCGATCATCAGCCCCAGCGCCGGGGTCGTCATGATCCACTGGGCGAAGAAAGTGCCGCCGCCATGGCCGGCGAAATAGCGCGCCATGGCCGGAATGACGGGGGCAATGGTGGAAAACGTCAGCGAGATCAGGGGCGGCCCTGAAAGCATGACGATCAACAGGGCAGCCCATCGCAGGCCGTGTACCGCTTTCAATTGCTCTGTCGCGCTGTGTGCCATGCCTTGCCTGAGGATGTGTCTGATTGCCGGAAATGGGAAACCGATGGTGGCGGAGCCGATACGATCAGGGCGTGGGCGCTGCGCGAATGGGCGCAGGGCCGCCTGTGCGTTGCAAGTGTCTCTCCGATCCGTTCCTGTTTTCAACAGCGATCTTGCGCGAACCGCCAGATGGGCGCAACCTTTTATGATTGTGCGGGTTATCCGCCGGAATCGGAACGATAAAGGGCCGGGCCGCCCACGCGGTGCAACAGGTGGAGGATTTTTCGTGGCAGCTCTTGAGCGGACATCCAGTGCGGGCTCCTTCGGAATCAGGCACGTGCCATGGATCGTCATGGCGCTGGTCGGGGCGTTCTCGCTCTGGGTGGTCGCGGTATCGCGGGGGGAAGCGATCAATGCGCTGTGGATCGTGGTTGCCGCCGTATGCTGCTTCCTCGTCGCCTATCGCTATTACGCGTTGTACATTGCCCGCCATGTGATGCGGCTCGATCCGTCTCGGCCGACGCCGGCCGTCTATCGCGCTGACGGGCTGGACTATGTGGCGACGGACAAGCGGGTGCTGTTCGGGCATCACTTCGCCGCGATTGCCGGTGCCGGGCCGCTGGTCGGCCCTGTGCTGGCCGCGCAGATGGGATATCTGCCCGGCACCTTGTGGATCATTGCCGGGGTCGTGCTGGCAGGCGCGGTGCAGGATTTCATGGTCCTGTTCATTTCCATGCGCCGCGATGGGCGCTCGCTCGGCGAACTGGTGCGCATGGAAATGGGCGCGGTGGCAGGCACGATCGCCTTGCTCGGCACTTTCATGATCATGGTCATCATCCTGGCGGTGCTGGCGCTGATCGTGGTCCGGGCGCTGGCGGAAAGCCCGTGGGGCATGTTTACCGTGGCGGCGACTGTGCCGCTGGCGCTGTTCATGGGAGTCTATACCCGCTGGATTCGCCCGGGCCGGGTGGGTGAAGTCTCCCTGCTCGGTTTCGTCGGGCTGATTCTTGCCATCGTCTATGGCCAGAACATCGCGGCTTCGCCGTTCTGGGGGCCGTTGTTCACGTTCACGCCGGTGCAATTGTGCTGGATATTGATCGGCTACGGCGCGGTGGCTTCCGTGCTGCCGGTGTGGCTACTGCTGGCCCCGCGCGATTATCTGTCCACATTCCTCAAGATCGGGGCCATTGCCGCGCTGGCTATCGGGATCGTGATTATGGCCCCGCCGCTCAAGATGCATGCGGTGACGCAATTTGTGGACGGCGGCGGGCCGGTGTGGTCGGGGGCGTTGTTCCCGTTCCTGTTTATCACCATCGCCTGCGGCGCGGTATCGGGCTTCCATGCCCTGATCGCCAGCGGGACGACCCCCAAGCTGATCGCCACCGAAGCGGATGCGCCGATCATCGGTTATGGCGGGATGCTGATGGAAGCGTTTGTGGCGATCATGGCGCTGGTCGGCGCTTCGATTCTCGATCCCGGGCTCTATTTCGCCATGAACAGCCCGACCGCGATCACCGGCGGCGATCCGGCCAGCGCGGCCGCGGCGGTGACGGCGATGGGCTTTCCGATTTCGGCCGATGTTCTGGCGCAGACCGCGCGCGACGTGGGCGAACATTCGATTGTCTCGCGCACCGGCGGCGCGCCCACGCTGGCCGTGGCGATGGCGGAAATCTTCGCCCATGTGGTCGGCGGGCCCGGCTGGAAAGCGTTCTGGTATCACTTCGCCATTTTGTTCGAGGCGCTGTTCATCCTCACGGCGGTGGACGCAGGGACGCGCGCCGGGCGGTTCATGCTGCAGGATCTGATGGGGCTGGCAGTGCCGTCGATGCGCTCCACCACCTCGCATGTGCCGGGGATCATCGCCACCGCGCTGTGCGTGGCGGCATGGGGTTTCTTCCTTTATCAGGGGGTCACCGATCCGCTGGGCGGGGTCAACACGCTGTGGCCGGTGTTCGGTATTTCGAACCAGATGCTGGCCGCTGTCGCCTTGATGCTGGCCACCGCCGTGCTGTTCAAGATGAAGCGCGCCCGCTATGCTTGGGTGGCCGCGGCACCTGCGGCCTGGCTGCTGGTGTGCACCGTCACCGCCGGGTTGCAGAAGATCCTCTCGCCCGATCCGGCGGTGGGCTTCTTCGCTCACGCGGCCAAGTTCGCAGGCGCGGCGGCGCGCGGCGAAGTGCTCGCTCCGGCCAAGTCGATGGATGAAATGCGCCAGATCATTTTCAACGACAGGATCGATGGCGCCCTGTGCGTGGTGTTCCTGCTGGTGGTGCTGTCGCTGTTGGGATTCACGATCCGCACCTGCATCGCGGCTTACCGCGCGGACCGGCCGACCGCGTCAGAAGTGCTGCCGGCCACGGCGGCGGCGCAATGAAGCGGTTGTGGGCCATGATGCGCGAAACCGCGCGGATGATGGTGGGCCAGCCGAGTTACGAGGCCTATCTTGCCCATATGGCGGCCAGCCATCCCGATCATGCGCCGTTGAGCAGGGTGGAATTCTTCCGCAACCGGGAGGAAGCGCGGTTCGGCGCCAAAGGCGGCGGGCGCTGCTGCTGACTGCGGGGTGGAACGGGCCCCGGCAGGGCCCGTTCCAGAAGCGATCACATATGCGTGCCGCCGTCGATCCGCAGTTCGGTGCCAGTGATGAACTTGCCATCATCCGATGCGAACATGGCGATGGCGCTGGCCACGTTTTCCGGCCCGGCAAAGCCGCCGTCCATCAGGGCGGGCGACATCTTGGCGAACAGCATCATGTCGGCATCGGCGGGCAGGCCCGGATCGTTGGTCATGCCCGACTGGATGCTGCCGGGGCAGACCGAAACGGCGCGCAGGCCCTGCTTCGCGTATTCCAGCGCGATCGTGTGGGTGAACGCCTGGATGCCGCCCTTGGAAGCCGCGTAAGCCGCCATGTAGGGGTGGGCGAAGCTGGCCGAAGTGGAGCTGAAATTGACAACCGCGCCATGCCCTGAACGCAGCAGTTCGGGCAGGCATTCGCGGGTGACGAGGAACGTGCCGGTGAGATTGATCGCCAGCACGCGGTTCCAGAATTCCAGCGTCGTCTTGTGGGTATGCTGCGAACGCAGGATACCGGCGGCATTGACCAGCACATCGAGCTTGCCCGCCTGCTTGATGGCGCCGCCGATCGCCTGCTGCACCGAATTTTCATCGGCAACATCCACCACCAGCGTGGTCAGACGGTCTGCATCGCCGGCTTCTTCGGCACGGGCGCGGGTTACGCCGAGGCCTTCTTCGGAAATGTCGGCGGCGAGCACAGTGCCGCCTTCCGCCAGGATGCGGGCCACGGTTGCCTGCCCGATGCCCGAACCGGCACCGGTGATGAGGACGACGCGATTTTCAAATCTGTTCATGAGGTTAATAATCCATTGGAATATCCGGGCAGCCACGGGAAAGCGTGCCGCCAGACATATTGTAAAGCCATTCGAGCCCCGGTTGCCGGTTGGCCCACCCTTGCGTTAATGCCGCGTGGTTACGTCATGGACGCTGCGCGTTTCATCGCGCGATCCATGAAAGGATACCGGCAATGAACGTATGATATTCGCGGATGAGCGGCGGTTTGGTGCGGGTTCTGATGGAGGACAGCATGATGGTCAGCGGGATCGCCGTGGGAAAGGATGCCCCGAAGAGGCTGGCCCGCATACTCCTTGTGATAGCCCCGGCGGAAACGCCGCCTGCGACGGCACTACACCAAGAAATGCTCTTGTCCAAGCGTGCCGTGGCCGGGCTTGCGGCCGATACCAAAAGCGAGGGCAATGCCCCCGCAATCGGTCGCACGCGGGATGATCCCGGTCTGCCGCCCCCGTGCGAGAGGGTGGCAGACCATTGCCGGATCACTCTCCGAAGCGATAACGCAGCTGGACGCCCCAGGTGCGCGGTTCGTTGTACAGCAGGCTGGTGGTGCCGAGGACCGAATAGATCGGCACGCCGCCGATCTTGTAGAGTTCCTTGGTGACGTTGTTGACGAAGACGCCGAGCGAGAGCCCTTCCTTGCCGGCGATATTGTTCCAGTCGGCGCGCAGGTCGAGCTGGTTGTAGCCGTTTTCGACGCCCAGCGGATCTTCGAAGACCGAGAGGCTGTAGCTGCTCGAATAGGCCCAATTGGCGCCGAACGAGAGTTCGCCCACATTGTCGCCCAGCGGCACAGTGTAATTGCCGGACAGGTTCAGACGGTGTTTTGCCAGGAACGGGAAGGGCCGGTTGGTGATTTCCTTGCCAGTCTGCACATCGAGGAAGCTCGAATACTTGGCGTCGGTCAGCGAGTAGGACGCGCCGAGCGTCAGATGTTCGAACGGCTTCAGCGTCAGGTCGGCTTCGAGGCCCTTGATCTTGGCCTTCGCGGCGTTGACGATCAGGTTGATCAGCGCGAGTTGGCCCGTCACTGGATTCTGGGTCGAAAAGGCTTGGCTGACCTGTGCATCCTTGAGTTGTGAAATGAAGCCGGCAAGATTCAGGCGGCCTTCCATCCCGCCAAGGCTGAAATCGGTTTTGAGGCCGAGTTCGAAGTCGGTGACCTTTTCAGGCCCGTATGCCACGCCGAAGTCCAGCGCCTGCGGGTTCAGGCCGCCCGCACGATAGCCACGCCGATGGGTGAAATAGACCAGTGTGGTGGGATTGACCTGATAATCCAGCCCGATGTTGTACGACGATGCGTTGAAACTGGCTTTGGTGAAAGTCGGACATCCGTTGACAAGGCTGCAGGTGTTGGACGCGAACGAGAATTTCCATCCGTTGGCTGCAGTCGCGGAAGCATCCCTATAGTTCTGCGCGGACACCGAGCGGAAATCGTGCGTATAACGGTACCCAGCGGTGAAGCTGAGGCCTTCGACGCCCATGTTCGAGAAGTCATAGGTGAACTGGCCGAACAGTGCCTGGCTGCGTTCCACGGGCGAGGAAACGCTGAGCGAAGGCGTGCCTACAGACACCTGTACCGTGCGCTGCGGCGAAGGCGACTTGCTCCACAGCACGAACGCACCGATGGTGAAATCCAGAGCGCCGTCGAACGCCTTGCCCTGCAACTGCGTTTCGTTGCTGATCTGGCGCAGATTGACCGACCAATCGCCATCGGGCGTGACCTGATCGAGCAGCGGATAGGCCGTGCCGTCCATGTCATAGCGGCTGAGTTGCTTGTAGCGGCGATAACCGAAGATGTTCTTCAGCGTCAGATTGTCGCTGATTTCGAAGGTCGAGATATTGGTGATGCCCCACCCGCGCGATTTGGACAGGCCATCCACGATGGACTGGGAAATCCGTGGCCCGTACTTGATCTGATTGGCCACCTGATTGGGAAGCGCCGGATTGGGGAACATGGAGACACGGCCCGCCGCCACTGCCAGCGGGAAGTAGGTGGCAGGGTTTGTAATCAACTGGGTGATGGTTGGGCCATTGCCGCCCAGCGTCAGCGGAATGGCCGGGCCGGAACCGCTGGTATTCACGTTGGGGGCGAGCACCTTGTTGGTGTCAATTCCGGCGATCTGCTGCGAAGAACCGTTGGTGTTCGAATGCATGTAGTCGAACATCAGGAAGTTTTCGAAGCGGTCCGATGGAGTCCACAGCATCGAGCCACGCAGACCGAAATAGTTGCGGTCGTCGAGTTCCTGCCCGGTGACGATGTTCTTGGTGAACCCGTCACGCTTGGCAAGTTTGCCCGCGAAGCGGAACGCCAGTGTATCGCCAGCGGGGAGGTTGATCGCGCCTTCGATCTGGCGATCGTTGAACCGGCCATACTGGAGGTTCACATAACCGCCGGTGTTGTGCGTTGGGCGGGCCGGTTCGTAGAGCACCGCGCCGCCGGTGGAGTTGCGGCCGAACAGCGTGCCCTGCGGGCCTTTCAACACCTGCACGTTCTGCAAGTCGAAGAACTTGCCGGGGCCGGTATCGCCGGTCTGCAGGGGAACCTGCGCAAAATAGGCGGTGACGCGCGGGTTCTGCCCTTGTGCCGAAGCGCCCGAGCTGGACTGGCCGCGGATGGACATGGTCACTTCGTCGCGAGCCTGCTGATAGGTGGTCAGCGCCGGAACGATGCGTTGCAGGTCGGTTGCATCCTGCACATTGCGTTCGCTCAGCATGTCGCCGCTGAAGGCCTGCACGGAAATCGGCACCGACTGGAGCGATTCCTCCTTGCGGCGGGCGGTCACCACGATATCCGCAAGGCCGCTGCTGGCCGATTGACCCGTGGGTTGCGGCTCCGCGTCCTGCGCAAATGCGGGCGCTGCGCCCACCATCAGGCCGACGGTTGCCGCCATGGCACCGATTTGCCAACGCTTGCGATAGATACAGGAAGCCCCTCTGCGCATCATACACCCTCCCAAAGTATTTTTCTTATGAACCCAGTTCAAATTTCTGAACTTAAGTTCATGTATAACGAATTTGTACTGGGCGTCCAGAGAGTTGATTGCGTGTAATAAGTATTACATAACAAATGGATGGGCCGTGGTGTTGCGTGTCTGCCACATCCCCGAAAAGGATGCGCGTGTGGCCTGATCGGGCGATTCGTCTGTGGTTCGGCACCTAGTGCCGCCGGGGGTGGCGGGCAGGCAAATACCGGCTGCCCCCGGCTACTGGTCAGGCAACGACAGCATCGCTGTAAAGGTTGGGGCTGCCCAGCCATTCGCGGTGGGATTGCGGCACTTTACCGCCTTCGTCCGTGATGCCGTAGACTTGCGCCTGTTCTGCGCCGATCAGGGTCTTGCCCGACAGTTCCATGCGCGCCGGATCTGCGTGGATGGCGGCGATGACGTGGCCGGTGAATTCGGGTGTTTCGGCGATTGCCAGAACCTGCGCATATTCATCGGGGCGTTCGAGCGCGGAAGCCTTGGTTCGCTCTGTCGCCAGGATACCCATCCAGACGGAGACCGTGGCCACGCCATGCGGGCGCAGGTCCACCGCCATATCGTGCGCCATCTTGTCGACCCCTGCCTTCTGCGCGCCATAGGCCGCGCCGTGCATGTAACAGGTCGCACCCGGAGAGGAGGTGAAAGCGATCAGCCCACTGCCCTGGCGGACCATGATCGGCGCGGCGTAGTAGCTGGCGACATACTGGCTGCGTAGGCCGACATCGATGATTTCCGCGAGCGAAAGCGGCTTCTCCCAGAACCCGCCTGGCCGGATCAGGGCATCGTCGATATGGGCGACATTGTTGACGAGGATATCCAGCCGTCCCTGTTCCTCCTCCACCTGCCTGAACAGCGCCGCGACGCTGGCATCGTCCCCATGATCGACGCGCACGGCGATCCCCTTGCCGCCGGCGGCGGTGACGGCTTCGGCGGTTTCGCTGATGGTGCCGGGCAAGGCCGCATCGCCGGGGTTGATTGTGCGCCCGGTGACATAGACAGTGGCCCCGTGCTGGCCCAGAGCGATGGCGATGCCGCGCCCGGCGCCGCGGCTTGCCCCGGTGACGACGGCGACGAGAGGCAGAGAGGCGTTCATGGGAAATCTCCTTACGATGCCGGGGCACTGCCGGCGATGGCGGCATGGATAGTGCCATCTTCACCAATGCCGCGCATCAGGAATGATTGGCGTTCGAACCGCGATCTCGCGCGTGGGTGAACCTGTGCCTCAATCCCGCCTTTCAAGGCCGCGTAGGAACAGGCGCACGCGATAATCGGCCATGGCGGCGATCTCGGCGGCCGGCGGCGCTTCCTCGTGATAGGCGAGCGCCTGATCGGTGTAGAAGATCAACTGGAAGAACGTGATCGCATCGCGCGGATCCGGAGGATTGAGTTCGCCGGCCTCCGCCCGGGCGGCGAGATAGGCGGCCAGCGGGCGCACGCCTTCGGCCTGATAGGCGGCAATGAAATCCTGCATCACTTCGGGCCGCGCAAAACCGAGTGAAATCATCAGTCGCGCCACGTGGTAGAACGGCAATCCTCCGGCAAAGGGACGGTACATTGCGGCGATATAGGTCTCGGCGAATTCGCCCAGCATCGCCTGCGCCGGACGCGCCGGGTTCAGAACGACACGGCAGGCGGAAAGCATGTGCCGCGCGGCGTGGAGCATGACTGCATCGAGCAGTTCGGCCTTGCCGCCGATCATGCGATAGACGCTCGCCTTGCCCATCCCCGCGGCTGAGGCGATTTCTTCCACCGTTGCCGTTTCATAGCTGCGTTCGATGAAAATCCGCGTCGCATGGTGGATCAGGCGGGTTTGTCTGGGATCGTCGAACGGCGTGTCAGAGTTCACGGCGGTTTTCCTTATCCGTGCGGCGGACTGGTCGGTTCTGCCCCCATGCATGCTGTTTGCACAGCCTTTATGCTGCGCGGGACACGATAGGGAGAGACAGTTATGATAACCACACCAGCGGCCCCGGCGCGGATTGCCGCTTTCGATGCGAGCGATGATGCGGATGCGATTGCGGAACGGATGCTCGGCGATGGGGCGGTGATCGTCCGCAATGTGCTGGGGCAGCGGACACTTGATGCGTTCAATGCCGAAATCGACGAGTGGTTCGCCCGCCAGGATGCCGCGCCGCGCACCTATATGAACGACACGGTTACCCACTTCTTCGGCCCGCAGACGCGCCACCTCGCCGGGCTGGCGGGCAAATCGAAGGTGTTCCGTGGCGAAGTGCTGTGCCACGAGGTGCTGATGGCGCAATGCGAACGGGTCCTGCGCCCCCATTGCGCGGCCTATCAGCTCAATTTCGCCGATGTGATGGACCGTGGCCCCGGCGCGGCCCGGCAACTGATCCACCGTGACGATGGCATCTGGCCCTATCTGCCGCGGCAGGCTTTCCCGCTGGAATTCGCCACGATGATCGCGCTTGGGCCGTTCACGCCGGAAATGGGCGCGACGCTGATTGTGCCGGGCAGCCATCGCTGGGATGCGGATCGCCAGCCTGAACCGCATGAAATTGTCGCTGCCGGGCTGGAGCCGGGCGATGCGGTGTTCTATCTCGGCTCCACTCTGCATGCAGGGGGCGAAAACCGCACCCGGCAACGGCGCCGGGGGATGCATCTGAGCTATTGCCTCGGCTGGCTGCGCACAGAGGACAACAATTATCTCACAGCGCCGATCGATCTGGTCCGCACGCTTCCGCGCGAACAGCAGGCGATCCTCGGTTATGCATTGCACGATGGGATCGAGGTGAATGGCGGTTTTCTGGGCGCAGTGGACTGGCGCAATCCGCTGGACCTGATTTCAGAAGGCAAGATCTGAAAGAAAATTGCGGAACTGCGATATATTCAGCGCGAAAGAATTAAGTAAGCGCGCCCATCTCCTTTTGCTGTCACAGGCGTTAAGATGGCTGTGAGGCGTCCCATATGGGCGGAAATCGTGAAGAGCATTTTGCGGCATTCGCCAAATTTTTCGATTGATAAAGGTAATGACGTTTTCTATTTTATTGCCGGATAGCCTGATTGGATGGTTTGTCCTTTAAATACAGATAATTGATAACATACAAATAAAGGGAGGGTGTTATGATGGTTCGTGGCAAACACATTCTGTCGATGGCATGCGTGTCCGCAGTGTGTCTGGCAACTCCGGCTTTGGCGCAGGACGCGCCGCCGGCCTCCAGCGGTGGTCTGGATGAGATTGTCGTCACCGCGCAGAAGCGGTCGGAAAATCTCCAGAGCACCCCGCTGGCGGTCAGCGCGATCACCGCCGCCGCGATCGAGGCGCGCGGCATCACCGATGTCAGCGCGCTGACGGCCATCGCCCCCAACATCACTGTCACCACGGCCCCGGCGTCGAGCGCGAACACGGCCATTTTCATTCGCGGCATCGGCGATCAGGAGCCGGTGCTGACATCCGATGCCCCGGTCAGCATCTATGTCGACGGGGTCGTGCTCGGGCGGTCGACCGGCGCGGTGTTCGATCTGGTCGATCTCGAACGGATCGAAGTGCTGCGCGGGCCGCAGGGCACGCTCTACGGCCGCAACACCATCGGTGGCGCGGTCAATTTCATCACTGCCAAGCCCGCGCAGGAATTCGGGGTCAAACAGCGTTTTTCCTATGGCAGTTTCAATCAGTGGCAATCGCGCACCACGATCGACACGGGTGAACTGGGCACATCGGGCCTGCGGGCGAAACTGTCCTATGTCCATCGGGAGCAGGATGGGTATGTCAACGATCCGACTGCCAAGAGCAGCCGCGATCCGGGGGCGCTGAATATCGATGCCGCGCGGGTGGCGCTGTCCTTCGACAAGGGCGGTGCGTTCCGGGCCGACTATGCGTTCGATTTCAACCATCGCGAAAGCATGGCGCCCGCATTCCAGGCCACGATCATGCGGCCCGATGTCCTGGCCTATGTCAACACTTCGCCGTCGCTTGGCGGGGCTGCCCCGGTCATTTCGACCAAGCGTCGCAAGCGGCTGGCGCTGGATACCGATGGGCTGCTGACCGACAAGGTCTGGGGCCACACGCTCACGCTGGAGCTCGATCTGGGTGAGAATACCATGCTGCGCTCGCTCACCGGCTATCGCAAATGGACCAATATCGACCGGGGTGACGATCTTGACGGGCTGGCCGGTATTCTGGGCAATACGGTCGATCCGATGATCCTGGTGGGTGGCTCGTTCACCCCCACTGGGGTCCAGCCGATCAGCCTGTTCAGTTCCAGCAACCGGCGCAAACAGCACCAGTGGACGCAGGAATTCAACCTGATCGGCAAGGTCGGGGACCGCTTGGATTACGTGCTTGGGCTGTTCTACTTCAAGGAGAAGAGCCAGGAGATCAATCCGCAGTTCCCCACCATCGTGATCTCCCCGGAATATGCCGCCCCGGCCTATGCGCTGCTGAGCTTCGACCACAAGTCGCGCTCGCAGGCGGCTTTCGGGCAAGTCACCTATCGCGCCACCGACCAGCTCAGTTTCACAGGCGGGATGCGCTATACCAGCGACAAGAAGGAACTCGATCAGGTTTCACCGTTCGCGCGGGAGCTTTCGCGCAAGTTCCACAAGTTTAACTGGGCGGCTTCGGTCGATTATCAGGCGAACGACGATGTGCTGATCTATGGCCGCGTCGCCACCGGCTACAAGGCGGGCGGGTTCAATGCCCGTTCGGCCAACTCGGGGTACAAGCCCGAAACGCTCACCTCCTATGAAATCGGCCTGAAATCGGAATTCTTCGATCGGCGGGTGCGGCTTAACGGGGCGCTGTTCTATGCCACGCACAAGGACCTGCAGATCCAGCAGTTCCAAGCCGGATCGAGCGGCGCGACGAGCATCACCGCCAATGCCGGGAAGGCAAAGTACAAGGGCATCGAACTGGAAGGGCAGGCGATTGTCGCCACCGGCCTGACCTTTTCCGGATCGGTCGGCTATGTCGACCGGAAGTACAAGCAGTTCGAAATTCTCGATCCGGGCACCGATCTGCCGGTCGATGTGGCGGACAGCGCGCGTTTCCCGTTCTCTTCCAAGCTGACCTGGAATGCGGCGCTGCAATACGATGCGCCGCGCTTCGATTTCGGGCAGCTTTCGGCCCGCGTCGAATACAATTATCGTGGCAAGGTCTATTTCCATCCGACCACGG
Organism: Caenibius sp. WL; assembly: GCF_019803445.1. Classification (NCBI taxonomy): domain Bacteria; kingdom Pseudomonadati; phylum Pseudomonadota; class Alphaproteobacteria; order Sphingomonadales; family Erythrobacteraceae; genus Caenibius; species Caenibius sp. WL. Next base: position 1,165,102 of record NZ_CP081844.1, read on the forward strand.
TCGGCGCGCCGCTCAACGATGAAATCGCGGGCAAGGCGCGCGGGTTGCTGGATGCGCGCATCACGCTTTCGGAGCTGGAAGTGATCGGCAAGAAGGCGTCCATCGCCGTCTGGGGCAAGAACCTGACGGACGAAGCCTATCGTGTGCACGGGATCGATTTCGGCGGGCTCGGTTATGCCGGGAACGTCTATGGCGAACCGCGCAGCTTCGGGGTCGATCTGAACTTCGAACTCTGAATGGGCTGGCCGCCGGGCGGGTAATCCCGTCCGGCGGATCGTTTGAAGGCAGGAGAGACCGGCCATGACAGGCACAGCGCACGGCGTGCAGCCGTTTGTCATCGATATCGCCCCGCAGGTGATCGAGGATTTGCAGGACCGTTTGCGTCGGACCCGCTGGCCGGCGGACTTCGGCAACGATGACTGGAGCTATGGCGTCGAAGGCGGGTATTTGCGCGATCTGGTGGCCTATTGGGCCGATGGATATGACTGGTACGCGCAGCAGGAGGCGATGAACCGCCACGCGCATTATCGCACCGAAATCGATGGTGTCCCGCTGCATTTCCTGCGCGAACCGGGCAAGGGCCCCAATCCCGTCCCGCTGATCCTGACGCATGGCTGGCCGTGGACATTCTGGGACTATCGCGATCTGATCGGGCCCCTGTCCGATCCGGGGGCGTTTGGCGGCAATCCGGCCGATGCGTTCGAAGTGATCGTGCCTTCGCTGCCTGGCTTCGGGTTTTCCACCCCGCTGCGCAAGACGGGGCTCAATTTCTGGACCACCGCCGATCTGTGGCAGACGTTGATGACGCAGGTGCTCGGCTTTCCCCGCTACGCCGCGCAAGGCGGCGATTGGGGCGCGATGGTCACGACGCAACTCGGCCACAAATATGCCGATAGCCTGATCGGGATTCAGGTGTCGGCGCCGATGGTCCTCAGCGCCTTTTCCAGCGATCGCCCCTTTGCCCTGCTGGACGGGCAACTGGAAGGGATGCCGGCGGAAATGGCCGCCCATGCGATAGCGGTGGAACGCCGGATCGCCAGCCACGTGACGACGCATCTGCTCGACCCCCAGACTCTGGCCTATGCGATGCACGATTCCCCCACGGGAATGCTTGCCTGGCTGCTGGAACGGCTGCGCGCATGGAGCGATTGCAACGGCGATGTCGAAAGCCGCTTCTCCCGCGACGATATCCTGACGAGAGCGACGCTGTACTGGGTGACCGAAAGCTTCGGCACCACCGTGCGATACTATGCCGAGGCGGGGCGGCATCGCTGGCAACCTTCGCACGACCGCCAGCCGATGGTGGAAGCGCCATCGGGCATATCGTTGTTCCGCAAGGACGGGGCGGCTCTGTTCGGTGATGCCATGGTGCCGATTTACAACCTGCATCATCTGGCGGATCATCCGGCAGGCGGCCATTTCGCCGCGGCGGAAGAACCGCACACATTGGTCGAGGATATCCGGGCGACATTCCGCACATTACGCTAGCCTGGGCGCGTTCCCGCTTTACCGTAACCGAACGCTCGGATACCGATGTGATCGGAACGGCTCGGTTTGTTGGCGAAAGGGCCAACTCCGAAAGTGGGACGGGAGCATATGCCGCAGGAGAATCGCCATTTCGATATCGTGATCGTCGGGGCGGGATCGGCCGGGTGTGTGCTGGCCAACCGGTTGAGCGACGGCACCGGATTGCGCGTGCTGCTGGTGGAAGCGGGCCCGAAGGATCGCAGCCCGTTGATCCACATCCCCGGGTTCTTCACCGCGATGTATCGCCCGGGCAAGTTTTCCTGGGTCTATCCCACCGCGCCCCAACCGCACGTCGATGGCCGGGTGCTGCGCGATGTCCGGGGCAAAGTGCTGGGCGGATCGAGTTCGACTAATGGGATGCTCTATTGCCGCGGGGCCGCCGCCGATTATGACGGTTGGGCGGCAATGGGCAACGCGGGGTGGAGCTATCGCGAGGTCCTGCCCTATTTCAAGCGCGCGGAAGATCACGACGGGGGCGGGGATGCCTATCATGGCGTGGGCGGCCCGTTGCATGTGAAGCGGTCGCGGGTGGAGCATCCGCTGGCCCGCGCTTTCATCGCGGCAGCGGTGGAAGCGGGGCACCCCTACAACGAGGATATCAACGGTGCCCGGCGGGAAGGCTTCGGCCCGGCGGAGGCCACGATCTGGCACGGGCGGCGGTGGAGCACGGCCTCCGCTTATCTGAAGCCTGCGTTGAAGCGGCCCAACCTGACTGTGATGACAGGCGCGCAGGTGACGCGCATTCTTATCGACAAGGGCCGGGCGGTGGGCATCGAACTGGCGCGGGGCAGCCATGTCGTGACTTGCATGGCGGGCGAAGTGGTGCTGTCGGCGGGGGCGTTTCAGTCACCCCATCTGCTGATGCTGTCGGGCATCGGCGATGGGCGCAAACTTGCCGCGCACGGCATCCGTGCCGGGGTGGACCTGCCGGGGGTGGGCGCCAATCTGCACGATCACGCCAGCATCACCGCCCATGCGCGATGCAGCGCGCCGATCTCCTATTCCAGCCTGCTCAACCCGCTCCATGCGGGGCAGGAGCTGTTCAAGGGACTGATCGGGCGGCGCGGGTTCATGGCCGATTGTTCGATCGAAGCGGTCGGCATGGTCCGGTCACTGCCCGAACAGCCGGTGCCCGATATCAAGTACCAGTTCGTGCCGATCCGGCTCGATCCGCTGACGTCCCAGCCGTTGCCCGAACACGGCATGGTCAACCGTATGGAATTGACGGTGCCGGAAAGCCGCGGCGAAGTGCGGCTGGCTTCCGCCGATCCGCTGGCTCTGCCGGTGCTCGACGCCAATTATCTTGCCGAACCCGGCGATCTGGCCCGCCTGCGTGAAGCGCTGCGGATGGCCATCGAAATCTATCGCCAGCCCGCGTTCCGTGAATTCGGGGTCGAGCCCGATCTGCCGGTGGCCGACATGGCGGACGATGCTGCGCTCGACACCTATATCCGCGCCACGCTGACCAACGATCACCACGCGGCGGGCACCTGCAAGATGGGGCACGATCCCGCTGCCGTGGTCGATGCGCGGTTGCGGGTCCATGGGGTGGACAATCTGCGCGTGGTCGATGCGTCGGTGATGCCGGTGGTCGTTTCGGGCAACACCAATGCGCCCACGATTATGATCGCGGAGAAGGCTTCCGACATGATTCTCGGCCGCGAACCGCTGCCAGCCGCGCCGGTGTGACACGCCGCCCCGCGCGCCGGTCAGGCAGGCGGCGGGGCGAATGCGCGCAGCAGATGATCGACCAGCTTGCGGGTATGATCTTCGGGCTTGGCGACGGAGCTGAACATCGTGCGATAGATCACTGTGCCGACGATCAGATCGAACAGGATATCGGCATCGGCGGCTTCGTTGATCGTGCCGTTTGCCTTGCCGGCCGCCACAATGGCGCGCAATTGCCTGCGGGCGTTGGTTTCCGCCGGGGTGTGCAATTCTTCCCGCAGGGCTTCGTCGTTGTAATAGGCGCTGTTGAGGCCGAGACTGGCCGCGGCGATTTCGGGGATGCTGTACTGGTTGGCGATCTGTTCCACCAGCGCGGCGATCTGCGCGCGCAATTCACCCTCCACCACGGGCATTGGGCTGTCATGGTTGCCGTAGGCGATGGCGGCGGCGAGATGCGCCTTGCTGCGCCAGCGACGGTAGATTGTCGGGCGGCCGATGCCGGTCTGCTTGCCGATCGCCTCGAAAGTCATCGCTTCGTATCCGCCTTCCGCCAGCAGGGCACGGGCGGTGGCGAGGATCAATTCATCGATTTCGCTGTTGCGCGGCCGGCCGGGATTGGGCCGGTTTTCTTCCTCTGTTGCGCTTTGAGCGGCCAAAACCTTCTCCTCGATCAATCCTTGTTCCTGTATTTGCGCATTTTTGCCGCGGTGACAAAGGCAAGCGATGGAAAGCGTTGCGCTGACCATATCATTACGATACATATCGTATTTAGCAAACGAGAATCTGCAAGAGAGAGGTGCTGATGCGTAAGGTCAAATTGCGGGCCGGGATGTTCCTTGCTCCGTTTCATCCGCTTGACGAAAATCCGACACTGACGTTCGAGCGCGATCTCGAACTGGCGCAGTTCGCCGACGAGATCGGGTTCGAGGAATTCTGGTACGGGGAACATCACACGGGCGGCTATGAAAACAGCCCGTCGCCCGAACTGATGATCGCCGCCGCTGCCCAGCGGACGAAGCGCATCAAGCTCGGCACCGGGGTGGTTTCGCTGCCCTACCACAATCCGCTGATGACGGCGAACCGCATCGCCCAGATCGATCACCTGTCGTTCGGCCGCGCGATTTTCGGCGCCGGGCCGGGCCTGCTGGTCAGCGATGCGCACATGCTCAATCTTGATGTGCGCGAATCGCGTGACAAGCTCGACATCGGCCTCTCGGTCATCACCCGCCTGCTGCAGGGCGAGTGGGTGACCGAAAAGTATGACGGCTGGTTCGACCTGCGCGACGCGCATTGCCAGGTGCTGCCTTACCAGCGCGACATCGAAGTCTGCGTGGCCAGCACGTTTTCCCCCAACGGCGGCGTCCTGGCGGCCAAGTATGGCGCGGGCATGCTGTGCCTTGCTTCGACCAGCTACGGCGGGTTCGATGCGCTGACGACCAACTGGCAGATCGCCTGTGACAAGGCCGCGCGCGAAGGCCGGACGATGGACCCGTCCTCGATCCGCTGCGCCACCGACATGCACATCGCCGAAACCCGCGACAAGGCGATGGATCAGGCGCGCGTGGGCTACGAACGCTACCTGCTCTACATCAAGAACCAGTCGGAACAGCTGCCCGATTCCCCGGCGCACAAGACGCTGGAAGACCTGATCGAATCCGGTGAAATCGTCGTCGGCACGCCGGACGATGCGGTGGCGCAGATCCGCCGCCTGGAAGAAAAGGTGCCCGATTTCGGCTGCCTGCTGCTGCTCGACAAGAACTGGGCCGAAACGCACCATAAGAAACGTTCGATGGAAATGATCGCCCGCTACGTCCTGCCCGAAATCAACGGCGACAATCGCGCCCGCCAGCGTTCGTACGACTGGGCGCGCGAAAACCGCGACGGTTTCATCGATGTGATCCAGTCGGCGACCAAGCGCGCGTTCGAAAAGCATGCGGCGGAAGCGCCGGCCGAAACCGATTCCGCCATCGCGCGCCGCTGAGAACGAGATCGGGAGAGAAACGATGTTGTCAGCCAACTATATCGATCCGGGCCGGATCGAAGCCCGCAGCGACGCCACGCGGCCGAAGCCCGCCCCCGGCGAAGTTCTGGTGGCGGTGGAAGCCTGCGGCATTTGCGGGTCCGATCTGCATATGTACCGCAACAACAGCTACCGCCATTCGCTCGTCCGCAAGACGCCAGAAGGCTATGACGTTCCCGGGCATGAATTCGCCGGGCGCATTGCCGAACTCGGCGAAGGCGTCGAAGGGTGGAGCGTGGGTGAAGCCGTGGTCGGCGTTACCGGTTATGGCGGGGGCATGGCGCAGTTCGTGACCGTGCCGGTGAACCCGTTCCAGCTCGTGCGCATTCCCGAAGGCGTCAGCTTCGCCGAAGCGGCGACGACCGAGCCGATGGCGGACGGGCTGCAGATGGTGCGCAAGGCCGAAATCAAACCGGGCGAAAACGTCATGGTGTTCGGTGTCGGCATCATCGGCCTTGGCGTGATCCAGGCGATCCGGGCCAAGTGCCCGGATGTCGGCCGGGTGATCGCGGTGGACGTGCAGGACGTCCGCCTCGAAGCGGCCAAGGGTGTGGGCGCCAGCGACACGATCAATCCCCGCAATGCCGATATCTTCGAAGCCGCCGTCGCCCTCTGCGGCGCGGAAGACGATTATCGCGGCAAATCGGCGAAAATCGACGTGGTGATCGATTGCGCGGGCTACATCCCGCACATTCCGGGGCCGCCGCCGCTGGAAATCGCGCTGCGTTGCCTTGTCAACCGTGGCGGGCGTATCGTCTGCTTTGGCGCTTACGAAGAACCGATGACGATCGATTTCAGCTACGTCATCAAGAAGGAGCCGGTCATCATCGGTTCCAACGGCTACGCGGCCGAGGAACTGGTCGAAGCGCTGGACATGATGCGCACGGGCAAAGTCGACCGGGTGGGCCTGATCTCGCACACGTACGCGCTGGATGAAATCAGCGCGGCTTTCGAAAAGCAGGGCCAGCCCGAAGCGGTCAAAGTGATGCTGGAAATCCCGCAGGACACCGCGGCCTGACAGGCGGCAGCGAACCCCGCAAAATGCCGCTATCGTTGAAGCCCGGCCTCAGGTTACACTGCGGCCGGGCTTTCGCTTTCGGAAATACGCATATAGAGAAGGTATGCGAGGAGATTTTCGCTTTGCGTAGTTTGTAAAGGCGATATATCGCGTATTCAGGTTTTGTGCCTGATCATGGGCCGTATAAGGTCTGGATTGCGGCAAACGATGGAGAGATGGATGCACAACCGTAGCGGCCTGAGGCCGGCAACCCAGCTCTCGCAAGGAGACTGAGAGATGGGCATGTTCACCAAGAAGCGCTTTCGCCATTTGATGTCGCCGGGCCGCATCAACCAGCTCGAATTGCGCAACCGTATCTTCTTTTCCCCGATGGGATCGAATCTCGCGGAAGAAGACGGTTCGGTGGGCGAACGACTGCGCACCTACTATGTCGAGCGCGCCAAGGGCGGCGCCGCACTGGTGACGATGGGTTCGGTTTCGGTCGGTTTCCCGGTGGGCGCCAGCAACTGGCGGCAGGAAGCGATCTCGGACGACAAGTTCATTCCCGGCCTCAAGGCGCTGGCGGACGAAGTGCACCAGCACGGGGCGAAACTGGCGGTGCAATTGCATCACGCCGGCATCACCGCGATGACCGACATGCTCGATGGCCGCCCGCTCGCTTGCCCTTCCGTGCCCAAGGCATCGAAGGACAGCGGCGATTTCGTCGATGTCATGCTGGAGGAGGAACAGGCCAAGTTCTTCGAACCTTACGCCACTATGGGCGAAATCAAGTATGACACGCTCGATACGGAAGAAAGCATCGAGCGGATCGTGCAGATGTTCGCGGCGGCGGCCGACCGGGCCAAGCGCGCGGGGATCGATGCGGTCGAACTGCACGCCGGGCACGGCTACATTTTCTCCACGTTCCTTTCGCCCGCCTACAACCAGCGGACGGACGATTTCGGCGGTTCGGTCGAAAACCGCGCACGCTTGCTGACCCGCACGATCCGTGCGGTGCGCGAAGCGGTGGGGCCGGATTATCCGGTGTGGATGCGCTTCGACAGCCAGGAATTCCTGATGGATTACGGCATCACGCTGGAAGACGCGATCCGCGTGGCGCAATTGGGGGAAGAGGCCGGGCTGGACGCCATCCATGTCAGCGCGCACGGCGATTCCAATTATGGCCGCACCTATTCTACCGGCCATGCCACCGATATCCGCAATTGCTTTGTCGGCAACGCGGCGAAGATCAAGGCGGCGGTGTCGATCCCGGTGATCTGCCCGGGCCGGATCGAACCGGAAGACGCCGACCGTTTCATCGCGCAGGGCAAGCTCGATTTCGTGACCATGGGGCGCAAGCTGCTGGCCGATCCGCATCTGCCGAACAAGTTGCTGGCCGAACAGCCGGAAACGGTGCGCCCCTGCGTCTATTGCTACACCTGCATCAGCAACATTTTCAAATCCAGCCACGTGATATGCGCGGTCAACCCGTTGACCGGCTTCGAGACCGAGCGGCAGCCAGAACCGGCCGAACGGCGCAAGAAAGTGCTGGTGGTCGGCGGCGGGCCGGGCGGTATGGAATCTGCGCGGCTGCTTGCCAACAAGGGGCATCAGGTGATCCTGTGCGAAGCGACTGACCGGCTGGGCGGCACCGCGCAGTTCGCGTCCGTCGCCTATGCGCCGAACCAGCGCATCGTCGACTGGCTCAAGCGCGAAGTGCACGATGACCGGATCGATCTGCGGCTTAACACCCGCGTCACGTCCGAACTGGTCCGCAGCCTCGGCGTCGATGAAGTGATCGTCGCCACCGGTGCGAAACGTTCGATGCCGCCGATCCCCGGTTCGGATCGCGATTTCGTCTTTTCGGGCGATGACATGCGCAAGCTCGTGCTGGGGCATGATCTGGAGGAAATCGCCGACAAGACCGGCGGTTCGACCCGCTTCGCAATGAAGTGGGGTAGCAAGACAGGCCTGACCGGCAAACTGGGCCTGCTGCGCGAAGGATCGAAGTTCTGGATGCCTATCGGCAAGCGCGTGGTCATTCTCGGCGGTGAACTGGTCGGTCTCGAACTTGCCGAATTCCTCGCCAAGCGCGGGCGGCAGGTAACGGTGCTGGAAGACAGCAGCCGCGTGGGCCGGGGGCTCCCGCTGGTCCGCCGCTTCCGCGTGATCGACGAATGCCACGAACTCGGCGTGGCCTTGCTGACCAACACCGCCGATGCCCACATCGGCGAGCACACGGTGGCCTACACCAACGACAGCGGGCAGGAGCGCACGATCGGCGCCGATACGGTGATCGTGGCCAAGGGCGCGACGGGCGATGACAGCGTGGCCGACATGCTGGAGCGGGACGGTTTTACCGTGCACCGCGTGGGCGATTGCACCGGGGTCGGCTATATCGAAGGGGCAATGCGCGACGCAGCGCTTGCCACGCGCACGATCTAGCCCGCCGATGGAAGCAGGGCAGGACAGGGACGCGGGCTGGCTGGTCGCGGCGGTGTGCATCGCCGGGCCCGCGCTGGTCGCGCTGATCCCCATGGCCGCCGCCCCCGCGCTGGTGGCCATGGCGCAGCATTTCGGCGCGAACGCCGACAGCCAGTTGTTCTCGCAGATCGTGATGACTCTGCCCGCCGCGATGCTGGTGGCCTCCGCTCCGGTGGCTGGCTGGCTGGCAGGGCGGATCGGGCAGCGCGCGGTGCTGCTGGCTTCGCTGGTGCTCTACATCATCGGCGGGGCAGGGGTCCTGCTGATTGACAGCCGTTCGGCCCTGCTGGTGCTTCGCCTGCTGCTCGGCATTGCGGGTGGCGGCATCCTGACATCCTGCCTCGGCCTGATCGGCGATCATTTTTCCGGCCATCGGCGCGAACGGGTGCTGGGCTATGCCACCTCGGTGTCTTCGCTTCTGGCGGGGGTGGCGCTGATCTATGGCGGGCGCCTGGTCGATCTGGGCGGCTGGCATGCGCCTTTCGCGCTCTATCTGCTGGGCGTGCCGACCCTGCTGGTGTCATGGTTCGTGATCCGCAACGCTGTGCTGGCGCCGGAAGACGCGGCGGAAAAAGGCGTGGCCGCCGCGCGCGATCTCGCGCACGTCTGGCCCTATTACGCGCTGCTGATCTTGTTGACGCTGGGTATGTTCACCCCTTCGATCCAAGGGGGCTTCGTGCTGGCCGCACGGGGCATGGGCAGCGCGGAAACCATCGGTGCGGTGATCGCCTCCACCTCCTTCGTGGCGATGATAACCGCCTGGGCGTTCGGGTACCTGCGCCGCTGGATCGGATTGCACGGGTTTCTCGTGCTCGATGCGCTGAGCATGGGCTGCGGTATCCTACTGATCGGCCTGTCGAGCGAAGTGTGGATGGTGTTCCTCGGCTGTGCGCTGGTCGGCATCGGGGCGGGGATGTCCGAACCGGCCACGGCATCGCTGCTGTTCCGCCGCACGGGCCCCGCTGTCCACGCGCTGGCCATGGGGCTGATCGTCAGCGCGCTCAACGCGGGGCAGTTCCTCAATCCGCTGCTGTTCGATCCGCTGCGCCGGGGGATGGGCGTATCGGGGGCATTCGTGGCGCTGGGGCTGGTGTTTCTCGTGGTTGCAGGCGGTCTGGTGCTGCGCAACCGGCATGATCTGACAGAAAAGGACAAGGGTTAGGATGGCACAGCGTTTCGCAGGCAAGCGGGTTCTGGTGACGGGGGGCGCATCGGGCATCGGCCAGGCAACCGCCGAACTTTTCGCCGCCGAAGGGGCCACGGTGGCGATCGGCGATATCGACGGTGCGGGCGCAAAGGCGATGGCGGAGCGCCTCGGCGGTGTGGCTTTCGCTTATGACGCGCGCGATCCGGCCGCCGCGGCCAAGCTGGTGAGCGACGTGGAAAGCGCATTGGGCGGGATCGATATCCTGCTCAACATCGCCGGGATCATGACCTGGGGCCGGATCGAGGAAACCGACCCGGCCGCATGGCAGCGCACGCTGGATATCAATCTGTCCGGCCCGTTCTACCTGACGCAGGCCGCGCTCGAACCGCTGAAGGCGAGCAAGGGCAATATCGTCAATGTCGCATCGGCCGGGGGAATTCACCCCGTCTATGGCACGTCCGCCTATGGCATTTCGAAGGCGGGCGTGATCGCGCTGACCAAGAGCACCTCGCTCGAATGGGCGCGCCATGGCATCCGGGTGAATGCAATCGCGCCGGGCGGCGTGGCCACGCCGATGCATGAAAAGAGCACGGCGGGCGGCGGGGTCGATCCCGCGATCTTCACCGAAGCGGCGGGGCGCAACATGCCCAAGCTGACTGACCGCGAAGCCTGCACACCGGCGGAAATCGCCGCTGCCATCGCCTATCTCGCCAGCGACGATGCGCGCTATGCCACGGGTACGGTGCTGATTCTCGATGGCGGGCAGACGACGGGTTGACCGCGGCCGCCCCGCAACGCCGATAGGAGCACAGGACATGACCACCAACCCGGGCGCGGATATCTGGGACGCTTTCACTGCACGGCTGGGCGAGGCGCGGGCCACGCTCAACGCCCCAGGGGCCCCCGCCGATCTCTTCGATCAGGCGGAAGGGGCGCGCTATCTCAGCCGCCTCGTCCGGCTGGGGCTGGAGATGTATCTGGAAGGAGGCGATCCCGATTTTCCCGCTTTCGTGCGGCCGAGCCATGAAACGGCGAAGCTGGGCGGGGACAATCCTGACAACCTCTATCTCTCGGCGACGATTGCCGGGGATCGGACCTATCGCCTGACCGGCAATGTGGGATCGGTGGCCTATCTCAGCATCGGATCGAAAGCGAACCGCTACGCGATCGACGGCACGATGGCGTCCACCGGGGAACTGAGAGCGAACGAATTCCGCCCCGATGCGAACGGCGATTTCGTCATCACCGCCAGCCAGACCGATCCGCAGGATGGCAGCGCGTGGTTGCCGTTGGCGGCGGATTCGAACATCCTGCAAGTGCGGCAGACCTTTATCGACCGGCGCAGTGAAGTGCCGGCGACGTTCGCTATCGAACGGATCAGCGATGGCCCGGCGATGCCGCACCCGCTCGACCCTGAGGCGCTGAAAGCGCGCCTGCAAGGCGCGGCGGATTTCGTGGTCAACAGTTCGAAACTGTTCGCCGACTGGTCGAACATGTTCATGGCCCATCCCAACGAAATGCGCGATTGGGGGCAGGACATGTTCCAGAAGGCCGGAGGCGATCCGGCGATCTTCTATGTCCACGGTTACTGGACATTGGGGCCGGGCGAGGCGCTGTTGATCGATACGCCGATCCCCGATTGCGAATTCTGGAATATTCAGATCAACAACTGGTGGATGGAATCGCTCGATTACCGGTACGTCCCGGCCTGCATCAACAAGGGCACCGTGGTGCCCAACGCGGATGGCACGGCGACCATCGTGGTCGCGCATGACGATCCGGGCCGCCCCAACTGGCTGACCACGCATGGGCATAACCAGGGCTTCCTGCTGCTGCGCTGGATCCATGCGGCGCAAACCCCGGTGCCGACCATACGGAAGATTACGCTCTGAGGGTGCGCGAAGGGGAAAGGCGGCAGTCTTCCCATGCCGCGCAAATGAACAGGGCCGCGTGTGCAAACGCGGCCCTGTTTTTTTTCGGTCCGTTCGCCGGTTACAGCGGCATGTAATCGCCGCCGTTCACATCCAGCGTGGCGCCGGTCACGGCACTGAACAGGTCCGACAGCGGCAGCAGCACGCCGTGGGCGCATTCCTCGTCGGTCGGGATTCGGCCGAGCGCCATGGTGGAGGAGATCGCGGCCACCGTTTCATCGACGCTGGGGCCGCCTTGGGCCGCCTGATCTTCCAGCCAGGCGCGTGCGGGGGCGCTCATCGTCCAGCCGATGGCGGGGGTGTTCACGCGGATATTCTTCGGCCCCAGTTCGGAGGCGAGATAGCGGGTCAACGATGCCAGCGCCGCCTTGGTCGAAGCGTAGCCGCCCTGATGCTGCACGACCTTGCGCGCAACCTGGCTGCCGACGTTGACGATCGAGCCGCCGCCCTGCTGTTCCATCACCGGCACGACCGCGCGGATCATGCGCAGAGTGCCGATCACCGTGACATCGAATGCACTGAGCAGCACGTCGAGATCGATCTCGTTCACCGGGGCGAGATCGCCGGGGCGGTAGGCCGAATTGACGAGACCATCGATCCGGCCGAAGGCGGCCTGTGTCTTTTCCGCGGCGGCGTTGCAGGCATCCTGCGAAGTGATGTCGGCCTGAATGATCAGCGCCTTGCGGCCCATTTTCTCGATTTCACCCGCGACTTCTTCCATCAGCGTGGTCGAGCGCGAAACCATCGCCACATTCGCGCCCAGTCGCCCCGCCTCATAGGCGATTGTGCGGCCGAGCCCGGGCCCGACGCCGGTGACCAGAACGGATTTGCCTTCGAGAATGCTCATTATCGTCTCCCAAGTGTCTGTGGATGGCGCCGGCACGATGGCCGCGCATGTGGAAATGAAGCCTGTGGCAGGCGATGCGATCCGCCCGCCGGGCCAATGCACGGAATTTGCCAGAAGCCACCGGGGGCGTCTATACGCAAAAAGGAAGATGTGGCCTGATTTGTAACGGTATGCGGAGTTGCCCAATGTCGCAACTTTAGGGGCGTACCTGCGCACGATTGCAAATGCCGGCCGGATGCCATAGCCCCGGCAGCGAAAGGGGCGGGAATTGAAGCGTCAACTGGATGAACAGGACGAGGCGATCATCGCCGTGCTGCGCGAAGATGGCCGCATCGCGATTCGCGAACTCGCCCAGAAGGTCGGCCTGACCGAGGCGACCGTACGCGCGCGTATCCGGCGGCTGGAAACATCCGGATCGATCCGCATCGTGGCCAAGCGCGATCTGGGGGCCATGGGCTATCCCTACACCGCATTGGTCGGCATCAGGATACGCGGGCGGACGATCGACGAAGTGGGACAGGATCTGCTGGCGATTCCCGAAGTGATCTCGATCCTGTCTGTGATCGGGCGCAACGATCTGGAAATCCAGGTCGTCGCCCGCGACATGGCGACGCTGAACGGATTGCTGACAGAAACCATCCCGCAGATCGATGGGATTGTCGGCGTGGAATCCGCGCTGGCGATGAACATCGTCAAATACGATCACCCCTGGGGGCGCTTCGAATGAAGGAAATCGAACTCAGCGATCTCGACCGGCGGCTGCTGGAGCGGCTGGCCACCGATGCGCGCGTCAGCAATCGGGAAATCGCGCGCGAATTCGGGCTGACCGAAGGCGCGATCCGGCTGCGGCTGAAGCGCCTGATAGATGAAAAGGCGATCCAGGTCGCCGCTGTCACCAACATCGATCACGTTCCCGATTCGGTGATCGCCTACCTCTGGATCGACGTGGATGCGACGTATCCCTTGGCCGGAGTGCTGGATGCGCTCGTCGCGCAGCCGGAAATCACCTATGTCGCTTCGCTGGTCGGGCGGGCGGATATTCTGGCGATCACCTGGGTGCGCAGCGCGACGCATCTGGCCGACTATCTGCATAACACCATCGATCCGATCCCCGGAATCGGGCGCATCCGCTATGAATTGACTCACCGGATGATCAAGCACGATTACCGTTTGACGACGATCACACGCTAGCGGCGAAGGTGGGGCTGGCTTCGCACCTTCGATGCCATGCCTGTTTCGAAATACGCAAAGCGCAATAATTTTGATCCTGATTTCCTTTTTGCGTTTGACAGCTTCCCTTGTGTGACGGCATTTCCCGTCCATACAAGGAGAATGCCATGGGATTCGAGGAAACACGCCGTGCGCAGTTGCGCACGCTCTTCGCGGAGCTGATCGGGGCCTACGGGCGCAAGGATTTCGAGACTTTCGCCCGGTATGTGGATGAACAGGCCGTGTTTGAATGGCCCTATCTGCCGCTCAAGGAATTTCCCAGCCGCATGGTCGGCCGCGACGCGTTCATCGAAACCTCGCGCGTGGGGATGGAGGATTGCGACGGCTATCACCACCAGATCGATACGTTCTACGATCAACTCGATCCCGACACGCTGATTGTCGAATATCATTCGGATACCACGCTGCGTTCGAGCGGCATCCACTATTCCAACAAATATCTCGGCATCCTGCGCTTTGAAGGCGATCAGGTGGTTTACTGGAAGGAGTATGTGAACCCGATCATCATTGCCGAAGCATTCGGGCTCAATTTCCAGAACGAAGCGGCCAACTCGTGAGCGGGTGGGACAAGGACGTTGATGTTCTGGTGATCGGAACCGGGGCGGGGGGCATGGCGTCGGCCGTGTTCGCCGCCCATCGCGGGGCGCGGACGCTGATTATCGAAAAGAGCGCGCAATATGGCGGCACTTCGGCGACTTCGGGCGGCGGCGTGTGGATTCCGTGCAGCGATTCCGCGCGCGAACAGGGGCAGGAAGATACACCGGAAGAGGCCTTCACTTATATCAAGGCGCTGACCGGCAACACCGTGGCCGATGCCCGCATCCGCGCTTTCGTGGAAAATGGCCATGTGATGAAGCGTGCGATCGAGGCCATTTCTGACCTGCGCTTCACCGCGATCCCCTACACCGATTATCAGGCGGAAAAGCCGGGCGGAAAAATGGGCTATCGCAGCCATGCCTGCAACACCATCGATGCGCGGGACCTGTCGCGGGAGGATTTCGAGAACCTGCGCACCACGCACCCTTCGGCCATGCTGTTCGGCTTCATCCCGTGGACGATCATGGAATCCGCGCCGATGATCACGCGCGGGCCGGGCTGGAAGACGATCATGGCGAAAGTGCTGTGGCGTTATTACAGCGATATTCCGCAGCGTCTGCGTTCGTCGCGCAGCCGGTTCGTGGTGTTCGGATCGGCGATTGCCGGGCACCTCAAGAACGCTCTCAATCGCTACGGCGGGGAGATGTGGCGCGAGGCGGAGCTGGTCGATCTGGTGAAAGGCGATGATGGCCGCGTCGAAGGCGCGGTGATCCGCAAGGACGGCCACGATGTCCGCGTGCGCGCGGCGCGGGGGGTGATCCTTGCCGCCGGTGGGTTCGAACGCAACCGGGCCATGCGTGAACAATACCTGCCGGGCGCGGAAAGCCGCCCGGAATGGTCGGCGGGCCAGGAAAACAACACCGGTGACGGGATAACCGCCGGGATGCGCGTGGGCGCGGCCATCGATCTGATGGACGAGGCATGGTGGGCGCCGACTCTGAACGTGCCGGGCGAAACGCGCGGTCGCCCGCTGTTCTACGAGCGGGCGCTGCCGGGCAATATCATGGTCAGCCAGACGGGTGAGCGCTACATGAACGAGGCGCGCAGCTACGATATCGCCGGGCGGGCGATGATCGACGCAGACCGGCCCGATCGGCGCACGATCCCGTCATGGATCGTGCTCGACAGCCGGTTTCGGCGGAAATATCCGATGGGCCCGGTCCTACCGCTGGTGCCGGACTGGCTGCTGCCCAAGCGGGTTCGCCAGATGTATGTCAAAGCGCCGACGATCCGCGCCCTTGCGGAAAAGATGGGCGTCGATCCGGATCGGCTGGAGAACACTGTCAACCGTGTCAACCGCTTTGCCGCCACCGGGGTGGATGACGATTTCGGCCGCGGTTCGGCCCCGTACGATCGCTATTACGGCGATCAGTCGGTGCAGCCCAATCCCAATCTCGCCCCGATCGACGAAGCGCCGTTCTACGCGCTCAAGGTCTATCCCGGCGATATCGGCACCAAGGGCGGTCTGGCGACGGACGAGGCCGCGCGCGTACTGGATACGCAGGGGCAGGTGATCCCCGGTCTCTATGCCATCGGCAACAATGCGGCGTCGGTGATGGGGCCATCCTATCCCGGGGCAGGTTCGACGCTCGCCCCGGCGATGACGTTCGGTTTGCTGGCGGTGCAGGATTGCCTGGGCGGCCCGGCAGAAATGGCGCAAGCGGCGCAATAGCCGCCTCAGGTTGGTGAGCCTGTAGAGAAAAAGGGCCCGGGGTGACCCGGGCCCTTCAGGTGTCCGGCGGGAGCCTTCAGGCTGCCGGTGCCGGAGCGATGCCTTGCATCAACCCGTCGATGATGCGCCGCTTCATGGGTGCGACCCAATCGCGTTCAAGCGCTTCGTTCAGCAGACCCGCTTCCTTGAGTTCGTCACACAGCTTCATCTGGTGGCCGATATCGAACAGGTCATACTGCGAAGAGAATTTGCCGTCGCCGCCATAGGTGATGAAGCTGACGCCTTCGGTTTCGTAATAGCTGCCGTCCGGGCGGCGGCCCGGGCCGCGGTTGACCCAGCGGCTGAAGATCTGGTCGCCGTTGACTGCGAAACTGGTGACCGGGAAACTCCATCCGGCCCAGCCGGACCCCACATCCATGTCGCGCCCGTAATGGGTCTGGCGGATTTCCTCGCGGCTGCGCGCGAAGACCGGCATCGCCCCGCCATAGGGGCAATAATAGGTGGCGTTTTCGTGATAGAGTTCGTCCGCAATCCAAGCCCAGTGATTGCGTTTCTCCGCTTCGACAAAGGCATCGCGCAAGGCGATGATGGCGGCTTCGACTTCTTCGCGTGGATAAGACATCGGATTCTCCCTTTTTCGCGCGATAGAATGGGCAAAGTAGGCAATTTCGTCAAGACGCCATTGCCATATGCGGAGTATTTTGTCATAAAAAACTACGCAAAAAGATATTACGGTTGAGGTGGGTGATTCATATGCAAAATCTGGCGCAACTCGAACCCGATGCTCTGATGGCCCGGGCCAAAGCGAACACCGGGCTGGACGATTTCGGTCCCGATCATTTCCTCGAACCGCTGACGGTGCTGACCCGTTCGATGCGGGAAGAAGCCGATCTGAACGAAGCGGGCATTCAGATGCAGGGCGGGCGCATTGTCAATGCGCTGGAAAACCGCCTGCGCCGCCAAGCATTGATGAAAGCGCATCCCGAAATCGCAGACGAGAAAGTGGAAGTGGGCGCGATCATCGTCGGTTTGCCGCGCACCGGCAGCACGATGTTGCACCGTCTGCTGGCGGCATCCCCCCGGGCGACGGCGATGGTGTGGTGGGAAACGATTTTCCCCCTGCCGCGCGACGAAAGCGGGGCGGCCGATATCGCCGCGCGCAAGGCCGATGCCGAAGCGCTGGTCGAACAGCTTGTCGGCGCTTCCGCCGGGTTCGATGCGATCCATCCGATGGATGCGCATGCCTATGACGAGGAACTGCCGCTGATCGAGCAGTCGTTCATTTCGAACATTCCCGAAGCGATGATGTATCTGCCGAGCTATGGCGCCTGGCTGCTGGAAGCCGACCAGCGCGCCGCTTATGGCGAACTGATCGACTGGCTGAAAATCCTTCAGTGGCAGGACCCTTCGCGGCGGGGTCAGAAATGGGTGCTCAAGGCGCCGCATCATCTGACAGCGGTGCAAACGGTGCTCGACATGTTCCCCGAGGCGGTGATCGTCATGACGCATCGCCGGATCGATCATGTGATCGCCAGCTATTCCTCGATGGTCGGATCGTTGACCGGCGGCAACACCGACACCGATTTCCGCGCCGCGCAGGCCCGGCACTGGAGCGCGCGGCTCAAGCGCAATCTGGAAGACATGATGGCAGCGCGCCGCAATGCGGAAGATCGTTTCGTCGATGTCGATTACCGCAAGCTGCTGGCCGATCCGGTGGGCCATGCCATCGGCATTTTCGCCACCGCCGGAATACACGCGGACGATGCGGACGTGGCCGCGTGGAAAGCCTGGCTGGACGGCAACAAGCGCGACAACCGGCCATCGCACAAATACGAACTGGCCGATTTCGGGATCGATGCGGAGCAGTTGAGCCGCGAATTCGCATTCTATACTAACGTCTACGGAAGCGAATCCTGATTGTCGGGAACGCGGAGAGAGAATGCAAAAATGAAAATCGAAGGCAAAGAAGCGGACTATCTGAAAGGGGCGAACGAACCTCTGGCCGGGTCCATCCTGATCAGCAATTCGCGCTATCTGAACAATCCGCGGTTTCGCGATATCTATGCGCAGATGGGGCTCAAGCGGAACGGGCATGATCTGCCCGCCGCCTATCTGGTGCCGGAAATCAACAACGCCATCGCCGAGGAACTCGACTACGAACGGCTGATGACGCTGCTGGCGGAAGAAAAGGCCAAGAACGCCGAATTCGCCGAATGGCTGGATACGCGGTTCCTGTCGGACTGGAACGCAATGGATCTGTCGGGGTGCAAGGATGGTACGGTCGGGGCGGCGATCCGCGGCTTCATCCAGGAAAGCGGCATGGATATCGATTTCATGTTCCGAGGCGAACCGAAGAACGATTTCGAATACCTCAACAAGCGCCGGGTGCAGAACCACGATATCGAACATATCGTCACCGGTCTCGACCCCAGCCCGGTGGGCGAGGAATCGCTGATCGTCGCCAACACGGTGGCGTGCTTCAACTATTTCTCGCCGGAACTGGCCGGGATGCTGACGTTCCAGCCGATGTTCCTGTCCTCGACCAGCCTCATGCGGATGAATTGCCACTATCCCCAGGTCGTGCCCGCGATGCTCGAAGGCACCGCGCGCGGCTATGCCCTGGGCATGAAGCAGAAGAAGCCGCTGTTCATGATCCGCTGGGAAGACTGGATCGATGTTTCGATTGCGGATGTGCGCAAGGAATTCGGCTTCGAAGATGGGCCGGAGCCCGGCCACTGGACCTGGACTTTCGAAGCGGCTTACGGGTGATCCGATCATGACCGACTTTGGTGTTACCGACTTTCTGGCGATCCAGAAGTTGATCCATTCCTATCCCCGTTTTCTCGATGCCGGGAAGCTCGACGGGGTGGGGCAGCTGTTCGCTTCGGCGACGGTGCATTTCGAAGGCCGCGATGATCCGGTGGTCAACGATCCGGCGGAAGTCACGCGTATGTTCGCGGACTTCCTGCAGCTTTATGATGGGATTCCGCGGACCCGCCATCTGATCTGCAATGTGATCGTGGAACCGGAAAGCGCGACTGTGGCCACGGCGACCAGCACCGTGCTGGTGGTTCAGGCGGCCCCGACCTTGCCGTTGCAGCCGATCATCACCGGGGACTATCGGGACCGGTTCGAAAAGCGCGACGGGCAGTGGCGCTTTACCGAACGCTATATCACCAACGATCTGTTCGGCGATCTCTCGGCCCACGGCCGCTATACGATTGGCGCCTGACCGGTCCTTTCCCTGAAGGAAACCGGCAGCCCCCGCGTTCCATCCGGAGCGCGGGGGTTTCGCTGTCAGGCGAGATAGCCGCCATCGGCGGCGAGGACGGCCCCGTTGATATAGGCGGCATCCTCGGAACACAGCCAGACCACCGCCTTGGCGACATCTTCCGGTTGGGCGAAGCGGCCGATAGGGATCGGAGCCAGCAGCATATCCTTGTATTCGGGCTGGTGGATCACCTGGTTGGTCAGCGGCGTATCGACCACGCCGGGCGACACCGCGTTGCAGCGGATGGCGCGCCCGCCGTATTCCTTGGCGATCGTCTTGGTCAGGCCGAGCACGCCATGCTTGGCCGCCGTGTAGGCCGCCGTGCGCGGATAGCTGATATGCGCCTGCAGCGAGGTGGTGTTGACGATGGCCCCGCCGCCGCTTTCAAGCAGAAGGGGCAGTTCGGCGCGCAGGCAGTGGAACACACCATCCAGATCGACACCCAGAACCTGCCGCCATATGTCCAGCGGCAATTCATGCGTTTCGGGTAGCGGAGCGCCTTTCAGCGGCGCGACTTCGGTGATCCCGGCGTTGTTGAACGCGCAATCGAGCCGGCCGAACGCTTTGCGCACCGCGTCCACCATGGCGAGGCAGTCGTCAGGATTCATCACATCGACGGTGCAGGCGATCGCTCCTGGCAGTTCCTGCGCCAGTGCGCTGGCCGCTTCGCCATTGCGATCCGCAATTGCGACACTGGCCCCTGCGGCGGCGAAGAGGCGTGCGGCTGCGGCGCCAATGCCGCTCGCCCCGCCGGTGATGAGAACAGCCTTCCCCCGATAATCCATCTGTTTTCCTTTCAGTATTCCATGGCTCCGTGTGCCGCGATGCGCGCGCTTTGGAAACCACTTTCCCACCGATTACCGCATGCTACGCAAAGCGTCAATTATATGCGATGTTTGATCGCTTCACGTAGTTTATATGCTTTTCTGATTCTGCAAATGGAATCCGGGCTGCGAAGGAGGCCGTTCATAACCCGCACAACGCGGGTGTGCGGTATGCTTGCCCGATTGCATTTTACGCAAATAGATAACTGTTGGATTTGATTTGTCATTTTACGTAGCAATTTGGCTTGATGATTTGTGCAAATTTTATCATAAGAATGCGTGTAGAATGCAGCAAAAGGCTGCCACCATCGCTCAGGGAGTAGGAAATGAAACTTCGTTTTGCCGTTCTGGCGGGTTCCATGCTGGCGGCTGTCCAGCCGCAGATGGTTTTCGCTCAATCGACGCCCGCGGGTGGCGCCTCGGCGGGGATTGGCGATATCGTCGTGACCGCGCGCCGCACCGAAGAAAGCGCGCAGACCGTGCCGGTAGCGGTGACCGGCTACAACAGCGAACAACTCGAAGCGCTGGACATCAAGGGTTTCGGCGATATCGGCAAGACGGTGCCGAACCTCGATGTGCAGCGTCAGTTCGGTTCGGCCAGCGCGCCGCAATACTATCTGCGCGGCGTTTCCACCGGCACCTTGAAATTCGAGGCGGACGCGGGGATCGGCCTCTATATCGATGGCGTCTATCTCGGCCGCCCGGCGGGGACGGCGTTCGATCTCGCCGACGTGGAACGGGTGGAAGTGCTGCGCGGGCCGCAGGGCACGCTGTTCGGCCGCAATTCCACTGGCGGTGCGATCAACTTCATCACCGCCCGCCCCACGGGCGAATTCGGGGTGAAAATGGATGGCACCATCGGTAATTACGATCGCCGGAAGGGCTCGATCACGGTCAATCTGCCCGCGCTCGGGCCGATTAGCGCGCGCGTATCCTATCTGCATGATGAAAACCGGGGCTATGTCCGCAATCTGACGCCGGGCCGGACTTTCCATTTCGCGGAGCCGTTCGGCACGATCAAATCGGCTAAGACCTTCGGTGCGGAAAACACCGACGCCGTTGCCGCAGCGGTGCATATCGATGGCGGGGCGCTGCAGGTCGATTACAAGTTCGATTACACCGACAAGGTCAGCACGCAACTCGCCCAACAATTGCTGGGGTATGATCCGACCTATCTTCCGGGTGTGGGCGATCCGCCGTTCTATACTGCTGCGCCGAGCATCTATGTGCCGCCCAGCAGCAAGCGGCAAAAGGCGGTGGCGCTCGATTTTACGACGCCTTCGCATCTCAAGATTCAGGGCCACAGCCTGACCATGGCGCTGGATGTCAACGATGCGATCACGCTGAAAAGCATCACCGGCTTCCGCAAGATGGATGAATTCGTCGGCGGTAACGATATCGATGGCGGGGCTTACATAGTGGGCGGCCTGCCGTTCACCAACATTTCCTCGGTGCAGGATCGGCATCAGAAGCAGTTCACGCAGGAACTGCAGGTGCTGGGCAAGACCGGCAACTGGGACTGGGTGCTGGGCGCGTTCTACTTCCGTGAAACCGGGCGGGACAACAATCCCGTGTTTATCGGGACGCTGTTCCCGACACACTTGCCGGAAATCATCCCTTCCACAGGCCCGGGCACTGGCAACACGCTTAACGCATTTGGAGTGCCGAGCGATTATCTCGCCGGGGCCGATGCTTCGATCCGCAACAAGTCGATGGCTGCCTATGCCCATCTCGGCTACAAGGCGGAGCATTTCGAACTGGCAGGTGGCATCCGCTACACCAAGGACAAGCGGCGTGAAGTGCTGCGCGCGGCGGGCTTGATTCCCTTCGCCGCACCGCCGGTCACCGCCAATGCGTCGTTCGACCATTGGGATTTCGACGCCACGGCGACTTATATCGTCAACCGCAATGTCCGTGGCTATCTGCGCTTCGCCACCGGCTATCTTTCGGGCGGCGTGATGGGCGGCAACCTCTTCAAGCCCGAAACGGTGAAAAGCTACGAAGCGGGCGTGAAGGCGGACCTGCTGGACAACAAGCTGCGCATCAATGCCGCTTATTTCATCTCGCGGCGCAAGAATGTGCAGACGCTTGGCTTCAATGCCGCCAGCGGCACTTTCCTGTTCTCCTCGCCCTATGGGCGCGAGAACGGGTTCGAGATTGAACTGACCGCCAAGCCGGTGGAGGGGCTGACGCTGAACACCAGCTATGGCTACCTCCACCAGAAGCTGGCCAACGATCCGGTCAACGGCCCGGTCAACTCGCTGGCGCCCAAGAACACGCTCAGCCTTGGCGCGCAGTATGATTCCCCTGCTTTTGCCAATGGCAGCTATGTCACGTTCCGGGTGGACGGGTTCTATAAGGACAAGCGCCTGTCCGACCCGATCCGCAATGCGGCGACACTGGATATGACAACGCTGCCTTCGCGCTTCGATGTCAACGCACGCCTTTCGCTGGTCGATCTGCCCATCGGCGGGGCCAAGGCGAAAGTGTCGGCCTGGGTCCAGAATCTGACCAACAATCAAAAGCTGGAATTCGCCCGCAATCTCAGCACCAATGTGATCGGCACGTTCCAGGTGCCGCGCACGTTCGGTGTGGATGTCGGCTTTGCCTTCTGAATATGTATGAGGGAATTGGGATAATATCGCGATATATGATTTGATCGGAACATAGTATCAGAAGGTAATACTATGATTAAATCTGCTTCGCGATTTATCCCAATCCCATATGCGCTGCTTCTGTTGTGCAGCGGCCCTGCCTTGTCGCAAGAAATGCAATCCCGTGATGGCCACGGAATAATTGATATCGCGAAAAGGTATGAAGGGGTAATCACTGATCTTTCCCACAGAATCTGGAAAATGCCGGAAGTGGGATTCAAGGAAGAGAAAAGTTCTGCTCTGTTGCAGTCGGCCCTTCGCAAGGAAGGGTTTTCGATAAGTTCCGGCGTTGCCGACATGCCAACGGCATTTGTCGCGCGTTATCGTACAGGCGATGGGCCTGTCATAGCCTTTCTTGCCGAATTCGATGCGCTTCCCGGTATCAGCCAGCAGGCCGAAGCGACCGCGCCATCTCCCGTCATTGGCGAAAATGCGGGGCATGCCTGCGGGCACAACCTGTTGGGGGCGGGCAGTGTCGGGGCTGCGCTTGCCGTGCGGCAGTGGATGGCGAAGACAGGCTTCAAAGGCGAGGTGCGAGTCTACGGCACACCCGCGGAGGAGGGAGGTGACGGCAAAGTATATATGGTCCGTGCCGGCCTGTTCGATGATGTCGGCGCCGTACTGCATTGGCACCCTTACAGCCTTTCCGCAGTGATCAACTCCACCAGCAGGGCCAACATCAAGACCGACTTCACATTTCACGGGATTTCAAGCCACGCCGCAATTGCTCCGGAAAAGGGGCGCTCTGCTTTGGCGGGTATCGAAATCATGAATGTAGCCGTTAATTATATGCGGCAGTTCATTCCTGAAAGTGCACGGGTCCATGGCGTTGTCACCAACGGAGGGGAAGCGCCGAACGTCATCCCCAGCGTTGCGTCCAGCAGTTACTACGTCAGGGATATCGATGTTAATATCGTGAAAGACGTACAGGGAAGGCTTCTGAAAACAGCGGAAGGCGCTGCGATTGCCAGCGGAACGAGTGTTGAATGGACTATAAAGGGCGGCGTCTATCCTTTGCTGATAAACGATACTCTCAACAAAATAGCCTATAAGAACCTGAAAACGGCAGCTTCTGCATTGGCATGGGATGAGAAAGAACATCGCTACGCCGAATCCGTTCAGAAGTCCCTGGGCATGGCGCCGGAAAACGATCCGGCGTTGGTTATCCCCCTTGCGCCCTTGCCTCCCGGTGCCGAGCGCGGGGCAGGCTCGACCGATGTGGGCGATGTTAGCGTTGTCGTCCCCACGGTCGGGGTCATGGTGATGGCGTGGCCGCAGGGTGTGACACCGCATAGCTGGGCTGCTGCGGGGGCAAGCGGCAATTCCATAGGAACGAAGGCCGCGGTTACCGCTGCCGCCGCGCTGGCGATGACTGCTGTCGACCTGTTTCAGTCGCCGGAGGCATTGAGCGACGCGAAGAAAGAGCTTCTGAAAAAGAGAGGCCCGAACTTCAGATATGAGGCTCTGCTGGGCAATCGAAATCCCCTGGATTGACGGAAGCGCTCCTACCGCCCCGATATAAGGTACGCCGTCCCTGTTGCTGCCTGAACTGACCGGATGTGTGGGGGCATTTGCGGAAAAAGGGGGGAAAGCACGCCTTCCGCATATGGGCTCCTGCGGGGGAGTTTCCTATAGGCACGGGCGATGCACGCGGACCCAGCCATTCTCCTGCACGATATCTTCGGATTCGAAACCTTTCGCGGGGTGCAGGAACAGGTGATCGGCCGGGTGATGGCGGGGCAGGGAACGCTCGCCATCATGCCCACCGGGGCGGGCAAATCGCTATGTTACCAGCTTCCCGCCGTGGCGCTGGACGGCTGTTGTATCGTCATTTCGCCGCTGATCGCTCTGATGCACGATCAGTTGCGCTCCGCCCGCGCGCTCGGCATTCGCGCCGCCAGCCTGACGTCCGCCGACGCCGACTGGCGCGAAACGCAGGATCGGCTGATCGCGGGGGACCTCGACCTGCTCTATGTCGCGCCGGAACGGGCGAGCGGGGAAGGTTTCCGCAACCTCCTCGAACGCGCGCGGATATGCCTGTTCGCCATCGACGAGGCGCACTGCGTCTCCGAATGGGGGCACGATTTCAGACCCGATTATCGCCTGCTGCGCCCTTTGCTCGATGCATTCCCGCACGTGCCGCGCCTGGCGCTGACGGCGACGGCCGACGGCCACACCCGCTCCGATATTCTGGCGCAATTGGGCCTACCGCCCGCCGGGCTGGTGGTTTCGGGCTTCGACCGGCCCAACATCCGCTATGCGATCAAGCCGCGCGACGGGATGCAGCGGCAGATTGCCGATGTGCTGGCGGCCAATCCGGGGCCGGGTATCGTCTATGTCCAAACGCGCGCGATGGCAGAGCGGCTGGCGCAGTCTCTGGCGGGCAAGGGGCGGCCGGTGTTGCCCTATCATGCCGGGCTCGATCCGCAGGTGCGCGCGGGCAATCAGGCGGCTTTCCTCGCCAGCGAAGATATGGTGATGGTTGCGACCGTCGCTTTCGGCATGGGGATCGACAAGCCCGATGTCCGCTTCGTGATTCATGCCGGGCTGCCGAAATCGATCGAGAGCTATTATCAGGAAAGCGGCCGAGCCGGGCGCGATGGTGATCCGGCTGTGGCCACGCTGTTATGGGGCGCGGAGGATTTCGTTCGTGCGCGCCAGCGGATCGGTGAAGTCGACCCCGCCCGCCAGCAGGGAGAGAGGGCCCGTATCGGGGCACTGGGTGCGCTGGTGGAAACGGCGGGGTGCAGGCGCGCGGTCCTGCTGCGCCATTTCGGCGAGGACCCGCCGGCAAGCTGTGGCAATTGCGACAATTGCCTGTCGCCCCCGGTCAGCGTCGATGCGACGCAGACGGCGCAGAAGCTGCTATCCGCCGTGTACCGCACCGGGCAATCCTATGGATTGGGCCATATCGAAGCGGTGCTGACGGGCAAGAGCAACGATCGGATCGCAGCGCGCGGGCACGATGCGCTTTCGGTGTTCGGTATCGTCAGCCAGGATGAGGCGCCGCTGGTCAAACCCGTGGCGCGTGCGCTGATGGTTCGCGATGCGCTGGAAACGAATGAGCACGGCGGCCTGACGCTGGGCCCATCGGCACGTCCGTTCCTGCGCGGCGAGGAAGCGGTGGCGCTGGTCCTGCCGCCTGCGCGCATGCGGCGGGGCAAGCGCGGCGATGTGGCCAATCCGGTGGGCGATCCGCTGTTCGATGCGCTGCGCGAATTGCGCCGCGATCTGGCGAAGGAAGCGGGCGTACCGCCCTATGTCATCTTCCATGACAGCACTTTGCGCGAAATGGCCCTGCGCCGCCCGCGCAACGATCTCGATCTGGGGCATATCGCCGGGATCGGCGTCCGCAAGCGGGAGGTGTACGGGCAGGCGTTTCTGGATGTGATCGCGCGCTTTGCGCAATAGCGCGGGCGTTCAGACCGGAGTGCTCTGCTGCGGGCCCGCGCTGGCGACCTGTTCGGCCACATGGCTGCGCCACAGCGCGGCAAGAAGATCGGTCTGAGTAATCATTCCGGCCAGCTTGCCATCGGGATCGACGATGAGCGCATCATGATGCAGCCCGGTGGATAGCGCGGGCAGCAGTTCGTCGATCGGCAGGTCCGGCGCAGCGCGGTAAGGCGCGGGATCGAGCACGTCCTGCACCAGCCTGCCGTTGCCCGCCAGAAGCTGGGCATGGCCGACGATGCCCACCGGATGCCCTTTGCCGTCGACCACCGGCATGGCCGAAAGATTGCGGCCGAGCAGGCGATCGCGCGCCTGGCCGACGCCTTCGTCGGGATGGGCCACGATCACATCGCGCGACATGATATCGGCGCAGCTTAACGCGCGGTGCAGGCGGCGGTGGGCGCGTGCTTCCACTTGCCGGAACAGCGTGTCGAGATCGTCGCGGCTGACGTCGAGCAGTTCGTCATAGCGAGCCAGCACCGCATCGATATCGGCGGTGGTGAAACCCACCCGGTCTTGCGGCAGGGGATCGCGCGTGCCGTGCGCGTTGGGCTGCGCCGGCGCAGCGCGGTGCGGGTAGCGGTGGCGCGTGGCATTGTTGAACAGGATGCCGACCAATAGCAGAAGCACCGCGTTGAGCCCCACGGGGAAGAAAGCGAACGCGAAGCCGGCTTTCGCGATAGCCGGGCCGCCGAGCGCCGTGGTCAGCGCCATGGCCCCGCCGGGCGGGTGGAGGCAGCGGCACATGCGCATCGTTACGATGGCCAGCGCCACAGCCGCCGCACCAGCGAACAGGCCGCCGGGCAGATAGGCCGCACAGGCCACCCCGACCAGAGTAGAGAGGACATTGCCGCCGATGATCGACCATGGCTGGGCCAGGGGGCTGGCGGGCACCGCGAACAGCAGCACCGCCGATGCGCCCATCGGCCCGACCAGCGTGGGCAGGCCGTGGTTATCGCCCAGCCACTGGTGGCTGATCCAGGCCGTGAGAAGAATGCCGGTCATCGCGCCGAGACTGGCGCGGACGACGTTGAGATGCCCCGGAAGACCCAGTTGGCGGAAGAAGGCGAATCGCGGCATGGCTTTGTCGATCTGTCGGTCGAAAGGAAGTGCCGCGCGCTAGACGAAACCAGCCTTCCCGCCAACTGCAAGCATGCAGGGCAGCCGTAAAGGTTGCCTATCGCGGGGAAGTTCCACACACTGCGGCCATTCCCGCGTCAATCACAACATAATTGAGGAAAGCCATGAAACGTATCGCCATCATGACTGCAACGCTGCTTCTGTCAGGAGCGCTGGCCACAACGGCCATCGCGGGGGAACCGTTGCGCATCGAACGCAAGGATGCGCAATCCGCGACCGTGGTGCGCGATGACACCGTCCCGGCCAGCTTCTGGTTGAGCCGCGATACCGTGCTGGATGATGGCGATACCCTGATCGTGCGCGACAGCAAGGCGCAGCGCGTGGCCGTGAAACTTCCGGCCAGCGAACGCAGCTATGTGATCGTGCGGCGTGGCAACGAGGCGCCGCAAGTGGTGGCCGAACGTCTCCTGCCGTTGGAGAAAGGCAGCAATTTCCGCGATCTGGGCGGCTATACCACCAAGGACGGGCGAACTGTCCGCTGGGGCAAGGCGTTCCGTTCGGGGGCAATGCCGCTGTTGACGGATGCGGACTATGCGTTGCTGGAACAGCTTCGCCTGGGGGCGGTGGTCGATCTGCGCTCGCTCGAAGAACGGGAGGTCGCACCCGATCTGCTGGATGATCGCACCGGGGCGCTGTTCCTTTCGAACGACTATTCGATGAAGCCGCTGTTCGCCAAGATGGAGGCAGGTAGCGGCGAAAACACCTATCAGGGCATCGAGGAACTGCTGGTGCCGCAGCTGCGGGCGATCTTCAACCGCCTGCTCGCCGACGACGGGGCCGTGGTCTATCACTGTTCAGCCGGGCAGGACCGCACCGGCATCGCCACGGCGCTGATTTACGAAGTGTTGGGGGTCGATCGCGAAACGATTCTGAAGGACTATCATCTTTCCACCGGGTTCCGCCGTCCTTCGGTCGAAATGCCGCCGGTCGATCCTGCCGATTATCCCGGCAATCCGATGGTCAAATACTATGCGGCGAGCCAGGCAAAACCGGGCGGCGCCAAGGCAGAGCCGCTTTACACCCCCAGCGGCCAATCGCATCTGGCGCAGTTCTTCACCTATATCGACAGCCGCTATGGCGGGACGGAAAGCTACCTCAAGCAGAAGCTGGGGCTGAGCGATGTCGATCTCGAAGCGCTGCGGACGAAAATGCTGAGCTGATCCGGGCGCTATGGCTTGCGTTACGCGGCGTCTTCCGGCGGGACGCCGCGTTGCGACGCTTCGGCGAGTTCGCGAAAGCGCCTGGTGTCGAGCGGGCGCACGGCGACGAGCGTCGTCATCCATTGGCGGGATAGAAGGGCATGGCGGCGGTCGTCATCCGCCAGTTCCTGCACGTCCAGCCGAAAGCGTTGCAGCAGTTCCTCCAGCCGGGCGATGCCTGATGCGGATAGCTTGGCAGCTTCGGCGGTGTAGATTGTATCGGGATCGCCGAAATCGATTTCCATGAACTGACGTTTCATGTGCTGTTCGAAATGCTGGCGCATCGGGCCGCGCCGCCAGGCCACGCGCCGGTCGACACGGCTGCGCACACGCCCGCCGGGCAGGCGGTCGATCAGCGCCAGCCGCTCCAGCCGGTCCAACTGTTCCTCGATCCGGTCCATCGGTACGCCGAAATCGTCATGCAGGTCGCGCGGCGGCCAGCCGCTCATCGCCATGAAGAACAGGAACGACAGCAGCGTGCTTTCCGTCAGCGCCTGCTCCTGCGCCAGTGTCAGTTCGCGGGCCAGTTCACGCGGCGGGCCGCCTGCCAGTTCGGCCAGTTCGTTCAGGCGGATTCCAGCCAATGCGCACAGGTCCTCCAGCCGGTCGGTGGCGAGGCCCCGCCCCTGGAACCAGCGCTTCACGGTGGCGTCACTCACTTCCAGGCGTTCGGCGATCATCCGGATGGTGAATCCGTTGGCGCGCAGCAGCCTGCGCAAAGTGGCCATCCATTGCGGAAACTGGCGATCGGATCGTGCGGGCATGCCTGTGCCTCCATCGATTCATCAACGGTTCGTGTCACAAGCCAAATTGGCTCTTCACATGATCTATGTCTGCTTCGATCGTTTGTCACGCAGCCTTGCGGACCTGTAAAAGTGCGGCACAGATCAGACGCGGATTACGCGTCGCCAGCAGCAGGAGAAGGACAGATGGCAGGTATCCTGATCAAGAACGGCACGGTTATCGACGGCACGGGGGCAAAGGGCTTCGCGGCCGATGTGCGCGTTGCCGACGACCGCATTGTCGAAGTCGGCCCCGATCTCGAAGCGCGGGGCGAACGCATTATCGATGCACGCGATTGCGTCGTCGCGCCGGGCTTCATCGAAAGCCATACCCATTACGATGGCACGATGTGGTGGCAGCCCGATCTCGATCCGCTGCCCGGCTATGGCACGACCACCGTCATCCTCGGCAATTGCGGTTTTTCTGCCGCGCCGGTTTCCGACGAGGAGGCCGTGCGGCTGGAAATGGTCAAGATATTCTCCTTCTTCGAGGATATCCCGGAAGCGCCCTTCGTGCAGAATTTGCCGTGGGACTGGCGCAAGTGGTCGGAATACAAGCAATCGATGACCAAGCATGTCCGCGTGCCGGCGAACTATGGTGCTTTTGTCGGCCATATCGCCATTCGCCTGGCCGCGATGGGCATGGACGCATGGACCCGGGCGGCGACGCCGGAGGAAGTGGCGAAAATGGCCGAACTGCTCGACGATGCGCTGGCCGCCGGGGCGCTGGGCATGTCGGACAATCTGCACGATCATGACGGGCAGAACCGCCCGATCCCGACACTGTTGGCTGACGATGCCGAATTCGCCGCTCTGTTCGAAGTGATGGAACGCTATCCCGGCCGCACCTATCAGGTGATCGTCGACACGTTCATGCGCAAGACGGGCCCGGCCTCGCTCGACCGGATGGCGCGCCTGCTCAAGGGCAAGAAAGTGCGTGTGCAGATCGCAGGCGCCATTCCCGCGCTCGATTTCCAGAAGGATATCCGCGAAATCATGGAACCGCAGATGGCGCGGCTTCAGGCGGAAGGCTATGATTTTTGGGCCGGATTCAGCCATGTTTCGCCGACCAACACCTTGTCGATCGAACGGTCGCTGATTTTCGCCCAGTCCAACGATTATGTCTGGCACGAAGTCGTGCTGGCCGAAACGGCGGAAGAAAAGGAACGCCTGCTGCGCGATCCGGAATGGCGCGCCCGGGCCCGCGATAGCTGGGACAATCAGGCATGGAAGCATTCGCCGATGGCCAATCCGCAATCGCTGCATCTGCGCAATTCGGAAAACGGCTTCGGCCCGATCAATCTCACCCTCAGGGACCACGCCGATGCACTGGGCGTTCACGCATCGGATGCCATGGCGGAGTGGATTCTGTCCAACGGCCTCGGTTCCACCGTGCACATGGCGCCGTTCCCCAAGGATGAAGAACTGACCGCCAGGCTGATCCGCGATCCGATGACGGTGGGCAATATTTCCGATGCCGGGGCGCACTTGCAGATGTTCTGCGGCGGCGGCGAAAACATCCTGATCTTCACCAAATATGTCCGCGAAGGCATGGTGACGATGGAAGAGGCGATCCATGCGTTGACCGGCAAGCTTGCCGGGCACTTCGGGCTGGATGATCGCGGGGTCATTTGCGCAGGCATGCGGGCGGATATCACCGTGTTCCATCCCGACGAGATCGAACGCCGCGAAGAATACAAGCGCTTCGATGTGCCGACCGGCAATTACGGTATCAGCTGGCGCTATACCCGCGATGCGGCCCCGATGCGTCTGACGCTGGTGAACGGTATGCCCACCTTCATGGACGGGCGTTTCACCGGGGCCCTGCCCGGCGCGTTCCTCAGTCCTTCGGCTGGTGTCGAACTGGCTCAGGCCGCAGAATAACAGGACCCGGCGGAAATCGCAGCCGCGCCGATCGAAACGGCGCGGCTGCATCTTGCTATTTGCCGGGCACGGCGCAGAATGCGCGCCATAAGAGAACGAGGAGAGATGCAATGGTTGAAGTCACCAAGGCGGATTACGAGTATTTCAACGGCGCGGTGCGCCGGTATGAAACGCAGAGTTCGGTTCTGATCAGTTCCTCGCGCTATCTGAACCACCCGGTGCTGCGCGAACTGATGGCGCAGGAAATGCTTCGCCGGAACGGGCCGGACATGCCCAACACCGCCTACATTCCCGAAGTGGCGCAGATTCTGCACGATCTGGAAGACATGCCGGAAATCTTCCGCCTGTTCGAAGCGGAAAAGCAGCGCCTGCCCGAATTCCGCAACTGGCTCGACCGCAAGCTCCTCTCCGACTTCAAGGCTGAAGACGTCGCCCATTGCAAGCCCGGCACGCTGGGCCACATGATCCACGATTTCATCGCCAACAGCGGTTTCAACATGGACGTGTTCTTCCAGGGGATGAAAGTCGACAGCGACTACACCTATTACCTCAAGGAACGCGCGCTCACGCACGATCTTGAGCATATGGTCACGGGGTTCGGCCCCAACAACGGCGGCGAACTGGCGCTGATTGCGGCCAATATCCGCGCGGCTTACAAGTATTTCTGCCCGGAACTGGCGGCTTACATGAACCGCGTCTCGAACTATCTGAAGGCCAAGAGCCTGATGAAGAGCAACCTCTATTATCCCAAGGCGGTGCCGATCCAGATCGAGGCGGAGGAGCGCGGCTATGCGCAGGGGCGCAACTGGAAATTCCCCCTGATGCTGCTGCCCTGGCGTGAACTGATCGACATTTCGGTGGAGGAAATCCGCGAGGAATACGGGATCACCGACGCGCCGCCGCCGGGCTATTGGGAAGACAGCACGCCGTACAGCGAAGATCCGCGCTTTCCGGCGGAACAGGCGCAGAGCATCGCCGCCGAATAAGCATTATCGCAGGCACACCGCCCGGGCCCAGCAAGGTCCGGGCGGGCGCTGCCGCGCGGCGCGGCTTCCGGGAGAGGGAAATCATGAAGAGTTATCAGCTCGTTGCGTTCGGCGCGGCGCTTGAACCGAACGAAAAGGCCAATCCGCAGCCCAGCGGAACGGAAGTCCTTCTGCGCACGCGGGCGGCCGGCGTGTGCCACAGCGATCTTCATCTGTGCGAAGGCGGATATGATCTGGGCGGCGGGAAAGTGCTTTCACTGACCGATCGCGGCGTGCGCCTGCCGCGCACGCTGGGCCATGAAACGGTGGGCGAAGTGGTGGCCGTCGGCCCCGACGCAACCGGCGTGGCGGTGGGCGATATACGGCTGATCTATCCGTGGATCGGTTGCGGCTCTTGCGCCAATTGCACGGCAGGTTCGGAAAACCTGTGTCTCGGTGCCCCGGCCAATCTCGGGGTTCACCGCGATGGCGGCTATGCCGATCACATTCTTGCCCCGCATCCGCGCTACCTGCTCGATCTCAAGGGCATCGAACCGACCGCGGCCGCGCCGCTCGCCTGTTCGGGCCTCACCACTTACAGCGCGCTGCGCAAAGTGATGGATGTCGCCCGGCGCCAACCGATCCTGTTGATCGGTGCGGGTGGGCTGGGCCTGATGTGTCTCGCGCTGCTCAAGGCCTTGGGGGGCAAGGGGGCGGTGGTGGTCGATCTCGATCCGGCCAAGCGGGAAGCCGCCTTGCAGGCGGGGGCGCTGGCCGTGATCGATGGAGCTGCACCCGATGCGGCGGCGCAGATCAATCAGGCGCTGGGCACTCCGCTTCTGGCGGGGATCGATTTCGTCGGCAATCCCGCCACGGCGGCGCTGGGCTTCGATCTTCTGGCCAAAGGCGGGAAAATGGTCATTGTTGGCCTCTTCGGCGGAGCCTCGCCATGGTCGTTGCCGCTGTTTCCGATGAAAGCGCTGACAGTGCAGGGCAGCTATGTCGGCAATCTGCAGGAACTGCACGAACTGGTCGATCTCGTCAGCACGCTGCCGCAAACCCCGCTGCCGATTGACGCGCGCCCGCTGGATCAGGCCAATCAGGCGCTGGACGATCTCGCGAGCGGGCGAGTGGTCGGGCGCGCGGTGCTCGTGCCGTGAGGGGATAAGCGCCCCGCAGGGGGTATTGTTGCTTTCCGGAGAGAGGGAAATTGTGGCGCTGGGGCTTCTGGCGCAGCCAATGTTGTGCCATGAGCAGCGGCGCAAGAGCCGTTCTTGTGGCACGGGGGCAAGCCACGTGTCGAAAATGGTATTATTCCGGCACGGATTGCCCAATGAACAAACCTGTCTCCCGCCGCGAACTTAACAAGGAGCGCAGGCGCAACGCCATCCTCGACGCGGCACGCGCGGGGTTCGCCCGCGACGGTGTGCAGGGGACAACCATGGACGATATCGCCAGGGAAGCGCAGGTTTCGCGCACCACGCTGTTCAATTACTTCACAGGCAAAGGGGAAATTCTCGATCATCTGGTGATGGAAATGCACGAGCATTTCTTCGCCCGGATCGAGGAATGCCGCAACGCGACCACCGATGTGGGGGAACGCGTAATGCTGGCTTTCGTCAAGACGGGGCAGGTCATGGACGCCGGGGCGGAAAAGTTGCGCCCGCTGGTCGGCTATTCCGAACTCGGCTGGAATGAGGCTGGGGTGCTCGAACGGATGGAGCGGCTGACGACCGGCTTCGAAAGCCTGCTGGAAGGCGGCGATACCCAGTTCGCACCCGATGCCCCCGATCCGCGCGCCATCGCCGAAATCATGACCGGGGTGTTCATTGGTATGGTTCACAATTGGCGGCTCACCCCCGGCTATCCGCTGGAAGAACGGTTGACCGAGGCCGCGAAGTGGATTTGCGTGATGCTCAGGCGTTCCCCCCAAGGCTGAACGCCTACGATTTCCCATATTTCTCCGCTTGACGTGAACCCAGGTCCAATTATGAACTTGAGTTCAGAAAAGCGAGGTGGCCGCGCGCAGCGGTTGCACCGGGGAGAATGGTCATGCGGGGATTGGCAGGCAAGGCCGGGGTGATTGCCGGTGGTGGGCGCGGGATCGGCGCGGCCACGGCGCTTCGGCTGGCCGAAGAAGGCGCTGCTGTCGTGATCGGCGATCTCGAAGAAGAATGGGCCCAGGCCACCGCCGCGCGCATTGTCGAAGCGGGCGGCAAGGCGATCGGTATGGGGCTCGATATCTGCGAGCCGGACTCGGTGGCGGCGCTCGTCCAGACCTGCATCGGCACCTATGGCGCATTGAACTATTTCCACGCCAACGCTGCCGGGGCCACGCAGGGCGATGTCGATGCGCTGACGATTAGCCTCGAAACGTTCGACCGTTCGATCGCGCTCAATCTGCGTTCCTATCTCATCTGCACGCAACAGGCCCTGCCCGCGATGCTCGAACAGGGCGGCGGCGCGATGCTCTACACCAGTTCGGGCGCGGCCTATGGCGGCGCACCGTGGCAGGTCGCCTATCCCACGGCCAAGAACGGCATCCATGCGATGATGCGCCATGTCGCGGCGCGTTATGGCAAGGAAGGCATCCGTGCCAATGTCGTCTGCCCCGGCCTGGTGCTGACCGAAGCGGCGCTGGAGCATCTGACCGACGAATATCGCGAAGCGGGCCTCAGGCGCGCGGCACTGCCCCGCCTGGGCAAGCCGGAAGATCTGGCCGCGATGGCCGCATTCCTGATGTCGGACGATGCGGAATGGATCACCGGGCAGGTGATCAGTGTCAACGGCGGAATGGCCATGCGGGACTGATCGGTAGCGCGATGGTGCATATTGTCCGCAGTGCGCCGGTCATCGGACTGACAGCCGTCTATGA
The DNA here is from genome assembly GCF_019803445.1 of Caenibius sp. WL. Classification (NCBI taxonomy): domain Bacteria; kingdom Pseudomonadati; phylum Pseudomonadota; class Alphaproteobacteria; order Sphingomonadales; family Erythrobacteraceae; genus Caenibius; species Caenibius sp. WL. The sequence goes on from NZ_CP081844.1 coordinate 1,200,266, forward strand.
GCGTCACCGGGCATCCGGTATCGAATTGAGCACCTGGTTCGAAGGGTAAAACTGGCGCTATCCGGTGCCCGTTGCGGGCAGGGATGGCGCGATAAAACGGGAAGGAATGCGTCATGGACACTACACGTCGAGAAATGCTTGCCGGGGCGGCGGCGATTGCGGCCACGGCGGCGGTATCGGTTCCGGCCGGTGCGGCATCGCGCGCATCGGGCCATGTGCTCGACGATCATGACGCGATGGGGCTGGCCGAACTGGTGAAGACCAGGCAGGTGTCCGCCTCGGAACTGCTCGAAGCGGCTATCGCGCGGGCGGAAAAGCACAACCCGAAACTGAATTTCATAGCGCACAAGCTCTATGAACGCGCCCGCGCCACGGTGGCCAAGGGCGTGCCTGAAGGGCCGTTCCAGGGCGTTCCCTGGCTGATCAAGGATCTCAACACCCATATTGCCGGGGAACTGACCGAACAGGGCAGCCGTCTGTTCAAAGGCAACCGGGCGACTGTCACTTCGGAACTGGTCAAGCGGTACGAACGGGCGGGCCTGGTGATTTTCGGCAAGACGACATCGCCCGAATTCGGCCTGACCGCGACCACGGAAAGCCTGTTGATGGGGGCAACGCGCAATCCGTGGAATCCGGAACGAATCGCCGGCGGATCGAGCGGCGGCGCGGCGGTGGCGGTCGCCTCGGGCGTGCTGCCTGCGGCGCATGCCACCGATGGCGGCGGCTCCATCCGCATTCCGGCGTCGTGCTGCGGCCTGTTCGGGCTCAAGCCCAGCCGGGGCCGGGTGCCCATGGGGCCGCCCTACACCGAAGGCTGGGGCGGGATGTCGGCGCATCATGCTGTCACCCGCAGCGTGCGCGACAGTGCCGCGCTGCTCGACGCCACGCACGGCCTGGAGCCGGGCGCGCGCTATACCGCGCCGACGCCGGAACGCCCGTTTCTGGAGGAAGTGGGGCGTGATCCGGGCCGTCTGCGGATCGCTTTGAACGTCACACCGGCGCTCGGTACGCCTGTCGATCCCGATGTGGTGGCGGCCGTCCGCAATGCGGCGGCGCTGTGCGAAAAGCTTGGCCATACGGTCGAGGAAGCAGCGCCCAAGCTGGACATGGACGCGATCGGCAAGGCGTCCTTTGCAATTATCGGTTCCTCCATCGTGGCCACGGTGAACGCGCGGTGCGCGGCGCTGGGGATCAAGCCCGGCCTTGATGTGCTCGAAGCGGCCACGCTGATGTATTACCAGATGGGGCAGAAAACCGCTGGCGCCGACTATGTGCAGGGGACCAACGATCTGATGGTGGCCGCCACTGCGGTTTCGGAATTCATGAACGATTACGATATCCTGCTGTCGCCCACCGTGGCCAGCCCGCCGCTGCCGCTTGGCGTGATCAACCTGTCCAACCCGGATATCGAAGCGTACATCAAGGCGATCAGCGCTTTCGTGCCGTTTAGCGGGTTGCAGAACCAGACCGGCCAGCCGAGCATGTCCGTACCGCTCGGCATGTCGCAATCGGGCTTGCCGATCGGGGTGATGTTCTCTGCCCGCTATGGCGCGGAAGCGACGCTTTTCCGCCTCGCCGGGCAGCTCGAAAAGGCGGCTCCGTGGCGGGATCGCAGGCCGCGCATGGCGTGAGGTTTATTCCGGGCCTTGCCGTCGTCCGATTTGTAAGCCATCCCTCACATCGATCACAGAATCACACCGATAAGAAAGAGGAGATGGGGGATGATCAAAGGCCCGGATGCACTGTGCCGGAGCTATGACGAAGCGATGGCGGCCAAGGATGGCCGCGCTTTGGCTTCGCACTACGTGTTTCCGTACTATTCGTTCACGATGGGGCAGGTTCACAGCTTTACAGATCGCGAGGAGGCTGATGCCGCCTGCGCCGATCAGGTTGAACGGTTCGAAAAAGCCGGGGTCGGTTCGGATATCCGCATCACCAATTACAAGGTCGTGCCGGTGTCGGACGGCGCGGCGCTGTGCCATATCACCTGGGAAGTGTTCCCGAGCAACGGCGCGCCCGGCTGGAAGTGGACCAACGTTTACGGCTATCGCCGCCGGGGTGACGAAGAAGGGTTCGAATTCAATATTTCGGACAACGAAATCGGTGAACTGCTGGCGCGCTTCCCGGATTTCTACAGCCTTTGAACGCAGCCCGGCAGTAGCCGGGCCCGCAAGGACAACGATCAGGTCGGCCTACCGCCGGCCTGTCTCGTTTCCGGCTCTTGCGGCGCGCGCCATTCGCGGGTGATCGCCTCCAGATCAAGCGGGCGCACCAGCATCAGGATCGCGCTCCAGTCATAGGCTTCCATATGGGCGGCCTGATCCTGTTCGCAGATCAGCTGGATGTCGTCGCGCAGTGCTTCGAACAGGGCCTGCACCCGCGCCCGCCCGGCATCGCTCAGCCGCACCATGTCGGAAACGTAGCGCGATTCCGGCGCGCCGAAATCCATCGAGATGAAGAAGCGTTTGACGGTCTTCTCGAACGCCACGGACAAGGGGCCGCCGCGCCGCCAGCGCACCGCCTTGCGGGTGCGGGCGCGCAGCCGCCCATGCGGTGCGATATCGACGAGATCCATCCGGTGCAGGCGGGCGAGGCAGGTGTCGAGCGGTTCGCCGCTCAGGCCGAATTGTTGCTCCAGGTCCTGCCGCTGCGCGCCGTGGAGGATCGCAAAGAAGGCCAGTGCCAGCACGCGGTCGGCGGCGAGCACGCGTTCCTGCGCCAGCGTGAACATGGCCTGTTCCGGCCCGCGTGAGCGGCCAACCAGATCGCGCATTTCCAGCCCGGCCAGCGCGCATATCTGATCGAGCCGCGCAAGGCTGAGCCCTTCGCCGCGCAACCAGCGCCAGACCGTCGGCTCGGCCACTTCCAGTTGCCGGGCCAATGTGCCGATCCTGACCCCCTGCCGTTTCAATTCTCCGCGCAGTTCCGCAAGGATCGCGGCCACACCGGGGCGCTCGCTCATCGTCAAATTTCCAAATCTATCTATATTCGATAGATTTGTATCATAAAACGATCGTCAATCCAGAAGGGCGATTGATCCACCCCACTGCGGCGAACAAGAAGGCAAGCCAGACGGGCAGCAGGGCCCGCAAGTCGGGAGTGGAAACGATGGCAAGAACAGCCGAATACGGCCTTGGCGAATTCACCTTTCCGCGCGGGTGGTTCATGATTGCGCGCTCCGCCGATCTGGGCAATGTGCCGATGGCGTTGCGCATGTTCGGTCGCGATCTGGCGCTCTATCGCGGGGAAAGCGGCGCACCCCACCTGCTCGATGCTTATTGTCCGCACATGAAAGCGCATCTCGCGGCGGAGCAGACTTCCACCGAGGGCGCACATCGGATCGAAGGAGAATCGATCCGATGCCCCTATCACTGGTGGCGTTTCGGCCCGGATGGCCGATGCAACCATGTTCCCTATTTCGATGGTGCGATTCCACCCGCGGCCAAGATCCGCGCCTATCCCACACAGGAACGGTTCGGCTGTATCTTCGCCTGGCATGACCCGGAAGAGCAGGCGCCCGATTTCGATCTGCCCGAGATCGGCGAATGGGATGATCCTGCGTGGATGCGCTGCGACTGGGACGATCTCGGCACGCTGGCGGTCCATCCGCAGGAAATTACCGACAATCTGGTCGATGCGCGGCATTTCGGGCCGATCCATGGCCAGCGGATCGCCTATTTCGAATCCGTGTTCGACGGGGTGATCGGACGGCAATATTCGGGCGGTGGGCACGAAACCATGGTTGCCACCGACGAAGGCGTGATGGACGTGGACGCGTTCTATCAGGGGCCCGGCTTGCTGGTGGCGCGCTATGCCGGTGATACCGATGCAGTGCAGCTTGTCTTCCACACGCCCAAGGAGGACGGGGTGACGCAAGTGTGGCACGGATTGTTGACGAGGGCCCACGCCTCGCCGCCCAGCGTGGAAGATATCGCCATAAACCAGCAATATCATGACGTCGGGCTTGCGGCATTCTCGCAGGATTTCGCAATCTGGCAGTCGAAAGCGCCCGCCGTGCAGATTATGCGTATGCCGGGGGATGGCCCTTTCCATCGTTGCCGTGCATGGTATCGCCAGTTCTACAACCCACGTGCGCGGGCGAGTGAGTTCCAGGCACGCGCAGACGGGGCGCACGATACGCAAGGGATCAGCATGCGGGCCCCGCTGGCGGCCGAATGATTTTGTACCGACAATTTTTTGGAGGATGTGAATGAGCAAGGATTTCCCTGAAGGCGCCGTGATGGTTTTCGGCGGCAGCGGCGGCATCGGGAAAGGCGTGGCGATGGAGTTCGCCAAGGCCGGAACGAATGTCGCGATCTGTTATCGCAGCAAGAAGGAAGTCGCCGAAGCCACCGCCGAGGCGATCCGTGCGCTGGGCGTGAAAGCGTCAATCCATCAGATGGATGTGCGCAACCGCGCCGAAGTGGTCGCCGGGATCGATGCCGCGATCGCCGAACATGGCCGGATTCACTCGATCGTCTGGGGTGCGGGGCCGATCGTGGCGCAGGTGCCGCTGGCCGACTGGACGGAAGACCAGTTCCGCCAGTCGATGGAAATCGAAGCGTTCGGTTTCTACAACGCCGTGCACACCGCGATTCCGCATTTCCGCGCCAAGGGCGGCGGTTCGTTCGTTCACCTCGGTTCGGCCGGGCATGACTGGTGGCCGCATCTCGATGGCCTGTCGGTCGCGCCCAAGGCCTGCAACGAAGCGCTGATCAAGGGTATCGCCAAGGAAGAAGGCGTGAACGAAATCCGCGCCAATTCGATTCTCGTCGGCGTGATCGACGCGGGCCAGTTCAAAGTCGGCCAGGAAGAAGGCTACTTCGACGAAGCGTGGGAAACCGCGGTCAAGGCCATGCTGCCGATCAAGCGCTGGGGCCTCGCGGAAGATATCGGCCAGGCGGCCGTGTTCTTCGCTTCGAACAAGGCGAACTATGTCACCGGCCAGACCATTTCGGTCGCGGGCGGTTTTGGCGTCTGATGCGCCATCGGTGGCCGCATCGGCGGCCACCGTCTGCCAGTTCACCGACCGCCTTTTCAGAGCGGTTTGACGCGGGGCGGGGCCATGAAGGCCTCGCCCCGTCCGTTTGTCGCACCATCGTCACATCCTGACCCTAAGGCGCCCGCATGCCGGGCACCGGACAGCCTTGAGCAAGGTTGTCCGGCTAGAAATGGGCTGCGCATTTTCGCGCAAGGAATGGAAGTGAGTTGGGAATGAATGTGCCGGGCACTTATGTCGATGCGGGCCGCTCGTATCACGATGTGCGCGTGGTCAATCTGACCTGTGCGGATTGCCTCGTCGCGGGAGAAAGTCCGGATCTGCCCGCTGGCAGCGAATTGCGCATATTCATTGGCGCCATCGGCCCGATCGATGCCCGGGCGGATGAGCGCTGCGGCGATTGCTATCGCATCCGTTTCGTCCATCCCATCGAACAGCGGATCGTCGAACACTTCGCCGCCGCCTGAGATTTCTCTCACTTTGTGAGCAGCAATCGCACTTGCCGATTGCCTATTGCCGCGCTTTCGCGGATAGGCGCGCGCGCAGGACATGAGCGAAAATCCCGATGCGATAATTCTCGGCGCTGGCGCGGCGGGACTGATGTGCGCGGCCCAGGCGGGCCAGCGCGGGCGCCGTGTCGCGGTGATCGAAGCGGCGGACGAGCCGGGCAGGAAAATCCTCATTTCCGGCGGTGGGCGGTGCAATTTCACCAATCTTCACACGGCGCCGGATCGGTATCTCTCCGCCAATCCGCATTTCGCCAAGTCCGCGCTCAGCCGCTATACGCCGGCCGATTTCCTTGCGCTGGTCGAGGCTTACGGCATCGCCTGGCACGAAAAGACGCTGGGCCAGCTGTTCTGCGATGGCTCCGCGCGGCAGATCGTCGCCATGCTGGGCGATGAAGTGGCGAAAGGCGGCGGCACTGTCCATTGTGGTCATACCATCACCGATGTGGCGCATGCCGATGGGTTGTTCACCGTCACCACCGATCAGGGCCGGTTCCGTGCACCCGCACTGGTGATCGCAACCGGCGGCCCGTCGATCCCGAAAATGGGGGCGAGTGGGTTTGCCTACGATCTTGCCCGGCAATTCGGGCTGAAAGTGGTGGAACCGCGCCCCGCGCTGGTGCCTTTGACGCTGAGCGGGGAGGAGGCGCTGTTCCGCGATCTTTCCGGTGTCGCCACCGATGTGATCACCCGCGCGGGCAAGGCTTCGTTCCGCGAAGCGGCGCTGTTTACGCATCGTGGCCTGTCCGGCCCGGCGATTCTGCAAGTCTCCTCCTATTGGCGCAAGGGCGATCCGATCGGGATCGATTTCCTGCCGGGGCGGGGCACCGGCTGGCTGCTGGGGGCCAAGCAGGACAAGCCCCGGGCGACGCTGCTGGGGCTGCTCAAGGATGCGCTGCCGGATCGGTTGGCCGCTGTTTTGGCGGAGCGGCTGGCGCTTGGCGGTATGCTGGCCGGGCTCAGCGATGCGGCGCTGCGCGATGCCGAAAATCGCCTGGCCGACTGGCGCTTCGTTCCCAATGGCAGCGAAGGCTTCGCCAAGGCGGAAGTGACCATCGGCGGCGTCAGCACGGCGGAATTGTCCTCCAAAACGATGGAGGCCAAGCGCGTGCCCGGTCTTTATGTTATCGGTGAAGCGGTCGATGTGACCGGTTGGCTCGGCGGATACAATTTCCAATGGGCCTGGGCCAGCGGCTGGGCGGCCGCGCAAGCCCTCTGATTTTTCTCTCCCCTGTCCGGTATTTCCCATGCCGAACCAAGCGATTGTGAGTTCGATGTCCTTTCCCCTTATTCCTTCCCTGCTGGGTGATGCGCTCGCCGAACGCGGTTATGCCGCGCCAACCCCCGTTCAGGCCGCCGTGCTGGAAGCGGAGGCCGCCGGGCGCGATCTGATCGTTTCGGCGCAGACCGGTTCGGGCAAGACGGTCGCTTTCGGCCTGGCGATGGCGAGCGATCTGCTGCGCGATGAAGGGCGGCTGCCCTATGCGGCGGCGCCGCTCGCGCTAGTGATCGCGCCGACGCGCGAACTGGCCTTGCAGGTGAGCCGCGAACTGACCTGGCTCTATGCCAAGGCCGGGGCGCGGATCGCCACCTGCGTGGGCGGGATGGACCCGTCGAAGGAACGGCGGGCGCTGAACCATGGGGCCACCATCGTGGTCGGCACGCCGGGTCGCCTGCGCGATCATCTGGAACGCGGCGCGCTCGATCTCTCGGCACTGGCCGTGGCGGTGCTCGACGAAGCGGACGAAATGCTCGACATGGGCTTCCGCGAAGATCTGGAGGAAATTCTCGACGCGGCCCCGGCGGAACGGCGCACGTTGCTGTTTTCCGCCACCATGCCGCGCCCGATCGAGGCGCTGGCGCGGCGTTATCAGCGCGATGCCCTGCGCATTTCGACCATCGGCGAAGAACGCGGGCATGGCGATATCGCCTATCAGGCGATCACCGTCTCCCCCTCGGACATCGAAAATGCGGTGGTCAACCTGCTGCGTTATCACGAGGCGGAAACGGCGATGCTGTTCTGCGCCACGCGCGACAATGTCCGCCATCTCCATGCCACTTTGCAGGAGCGCGGGTTCTCGGTCGTCGCGCTGTCGGGCGAACATTCGCAATCGGAACGCAACCACGCCTTGCAGGCGCTGCGCGACCGGCGGGCGCGGGTCTGCGTGGCGACCGATGTGGCCGCGCGGGGGATCGATCTGCCGACGCTCAGCCTCGTGATCCATGTCGAAATCCCGCGCGATGCCGAAACCTTGCAGCACCGTTCGGGGCGCACCGGGCGTGCGGGCAAGAAGGGCACGGCGGTGCTGATCGTGCCCTATCCGCGCCGCCGCCGGGTGGAATCGATGCTGCGCCATGCGCGCGTGGCGGCGGAATGGGTGAATGCGCCGACGCCGGAGGAGATCCGCACACAGGATCGCGAACGGTTGATGCAGGTGCTGCTCCAGCCGGTGGAATTCGACGAGGAAGATCACGATCTGGCACAGCGGCTGATGGGCGAACGCTCGCCCGAAGCGATCGCGATGGCGCTGGTCCATGCCCATCGTTCCGCTCTGCCGCAGCCGGAGGAACTGATCGAAAACACCCCCGAAGCGCGGGATGCGAGCAAGAAGGATCGCCATCGGGCGGGCTTCGAGGATACGGTATGGTTCCGCATGAACGTGGGGCGGCAGCACAATGCGGAGCCGCGCTGGATTCTGCCGCTGATCTGCCGCCGCGGGCACATCACCCGCAACGAAATCGGCGCGATCCGCATCACCGGCAACGAAACCTATTTCCAGGTGCCGCGCCCGATTGCATCCAAAGTCGCCGCCGCCGTGCGCCGGACGGCCAAGGAAGAACGCGATGAGGACCCGATCCTGATCGAGGAATCGGCCGAGGCGCCGCGCGAAGTGGCGCGTGAAAACCGCCGCAAGGGCCCGCCGCGCGATGGCAAGCAGTTCGTGCGTGACGAGCGCGGCCTGCGTGGCCCCCGTGGTCCGTACAAAGGCGGGCCCAAGGGCGGGAAAGGCAAGCCCGGCGGGCGCAAGGGCCCGCGCGCGGACCAGTACTGAAGCGGGATAGCGCCTTGCGGAGGCGCGTTCCCCGTGCGAGGGCAGCGGGACCGCGCGAGGCCCGACAGGAGCCGATGGAATGATTGCACGCGAATTGCTGGGCACGGCGCAAGTGCCGGGCGGGGAAGAACTGAAGCTTTTCCGCCATGATCGCGATTTCATGATCGTGATGGGCCATAACGAGCTGATGAGCACGCGCCGCAGCGGCTCCGAGATCGCGCTGGCCACGCAAAGCCATCAGCGGATCGCCGGGGTGAAACGCCCGCGTATCCTGATCGGCGGCTATGGCATGGGTTTCACGTTGCGCGCCGCGCTGGAGGTGTTGGGGCCCGATGCGGAAGTGACTGTGGCCGAACTCGTTCCCGAAATTATCGCTTGGGCGCGCGGGCCGATGGCGGACCTGATGTCGGGCTGTCTCGACGATCCGCGAGTCACTCTGCTGATGGGCGATGTCGGCGATGTGATCGAAGCGCGGCCGGGCGATTTCGATGCGATCCTGCTCGATGTCGACAATGGGCCCGATGGGCTGGTGCGTGAAGACAACAACCGGCTCTATTCCAAACGCGGCCTTGCGGCGGCGAAGGCCGCGCTGCGCCCCGGCGGGGTGCTGGCCGTATGGTCGGCGGGCAAGGACCCGGCCTTTACCGCACGGCTGAAGAAAGCCGGGTTCGTGGTGGACGAAGTGGGCGTCCGCGCGCGCAGCAACGGCAAGGGGCCGATGCACGTGATCTGGTTCGCCACCCCTGCCTGAAGGAACACGCGATGGACTTCGACGATCAGCTGCGCCGCTATTTCGCCACTGACGATCTGGCGTCGCTGCCGCCTGCCGCGCTTGAGGCCGGGGTGGAGCGGATGCAGGTCGATTTCGGAATGGAGAAAGATCGCGCCCGCCGCTTCGCGCTGTGGACGCTGCTCCACATGTTTGGCGCGGCGCCCGATCTGGATGTGGCCTTCGACAACGAGGACGACCGCAACAGCGCGCGCAATTTCATGGAAATGATGGAACGCGCGCAGGAGGAATAGGCGGTAAGCCTCCGTCATTGCTTCGCCCCTTGGGCTTGCAATGATGGGCTGGTTTATTCCTCCCTCGCCACCGCAATCGCCAGCACTTCGATCGCATCCTCTTTCCCGCCGAAAGCCACGCATTCACCCACTTCCGCGCCGATCATCGCGCGGGCGAGTGGGGCGGAAAAGGCGATGTGCCCGCTAGCCGGGTCGGCTTCGTCATCGCCGACGATGACGAGCGTGCGCTGCTTGCCATTGAGCGCGAAAGTGACACTGGTGCCGAATTCCACCTTTTCGCCATCGGGCGCGGGCACCGGTTCGGCGGTGATCTGCCGGGTTTGCCAATACCGGAGATCGCGCTTCAACGCGGCGATGGCGGTTTCTTCGCCGCCTGCCGCGATCCGCGCTTCCAGTTCCGTGACCCGTTCCCCGATCAGCCGCAATCCGCGCGCGGTGACGCGATTGGGGCCGGGCGGGATGGGGATTTCGAACTTGGGTTCGAGATGTTCTTCATCGCCATCCCGGCGAAATGCCACGCTCATCGTCAGTCCTTACGCGCTGAAAGTTTCCAGCGCTTCACTCGCTTCCATCCAGGCGGTTTCGGCGGCGGCGATCTTCTTTTCGATTTCGGAGCGGCGCAGCATCAGTTCGGTCATGGTCAGGCTCGCGAACGGCGGCTTGGCCGCCGCGGGATCGAACATCGCCTGATCGATGGTGGTAAGCTGCGCCGACAGCTTTTCCAGTTCCGCCTCCGCCGCTTTGGCTTGCTTGCGCAGATGCTGGCTCTTTTCGCGGGCATCGGCGGCGGCTTTGCGCTGGTCCTTCTTGTTGGGCGTGCGCGGGGCGTCATCTTTGGCGCCGGCTGGCGGGTCCTTCGCCAGCACGTAGGCGATGTAATCGTCGATCGTGCCGTCGAATTCCTTCGCGGTGCCCTTGTCGACCAGCACCAGCCGGTCCGCCGTCATTTCCAGGATATGTCGGTCGTGGCTGACGATCACCACCGCCCCGGTGTAGGCATTGAGCGCCTGGATCAGCGCCTCGCGCGCATCGACATCGAGGTGGTTGGTCGGTTCGTCCAGAATCAGCATATGCGGCGCATCGCGGGTGATAAGCGCGAGAGCGAGCCGCGCCTTTTCGCCGCCCGACAGCTTGCCGACCTCGGTCGTCGCCTTGTCGCCTGAAAAGCCGAACCGGCCCAGTTGCGCGCGCACCGCGGCAGGCGTCGCCCCCGCCATCAGCTTGTTCATGTGGTGGAACGGGGTTTCATCGGCGTGCAGTTCTTCCACCTGATACTGGGTGAAGTAGCCCACACGCATTTTGCCGCTGGCGTTCATCGCGCCTTCCATCGGCGCCAGTTGCGCGGCGAGCAGGCGGGCCAAGGTGGTCTTGCCGTTGCCGTTGCGGCCCAGCAATGCGATCCGGTCATCCGGATCGATCCGCAGATTGATGCGGCTGAGCACCGGCGTTTCGCCATAGCCCACCGCCGCGAGATCGAGCGTGATCAGCGGCGGGCGCAGTTCGTCGGGCAGGGGGAAGCCGAAGCTGAGCGTCGGATCATCGACGATTTCGGCAATCGGTTGCAATCGGGCGAGGGCTTTGACCCGGCTTTGCGCCTGCTTGGCCTTGGTCGCCTTGTAGCGCCAGCGGTCGACGAAGGCTTGCAGCTTGTCCCGCTCCGCCTGCTGCTTTTCGCGCGCGGCGGCGGCGTGGGCCTGCCGCTCCGCCCGCTGCCGCTCGAACGCGTCGTATCCGCCGGGGTAGAGCTGCAATTTGCCGTGCGACAGGTGGAGGATGTGATCGACCACGTTGTTGAGGAAATCGCGCTCGTGGCTGACCAGCAGGATCGTGGCGGGATAGGTCTTGAGGAAATCCTCCAGCCACAGCACCGCCTCCAGATCGAGGTGGTTCGACGGTTCGTCGAGCAGCAGCAGTTCGGGTTCGGAAAACAGCAGCGCGGCCAGCGCCACGCGCATCCGCCAACCGCCCGAAAAGCTGTCGAGCGGGCGATGCTGCGCTTCCTCGTCGAAGCCGAGGCCGACCAGAATGCGTGCCGCGCGCGAGGGGGCGGCATGCGCATCGATGGCGATCAGCCGCTCGTGAATATCGGCCAGCCTGGCCGCATCGGTGGCGGTTTCGCTTTCGGCGAGCAGAGCGGTGCGTTCGGCATCGGCGGCCAGCACCGTTTCGAACGGTGTGCCTTTGCCCGCCGGGGCTTCCTGCGCGATATAGCCGATGCGCGCGCCGCGCGGCATCGCGATCGTGCCGGTATCGGGTTCGATCATGCCCGTGATCGTGCGGATCAGCGTGGATTTGCCTGCGCCGTTGCGCCCGACAAGGCCGATGCGCCCGCGTGGCGGGAGCATGGCGGTGGCGTCTTCAATAATCGCGCGGCCGCCGAGGCGGACGGTAATTCCATTCAGATTAAGCATAAAAGTGCGTCTAGCAGCAGAGGCATAGGCGCGAAAGCAGGTGGCGCCCGGCCATTGCGGGGCCGGGCCAGTTTCGCCTTCAGCCCTGCGCTTCCTTCCATTCCCGTTTGATTTTCTTGGCGAGGCTCCATTTGTGGACCTCCGTCGGGCCGTCGTAGATGCGGAAAGCCCGGATTTCGCGGAACACCTGCTCCACGATCGTATCGTCGGTCACGCCTTTGCCGCCCATCACCTGCACGCAGCGGTCGGCGATGCGCATCAGCGCTTCCGACACGGCGACTTTGGCCATCGAGCTTTCGACAGTGCCGAGCGAGCCGGTGTCGAGCACGGTGGCGCACCAGTCGATCATCAGTTCGGCCTGCTGCAGGTCGATCCGGTTTTCCGCCAGCATGAAACCCACACCTTCATGATCGATCAATGCCTTGCCGAAAGCTTCGCGGCGGCAGGCATAATCGGTGGCGATCTCGTGCGAGCGGATGCAGGCCCCGAGCCAGCGCATGCAGTGCGACAGGCGGGCGGGGGACAGGCGCACCTGCGCGTACTTGAACCCTTCGCCCGCTTGCCCCAGCATCTGGCTGGCGGGAATGCGCAGATCGTTCAGCGTCAGCACGGCATGGCCGCCGGGCATCGAATTGTCGATGGTGTTGGGGATCGTTTCGATGCTGATCGCCGGATCGGGCAGATCGACCAGGAACATGCACGCGCCTTCGTCGGCCTTGGCCATGACGATGCCGATCTTCGCCCCGTGATAGCCGGTGATGAACGCCTTGCGCCCGTTGACCACCCAGTGATCGCCATCGCGCACGCAGGTGGTCTTCATCATCGAGGGGTCGGACCCGGCGCCGCCCCAGTCGGCCGGTTCGGTCATGAAGAAGGCGGAGCGGGCGTTGCCTTCGACCATGGGCTTGAGGAAGCGTTCCTTGAGATCGTCGCTGCCGACATGGCCGAGCAGATACATATTGCCTTCGTCGGGCGCGTTGGTGTTGCAGGCCAGCGGGCCGAGCGGGGAGAGGCCCGACTTGATAAGGACCACGGCGGTTTCGCGCTGCGTCAGGTGCGAACCGTCGGGCAGGATATGCGGCGTCAACACCCCGGCGGCGCGTGCCTTTTCGCGCATTTCGATGACCAGTTCATCCAGCGGCGCACCATGATGATCGCGGCGTGGATCCTTTTCGTAAGGCACGACGACTTCGCGCACGAAGGTTTCGACCTTCTGCGCAATATCCTGGGCGCGCTGTGAAATGGCGGGATTGGTCATGGGGCGTCCTCTACCGAATGTGTTATGAGCGGGCTTCCGGCCCATCCTGTCACAGCGCCGGTGCCGGATCGTTGACATGGCGCAAGCTAGGGATTCGCGCTGCGCCATAGCTGTTTGGCGGGGGCAGGCCAATGGCTTCCATGCTTCTGCCCCTATGCCGTGCCGCCCGTGCATCATGACGCGGCGGTCTGCCGCACAGGCCCGGTATCCGGCCAGATAGCGTTTGCAGCGTCCCGGCGGTTGGATTATGCCGATGGATGAAGTGAGTTGTTCCTTACTTTCAAGATCGAGAAAACCCCACACCGTTGGGACGAGGAGAATACCGGCATGTACAATCCCGCAGGAGAAAGTGCGGATACCAGCAGTATGCTTGAAGCCGCGGTGGCCGAGCTGGACCCGATCGTCGCGCTGCTCAGCCTGATTCACATCACCGGCGACCAGATGCTGCTGCATCGCTATGGCCCCCTGCTGGAAGGGACGCAGGAGCAGAAGCGCGAAGCCTTCGTCGATTTCGGAGAGACGGAGCACAAGGAAGCCGACCCCGCCGTGGTGGCGGAAATCCGCGGCATGCTGCTGAACGAGTTGCGCGGCGGCAAGCCGGAAGTGCTGCTGGACGAACCGGCGCCGGGCCTGTTCCGCGAAATGCTCAAGCTCGCGCTGGGCATGGAATTGCCCGAAGCCTCGTTCGAAGTGGCGCGCCAGCATGGCGGTTTCGTCACCGATACGCGGATCGTGCCGCAGGATGTCATGCCATCGCCCGATTTCAAGGTGCTGGTGATCGGCGCGGGGATGGTCGGGATCAATTCGGCGGTGAAGCTGAAGCAATCGGGCTTCAACTACACCGTGATCGAAAGCCGCCACGAAATGGGCGGCACCTGGTCGATCAACCGTTATCCCGGGGCGGCGGTGGATACGCCCAGCATTCTCTATTCCTACTCGTTCGACCCGAATCCGAGCTGGACGAAATTTTACCCGATGAAGGATGAGTTCCTGAAATATCTGGAAAAGGTCGCGGACCGGCACCGGATTCGGGACAATATCCATCTCAACACCACGATGACCGACGCGACCTGGGACGAGGCGCGCAAGCTATGGGTGGTGAAGGCCGTGCGCGATGGGCAGGAAGTCGTGTACGAAGCCAATGCCGTGATCCAGTGCCTCGGCATGCTGACGCGGGCGCGCTGGCCCGATGCGGCGGATCGGGAGAAGTTCTCCGGCCCGGTGATGCATTCGGCCGAATGGGATGAAAGCGTCGATCTGACGGGCAAGCGGGTGGTGATCGTCGGCACCGGGTGCAGCGGCGTGCAATTGACCCGCGCGCTGTCCGAAGTGGCCGCCGATGTCACCGTGGTGCAGCGCCAGCCCGATTATATCATTCCCAACCCGCAGGCGCTGGCCCCGGTGCCGCCGCTGGAAATCTGGGCGATGGAAAACATCCCCTACGTCACGCAGTGGAAGCGGATGCAGAGCCTCGTCAGCGCGCTGACGGATATGCGCGGGATGATGGGCTTCGATCAGGAATGGCACGACAAGACGGGCGGTTTCGGCCCGCTCAACGATGCCGTGACCAAGATGAGCCTCGATTATCTGGCAAGCAAGTTCCCCGACGATCCGGAGATGGTCCGCAAGCTGACGCCGCCGTATCCGCTCTATGCCAAGCGGCCGATCCTCGATTGCGGCTATTACGATGCCCTGAAGAAGGAACACGTCCATCTCGTCGAAGGCGAATTGAAAGCGTTTGACGAAACGGGCGTGATCCTCGCGGATGGCACGCATATCGCCTGCGATGCGGTGGTGCTGGCGACGGGTTTCTACCTCGAATGGTACAAGGATCTCAACATCACGGGCCGCAACGGGCAGACGCTGCGCGATGCGTTCACCCCCTATCCCGAAGCCTACGAAGGCATTCTGGTGCCGGGTTTCCCCAACTACCTCATCACCGCCGGGCCGAACACGGGCCTGACCGCCAACCACGCCGTGCTGGGCGAACAGCACGTGCATTACATCATCGAACTGCTGCAGATGATGGTGAACGGCGATTACGCGGCGGTGGAAGCCGATGAAGAAGCCTGCCGCGCCTACAACGCCTGGACCGAGGAGGCGCTGAAGGACACCGCGTGGTATCGCAAGGGCGCCGCGCACGGTTATTACCGCCATGACGACAGCGGGCGGATCGTGCTGGCGACGCCGCGCCACAATTCGACCGTGTGGCACGACACGCGCGTACCCAAAACCGAACACCTCAAGCTGGAACGCCGCCCCGGCGCGCCGGAGCGCAAGCCGCGCGTGATCGAACCGCTGTCGATCTGAGGCACGGGGAAGACCGATGGCCGGAACGGAGCGGGTGAGCGTTCCCGTTCCGGCCTTCTGGATCAAGTGTGTGTCGGGGAAGTGGCAGGCTGTCCGGGTGCGTAGGCGCGCATGAACAGGTCCAGCGCCCGGTCGACGTCGGCCGTGGCCCGCACGGCATCCACTCGGTCCGTCAGGCCGAACAGCAATTGCTGCTGGCTGCGCGACACGCACATCTGCATCAGGAAATGGGCGGCATCCAGCGGTGTATCGGCGCGCAGTTGCCCGCGCTTCATCGCCCCGTCGAGGAAGTCCGCGAGCAGGGCGGTGGTGAGGCGCGGCGCACGTTCGTAGAAAATCCGGCCCAGTTCGGGGAAGCGGCCTGCCTCGGCCACGATCAGGCGATGCAACGCGATCGCTTCGGGTGAAACGACCTTTTCCAGCAGGCGCAGACAGAAATTGCGCAAGGAGGGCTGGATATCCCCTTCGGGATTGAGCGTCGCGGACAATTGCGCCCGGAACGCGGTGGTCGCCTGATCGACGACAGCGGTGAACAGCGCTTCCTTGGACGGGAAATAGGCCCACAGGGTGCCTTTCGATCCGCCCAGCGCAGCGGCAATGGCCGACATGGTGGTGGCGGAATAGCCATGTTCACGAAAATACTGTTCGGCGACAGCCAGTATGGCGTCGCGCCTGTCCTGCCGCCGGGTTTCGCGGCGGCTCGCTTTGCATTCCGAAAGTGTCATGACTGGAACCGTACCATATAGTACGATTTTTTCGTTGACAAGTTTTCTTTCGGGGCTCAATGCCCCGTGCCCGGATACTGACTGGTACGGTTTTATGTCGGCGACTCGTAAGCATTTGCAAGTGTGCGCCGCGGTGGCGGCTCTTTCCTTCGGGTTGGGAGGCTGCGCCGCCGTTCCCGATCTCGGCCCTAAGCCTGTGCCGCGCGCCGCTGAAACGGTTGCGGCCGACCGCAGCTTCGCCGGCGCAACGGCGGCATGGCCGGGCGACACCTGGTGGACCGCGTTCGGCGATCCGCAACTCACCGCGTTGATCGACGAAGGCTTGCGCAATTCGCCCGATATGGCCGCCGCCGCCGCACGCTTCCGCAAGGCGGCGGGGATGGCGCAGCAGGCCGGTGCGCCGCTGCTTCCCTCGGTGGATGCGGGGGGCAAGGCTTCGCTCAACAAGCAAAGCTACAACAATGGCTTTCCCAAGGAGTTCGTGCCGCAGGGATGGCTCGATACCGGCGATGTCAGCGCCAGTCTCGGCTTCGATCTCGATCTCTGGGGCAAGCACCGGGCAGCGCTGGCCGCGGCGACTTCGGAAGTAAAGGCGGCCGGTTACGATGCGCAGCAGGCGCGGCTGGCGTTGGCCACCGGAATCGCCGATGCCTACACCGATCTCGCCCGCCTTTATGAAGAACGGGATATCCGGCAGGCGACGCTGAAACTGCGCACCGCCAGCCGCGATCTGGTGGCGCAGCGCCAGCGCAACGGCCTGGAAACCCGGGGCAGCGAACGGCAAGCCGATGCCACCGTGGCCACGGCGCGCGCCGAACTGGCCGCCGCGCAGGAAGCCATCACCTTGCGCACCAACCAGATTGCCGCGCTGATCGGCGCGGGGCCGGATCGCGGCCTCGACATCGCCCGGCCCCGGCTTTCCCTTCCGGCAGCGGGCGGGCTTCCCGCCGGGGTGACGACCGATCTGGTCGCGCGGCGGCCGGATATCGCCGGGGCGCTGGTCCGGGTCGAAGCGGCGGGCAGCCGGATCAAGGTGGCGCGGGCGGATTTCTATCCCGCGATCAGCCTCAATGCCCTGATCGGCCTGCAATCGCTGGGCCTTGATCAACTGTTCAAGAAGGATTCGCTCTACGGCAATGTCGGCCCTGCGATCAGTCTGCCGATTTTCCATGGCGGGGCGATCAGCGGCCAGTATCGCAGCGCGCGGGCGACGTATGACGAAGCGGTGGCGGATTACGACCGGACCGTGCTCGGCGCATATCAGGACGTGGCCGATGCGATGACCAGCCGCACCATGCTGGCGCAGCGTCTGGCCGATGCGCGCGCCGCGCTGGCCGCCTCGCAGCAGGCCTACGATATCGCCCGGCTGCGCTATCAGGGCGGGCTGTCGACCTATATCGACGTGTTGAACGTGGAGGATCGCCTGCTGATCGCGCGCGATACGGTGGCGGCGCTCGAAGCGCGCGCCTATACGCTCGACATTGCTCTCATTCGCGCGCTGGGCGGCGGTTTCCAGACTGCGAACAATTCCGAATCCAAGGATCAAACCGATGGCTGAAGCCGATCCCATACAGCAGGCCCCGATCGCGGCCGACACCGGCCCGCAGATCGACGAGGCCAAGGCGCGCCAGCAGGAAATACGCCGCAAGTGGCTTCTGCGGTTGCTCGTGGTGGTTTTGATCGTCGGCGGGGGTATCGGCCTCTGGTACGTGCTGATCGGGCGCAATCATGTCAGCACCGACAACGCCTACGTGAATGCGGAAATGGCGCAGGTCACGCCGCTGATGTCCGCCCAGGCCGTCGAAGTGAAAGTGAGCGATACCGACAGCGTGAAGCGCGGCCAGATACTGGTGGTGCTGGACGGCTCCGACGCCCGGATCGCGGTGGCGCAGGCGGAAGCCGATCTGGCCGACGCCCGCCGCAAATTCCGCCAGGCATCGGCGACCACCAGTTCTTTGGCTTCGCAGGTCAAAGTCCGCGAAGCGACGATCGCGCAGGCCCAGGCTGATTTCAACAAGGCGCAGATCGATCTGCAACGCCGCGAAAAGCTGGCCGGCAGCGGGGCGGTTTCGGGTGAGGAACTGACGCAGGCCCGTGCCGCTTTCGCCACGGCCAAGGCGGCGTTGGCGCAGGCCCAGTCGACCCGTTCGGCGGCGGTCGGCGAATTTGCCGCCAGCGAAGCGCTGGTGCGCGGTTCGACCGAGGAAACCGATCCCGCGGTAATGGCGGCCAAGGCGCGTTTGGAATCGGCGCAACTGGATCTTCAGCGCACCGTGATCCGCGCGCCCATCGACGGCGTGGTGACCAAGCGGCAGGTGCAGGTGGGGCAGCGTGTGGCGCAGGGCAGCCCGATCATGACGATCGTTCCGCTGAACAACGTGTATGTCGATGCCAATTTCAAGGAACGCCAGCTTCGCCGGGTGAAAGTGGGCATGCCCGCCAAAGTGACCGCCGACCTTTACGGCGGCAGCGTGGTCTATCACGGCAAAGTCGTGGGTTTCGCGGGCGGCACGGGCGCTTCCATGGCGCTGATCCCGGCCCAGAACGCCACCGGCAACTGGATCAAGGTTGTGCAGCGCCTGCCGGTGCGCATCCAGCTCGATCCGAAGGAACTGGCGGCGCATCCGCTGCGCGTGGGTCTTTCGACGGAAGTCGAAATCGACCTTTCGGGCAACTGAGACGCTTGCAGTGACCGCCGATCAGGCCAGCTATTCGAAAATCCCGCCATCGCGGCGTTTCATCGCCGGGATGGTGCTGGCGCTGAGCAATTTCATGGTCGTGCTCGACATGACCATCGCCAACGTCTCGATCCCCCATATCGCGGGCAATCTGGGCATTTCCGCGTCGCAGGGCACATGGGTCATCACCTCCTACGCCGTGGCCGAGGCGATCTGCGTGCCGCTGACCGGCTGGCTTGCCCAGCGGTTCGGCGCGGTGCGGGTGTTCCTGATGAGCATGATCGGCTTCGGCACGTTCTCGCTGCTGTGCGGGCTGTCGCCCACGCTGAACATGCTTGTCCTCTGCCGGATCGGGCAGGGGATTTGCGGCGGGCCGCTGATGCCGATGTCGCAAACCCTGCTGCTGCGTCTCTATCCGCCCGAACAGCGCGGCAAAGCGATGGGGATATGGGCGATGACAACGTTGCTCGGCCCCGCGCTGGGGCCGATCCTGGGCGGCACGATCAGCGACAACTGGAGCTGGCACTGGATTTTCTTCATCAACGTGCCGATCGCGGTGATGATCACGCTGGCGGCGATTGCGCTGCTGACGCCGCTGGAAATGGAACGCCAGAAAACCCCGATCGATATCGTCGGCCTCTTGCTGCTGGTGTTCTGGATCGGCTGCCTGCAGATCATGCTCGACATCGGGCGGGAACACGACTGGTTCAGCGATCCGCTGGTGCTGGCCCTCGCTGTCTGCGCGTTCCTCGGCTTCCTCGTCTTCCTGATATGGGAACTGACCGACAGGCATCCGGTGGTCAATCTGCGGGTCTTCCGCAATCGCGGCTTCTCCATGGGGCTGATGGCGTTATCGATCTGTTTCGGCACTTATTTCGCCAGTATCGTGGTGATCCCGCAATGGTTGCAGATGTCGATGGGCTATACCGCGACGCAGGCCGGGCTCGTCACCGCGTTCACCGCGATGAGCGCGCTGGTCACTTCGCAGATCGCCGCGCGGCTGATCGGCAAAGTGGATGCCCGGATCATGGTGTCCTGCGCGATGGCGTGGCTGGGGCTGATGGCCTTGTGGCGGACGACGCACTGGACGGCGGATGCCGATTTCTGGACGCTGGCTCTGCCGCAGATGGTGCAGGGCTTCGCGATGCCGTTCTTCATCGTGCCGCTGACGACGATCACTTTGAGCTCGGTGCCGCCGAATGACGTGCCGGCGGCGGCGGGGCTCCAGAACTTCCTGCGGACCATGGCCAGCGCAATCGCGGCGTCCATCGTGCTGACCTTGTGGGACGATGCGCAGCGCGTTTCCCGAAGCGATATCGTTTCCTCCCTGCGGCCGGATGAAACGCTGGCCCAGTTGTCGGCCAGCGGTATGCCCACGCTGCAATCCTGGCAGACGATTTCCAGTCTGGCCGATCAGCAGGCGACGGCGATTGCCGTCAACCATGTCTTCCTGCTTTCGACCGGGGCGCTGTTCGTGGCGGCGGCGCTGATCTGGCTTTCGCCCAAACCGAAAGGGCCGGTGCAGGCGGGCGGGGGTCACTAAAACGACAAACCCGCCGCGCAGGGCGGCGGGTTCGAGGATTGCAGGGCAGGCTACGTGTCAGCCGTTGAAGCCGAGCTTGCCGTAAAGCGTGATCCCTTCGGCCAGAGCCGCGCCATCCACCACGAGATCGGCCCCGGCGACGAAATCCGCCGCTGCGCTGGCGAGGAATACCGCCGCTGCCCCGACATGATCGGGCAGGCCCGCCGTGTGCAGCGGCTGGAACTGGCTGACATGCGCATCCGCGAACCCGGCGGCGCGCATGTTCTCCGTCAGGATCAGGCCGGGCGAAATGCTGTTCACCCGAATGCCATGGGGCGCCAGTTCGCCCGCCGCGTTCTGCGTCAGGCGGACCAGCGCCGCTTTCGCCGCGCTGTAGATCGGCGGGCCGGCCCCGGCGGCCTGTGCGGAAATCGATCCGATAGTGATGATGCGCCCGGCCGTGCCCTGCGCGATCATGTGCCGCGCGGCGGCGCGAATGCCGAGAAATGCGGAACGCAGGGTCAGCCGTATGGCGTCGTCGAAATTGTCCGGCGCGGTATCGATGATCCGGCCCAGCGCCCCGGCGGGGCCGCCCGCGTTGCAGACCATGCAATCGAACCCGCCGAACCGGGCCTGCGCCGTTTCGATGGCCTGCTGCACCCCGCTTTCGCTGGTGGCGTCCGCTTCGACGAACAGGACGGTGTCGCTCTCCCCGGCCAGATCGGAAGCATCGAAAGCGTCGCGGTCGATATCGGCGATCACCACGCGCGCCCCGGCGCTATGGAGGCTGCGGGCGACGCCCAGGCCGATGCCTTTGGCGCCGCCTGTGACCAGAGCGGTCTGGCCTGTCAGCGAAGCGCTCATGCAGGCAGACCCATCATCAGCGCGAGCAGGCGGATCGGCTTGTCGCCATGATTGAACCAGGCATGATTGGTGTTGCGCTGGACGACGAGATCGCCGGGTTGGACCATGATCTTTTCATCATCCAGCACCAGTTCGACCGGGCCATCGAGAATGACCACGAAATCCACCGTGTTGGTCAGATGGAAGCCATCGGCATCGATCCCGTCCACGCCCTGCGCCAGATGCGCGCGCATTTCCTCCACCGGCGGAACGGAAACGATGTTCCAGCTCGCCGAACCGGCGCCCTGGGGGAAGGACGTATCGCCCTGGGCGCTTTCGTCGCCCAGGGGGGCATCGGCAGATACCGACCAGAGATTGACCCAGTAATCGCCGGGCAGTTCTTCGGCCTTGAGAACGCGGGATCGGCCGGAAACCGTGGTCGTCACAATCGTGCGCATGGATGTGTGTCCTCTCGTATGCTGCCCTGCGGGCGCTGTTTTTATAAGAGTGGCAGATAAGAAAAGGGCCTGCCAGCGCGATCACGCTGGCAGGCCCGTTCGTCACTGGCGATGCATCAGAACTCGATCGACAGATCGACCCCGTAAGTGGCCGGATCGTCAAACAGTGCCGCCGCCGTAATGCCGGTGTTGGCAATGAAGTTCAGGCGCTGCTTGTTGGTGATGTTGCGACCCCAGACGGAAAGCGCTGCCTTGGTCGGGCCAACCGGAATGTTCGCCACCGTCGCACGCGCATTCAGAGTCAGCAGACCCTTCTGGTTGAGCAGATCGTTCATGTAGCGGTTGTCGTAGTCGATGCCTTCGGCAACAAAACCTGCGTTGCTGAACTTCTCCGTGCCGACCTTGATCGACGAGCGATAGGCCGCATCGAGGCGAAGCATCAGCGTGGTTTCACCGACCAGCGGCGTGACGTACTGAACCGAACCTGTGGTCATGAACTTCGGCCGCTGGGCTTCGGGATAATCCTTGACGTTGGTAACGCCACCGCCATCCAGAATGGCCTTCGAAATCTTCTTGAAGTCGAAGTCGGTGTAGCTACCCGACCAGCCAAGAGTCAGACCTTCGGTCGGAACGGCCGTGAATTCCCATTCCACACCGTAAGCACGCGCCTTGCCGAAGTTGGCGGTGTACGAGGCCGAAATGATCTTCTCAAGATTGCCGCTGGGCGACATGATCTGACCGTCTAAGGCGAACTGCGGGGTCTGCAGACCGCTATAGGTCACGTGGAACGCGGCAAGGTTGGCGCGCAGACGGCGGTCAAACCACTGCGTCTTGACGCCGGCTTCCCACGATTTGGCCTTTTCTTCGCCATATTCGATGGCCGGGCCCTGGAAGACGCGTCCGGTAACCCTGTCGATTGCCATCGAACCTGCCGACGTACCGCCAGCGATGAAGCTGGTGCTGTACTTGGCATAGGCCATGAAATCTTCACTGGCCTTGTACGAGATATTGCCGAGGAAGCTGAAGTTACCCTTCGAGTACTGGTAAGTCGAACCCGGTTCGCCTGCTGCCACGTCGAAGAACGTCTTGTCGTCCTGCGTGTAGCGGATGCCGCCCGTGATATCGAACTTGTCGGTCAGGTGATAGGTCAGCTGACCATAGCCAGCCGTCTGCTTCACCCGATAGTAGAAGCTGCGATCGAATTCGCTGATGGGCGCGCCTGCGTAGGCACCACCAGGATAAGTACCGAACGCATGGGTCGTTGCTTCACCCCAAGGGTTGCTGCCCGGCTTGGTCCGGCGAGTATAGTGGAACAGCCCCAGGGTGCCGGTGACTTTGTCGGTATCGATGTTGAGCTGCAGTTCGTTGCTGAACTGGTTCAACTTGCTGCAGCACAGCACCGTCAGCAGGGACATCGGCCCATAGGCTGTCGGGTTGCCCTGTTGATCATAGGCAATCGGCCCGGTAATCACGCCGGCCCCATCGAGGTTGGACGTGAAGCCCTTGCGATCGTTGCTGCGCCAGCTGGCCGTGTTCTTGATCGAAAGCCAGTCATTCGCCTGATAATTGGCGACAAACAGGTGCGACTGGGTCTTGGTGATCGTCTGCGTCGTGGTGTCGTTGAAAGCAATCCGGCCGCGCTTGGTCTGGATATAGTCGTCGATCGAAGGGCCACCGAAAAACGGCTGAGAAGCCACGATCTGATAGGCACCGACCCCGGCTTCGGTATCGGGGAAACCGAGCAGGTAAACAGCCGGCGGAGCCGACTTCTGGCGCGACCAATCATATTTGTAGTCGAGCGTCAGGCCTTCGACCACATCCTTCCAGCGCACGGCGACGTGGACGGCGTCGTTCGTGCTTTCACCCAGACGCTTGACCGAGGTCAGCTTGCCGAGTTCGCCGCTGGTGTGCGTGCTGTAGTCGATCGTCGTCTGGCGGAAATTGCGGACGTTGTTCTTCTTTTCGTTATGCAGATAGCTGACCGACGCGCTCAGCCCGTTCCATTCGGGCGTGTCGATGCGGGTCTTGCTGCGGAACGAACCGAAGCGGGCATAGCTGAAATCCTGCTTGATGCCGAATTCGCCCTTGGGGCCGCTGGTGATGTAGTTGATCGCGCCGCCGGTGGAGTTGGTGCCGAACAGGGTGCCCGCCGGGCCGCGAATGATTTCGATCCGTTCGATTTCGTTGATGTCGAACAGGATCCCGTTCAGCGCGCCGAGATAGACGCCATCGATGTAGTACGAAATCCCGTTGTCGACCGTCGGGTTCGTTGCCGCGCCGGAAACCTGGCCGCGCATCACGGTGGACGGGATCGAGCTGCCGCCCGGCTGGGTGACCACATAGAGGTTCGGCGCGATGGAGCGCAGATCGGCAATGTTTTCGATCCGCGCGTTGGCGATCGCTTCCGAGGTCACGGCCGTCACGGCCACCGGAACATTTTGCAGGTTTTCGGCACGCTTCTGCGCCGTCACCACGATTTCCTGGACACCGCCGGTGCGGGCGGCTGCTTCATCGGTTGCCGCATCCTGGGCGAAGGCGGGCTGGGCGCCGAGCACAGCCAAGGCAACCACCGACACTGACGTAGTGCCGGTCAACTTCAGATAACGCATTACTCACTCCCTTGAATATTCCGATGATTTGGGGGAATCGGAATTCTTTTGATAAGTGGAAGCTGGCCCGCCTCAGTTGGCGGACAGAGCTTCGGGGGGCAGAGGCGGAAACGCGGACAGGGACGCCGCATCCACCAGTTGGGCCTGCCCGTTCAGGCCGACCGCGCGGCGGCTGAGCAGGAACAGCGCGACTTCCGCCACCTGTTGCCCAGTCAGCGCGCCGCGATATTCAGGATCGGTCAGATCGTTCGGATCGTCAACCGTTTCGACAGCCGCAAGGCCGTTCATGCTGGTCAGCACCATGCCGGGGCAGATCGCATTGATCCGCAGGCTGCGTGCTGCGAACGAAGCGGCGGCCGAGCGGACGAGGCCGATCACGCCATGCTTCGACATCGAATAGGCGGCCGCTTCGGCAAAGCCGATGATCCCGGCGGCCGAAGCGGTGACGACGCAGGCCCCGCCCGGACGCAGCCGCGCCTGCGCCTGCTGGGCGCCGAGGAACGCGCCGCGCAGATTGACCGCAATCAGACGATCAAAAGTTTCGACGCTGAGCTTGTCGAACGGGCCGTAGGGCTGGAGGATACCGGCGTTGAGGAACGCTGCGTCAACGCCGCCGAATGCCTTTTCCGCGGCATCGAACATGGCGATGTTGTCGGCCTGACTGGAAATGTCGGCCGTCACGGCAATCGCCTGCCCGCCGGTGGCGGCAATCAGTTCGACAGTGCGTTCGGCCGTGGCCGCATCGCGGTCCACCACCACCACGCTGGCGCCTTCTGCCGCCATGCGCTGACAGGCGGCGCGGCCGATGCCCGAACCACCACCGGTGACAAGGGCAACTTTCTGGGCGAAATCACTCATTTCCTTCTTCCTTGTTGAGGATCGGCGGCCGCATAGGGGGAGAAGGCCGCCGTCCGGGTCAATCGGCGCGTGGCGGGGCCACCCGCCCGGCCATCACGGTTTCCAGTTGGGCACGTTGCGGATCTGCTCCGCAATGCCGGCGGCTTCACCGCCGAGATCTTCGAGATGTTCGCACAGTTCGTCCATCAGGCTGAGCGGCGCGCGCATCGTGTCGAGCGACATGACCTGGCTTTCCAGCGCCGCCCACGCTTCGGGCGTGTCTTCCGTGGCCAGCGCGGCCGGGCCTTCCGCCAGCACCACGCGCGCGGCGCGGCCCGCGCCGACCGAAAAGATTTCGCCGTTGATACCGCTCGACAGCAGCCAGACGACGAAAGCGGCGACGCGTTCCGGCGGGAAATGCGTGGCCAGATAATCGCGCAGGATCGGATCGGGTATCTGGGCGGTCAACCGCGTATAAGCGGCGGGCATGACAGCATTGACAGTGATGCCCGCCATCGCGCCTTCGGCCGCCTGCGAGCGGGTGAGCCCGATCATTGCCGATTTGGCGGTGGAATAATGGGTGGTGAAAGGTGCGCCGAACGAGGCGTTGGAGGACGAATTGACGATCCGCCCGGCCCCGGTTTTCGCCAGATGGGGCCATGCCGCGCGTGACATGCGCACGGTGCCGTCCAGATGGGTGTCGATCATCCGCTGCCAGTCGGCCGGGGGGATTTCCGCGAACCATCCGCCGCCGGAAATCCCGGCATTGTTGATGAGGATATCGAGCTGGCCGAACTGCGAAATCGCCGTGTCGACGATCGCCTGCGCTCCGTCGGTCACGCTGTGCTTGGCGGCCACGGCCACGCCGCCGGCCTGTTCGATTTCGCGCACGACATCGTCAGCCGGATTTTCCGCGGCGGGGGAGCCATCGGGGCCGCAGGCGAAATCGTTGACCACGACTTTGGCGCCCCGTGCGGCGAGCATCAGCGCATACTGCCGCCCCAGGCCGCGCCCCGCGCCGGTGACGATGGCAACGCGTCCGTCGAAGTGAATCCCTTCCATATGCACCGCTTCCCTAGATTCGACCGTGTTTTCCGGTCCATTCTTCGGTCCGATTCCCCTGTCGAAGTCGGACCGTCGATTTATGCATTGCCTCCTATCTAAATACATTACAAAATGGAATGCAATGTTTCAGAGCACGCAAGAAGGTCCGGAACAGCGTTGGGCGAGAGCCTGCCATGGGTCGTTAGAAAAGAATATAACCTTATGAAAAATGATGATAAAAAAGGGAGAGGGCGACCGCGTTCGGAAGAGAACGACCGTGCCATAATGGCCGCAGTTAGAAAAATGTTGGCCGAAGACGGGGTTGAAGGCTTGCGTTTTGATGCGCTCGCGCGGGAGGCGGGTGTCTCGCGGCCGAGCATCTATCGCCGCTGGGCGACCAAAGCCGATCTGTTCAACGCCATCGCCTATCACAGCGAGTGGGATTTCCCGACCGATCTGGCGGACAGCGATCTGCGCGGCGCGATCCGCAAAATTCTCGCGTATGTGGCGGACTATTACCGCAAGCCGGAAATGCGCGCGGCGGTGCTGGGTGCGCTCGCCGCGCTGCCGTCCACTCAGCGGTCCCCTTCCGCGGTGGCGATCGCGGCGGAGAAGGAGACCCGCGCCGCCGTGGTGCGGCTGGTGCGTGAAGCGCAGGCGGCCGGGGTGATGCGGGCCGAAGTCGAACCCGATGCGCTGTATGACCTGATGGTGGGCTCGATCATCTACCGCACGATTTTCAGCTACCGCGAGATGGCCGAAGGCGTGCCGGAAGATCTGGTGGATATCATCATGGATGGGCTGGCGCCGGACTGACCGCCTCCGGCCGGTTAGCTCCTGCCCGGCGCCCGCGCCGCCTTGAACCAGACCGACAGGGCAAAGCGCGCTTCGCCCGCCACGGGCAGGCTGCGATGCGGGGTGAAACGGTCGAGAAACAGCACCGAACCGGGCGGGCAATCGGGGCGCGCACGGGGGAGGTCGGCCACGTCCGCGTCAGGAATGAACAGCACGCGATTCTTGCTGTGCGGTTTGGGCGCGGTGAGCCGGCAAGGTGCGATTTCGAGGCCGCAACGGTCCGCCCCGGTATCGGTCAGCGCAATCCAGGCGGCGATGCGGAACCGCGCGCATTCCGAACCGTCATCGAACGCGACATCCGACCGCCAGGGATAGAGATAATCGGGCAGCGCGGCGACATTGGCCCGGATGCGCATCACCGGCTGGCTTTCCAGCGGGCATCCGGCGAGTTCTTCCGCCATGCGCAGCAGTTCAGGCCGATGGGCGAGCGCCTGCAGGCGCGGGCCGGAATGGGCATCGGTCTGCAAGGCCATGCAGAGCAGATTGGCGAGACTGCGGTTGGCGCGGAACACGCGGTCGAGCCGGGTGCCGAGCGGCTCGTCGGGCAGGCTGGCGGCGAAAGGCAGGTACAGCGCCTTGGCCACCCGGTCGAGATGATCGGACAGATCCTGCCGCGCCGCCTGGATGAGTGCGGGCGGGAACAGCGCGGCAACGCTGTAGCCGTCCCGATCGAACCGGGCTTTGGTCATGCCATATCCTTATGTGAAGAGGCCGGCACGCGGCCGAGCGGGACAATCATCGGCGTATCCGCGTCTGCCGCGATGAACGCCCCGATGCCGTAGATTCGGGCGAGATTGTCGGCGGTAAGAACTGTGGCGGGTGGGCCATCGGCGACCAGGCGCCCACGATGCATCAGCAGCAGCCGATCGCAATACCGCGCCGCCATCGTCAGATCATGCAGCACCGCGACCACCAGCGTGCCGGTGCGCGCTTCGCGGGCGAGCAGTTCCATCACGTCGATCTGGTGCCCGGGATCGAGCGAGGCGAGCGGTTCGTCCACCGCCAGCCCCTGCGCGCCCACGGCCAGCGCCCGGGCGAGCAACACGCGGGCGCGTTCGCCGCCGGAAAGTTCGAGCACGTTGCGCCCGGCGAGATGCAGCACATCGGCGCGGTGCAGCGCCTGTTCGATCGCGGTCCGGTCGGCCGCCGCGATGGGCGACAGCGGGCCGAGATGCGGCAAGCGCCCCAGCGCCACCAGCCGCCCGACCGAAAGCGGCCAATGCAGCGTCTGGCCCTGCGGCAGATAGGCCAGCGCGCGGGCCAGCGCCTTGCGGTCCCACTGGCGGAGCGGCATATCGCTGATGCGCACCGTGCCCGCCGACAAGGGCGCGAGGCCGAGCATGGCCCGCACCAGCGTGGATTTGCCCGCGCCGTTGGGGCCGATCACGCCGACCAGGCTCCCTGGTTCGAGCCGCGCGGTTATCCCGTGCACCACCGTGCGTCCGCCCAGCGGCACGTCGATCCCTTCGCATGCGATCATCACCATTGGTGCCGCTCCTTCAACAGGTGGACAAGGAACACCGGCACGCCGAGGAATGCCGTCACCACGCCCAGCTTCAGTTCGGCCTGCGTCGGGATCAGGCGCACGGCGGTGTCGGCCAGCGTGAGCAGCAGGGCCCCGGCGGCGAACGAGGGCGCCAGCAGGGCGGAAGGGCTGCGGTCCGTAAACGGGCGGATCAGATGCGGCACGATCAGGCCGACGAAGCCGATAGACCCCGATACGGCGACCGCGCCGCCCACCCCGATGGCAAGGCCGAGGAGAATCGGCAGCCGTGCCCGCGCCAGATCCATGCCCAGCGCCCGCGCGGCGTCTTCCCCCAGGCTCAGCGCGTCGAGCACCCGGCCGCTGCCGAGCAGGAGCAGGGCCCCGGCAACGACGCAAGGCAGGGCAATCCACACGTGCTCCAGCGTGCGGTTCTCCAGCGAACCGAGCAGCCATGTCATGATCTCCATCGCGGCGAACGGATTGGGCGAGAGATTGAGCGCGAGGCTGATGCCCGCGCTGGCCAGCGTGGACACCGCGATCCCGGCAAGGATCAGCGTGAGCGGCGTTCCCGCGCGGCCCGCCAGCGCGAACAGCAGCGCCAGCGCCAGCATCCCCCCGGCAATTGCCATGAGGGGGAGCGCGACGGCATGCCATTCCATAAGCCCGAAATAGATCGCGATCACCGCGCCCAGCGCCGCGCCGTTGGAAGCGCCGAGCGCGGACGGTTCGGCCAGCGGATTGCGCAGATAACCTTGCAGCACCGCCCCGCCGAGGCCGAGCATGCCGCCGACCAGCAGCCCGACAAGCAACCGGGGCAGGCGCAGATCGAGCATGATCACGCTGGCGATCGGATCGCCTTGTCCGGCCAGCGCGGCGACGATCCGCGTGGGCGAAAGAGCGACGGGGCCGAGCGCGAGCGATGCACCGGCGGCGCAGGCCAGCAGCACGCCCAGCACCGGCATCAGCAGCCGGTGGCGCGTATCAGGCAGGGAGAAAGGAAGCACGAAAACCTCGCATGGGATAGGTTGCCCCGTCACGCTTGTGTCCCGGGGTCGTGTTGATATGGGAGGCGGCATGACGCCGCAGATCGGAATCGTATCGGGCCGCCGGAAGGCCGCCTCTGTTGCTGCCCTTGCCGCCGCGCTTGGCCTCGCATTGGCCGCGGGCACGGGGGCGCATTCCGCCCCGCCCATCGCCCGGCAGGGGGAGGCGGCGCGCCCGCCGCAGCGGATCGTCTCGCTCAACCTCTGCGCGGACCAGTTCCTGATCGCGCTGGCTGATCGGCACCAGATTGCCGGGCTGACGCACTATGCGGCCGATCCGGTCACTTCGGCCGCGGCGGCGCAGGCAAAAACCTATCCCATTCTCGGCCAGTCGGCGGAAGAAGTGCTGGCGATCCAGCCCGATCTGCTGGTGGGCATGCCCGCCCGGCGCAGCGCGGTGATGGCGGCGTTGCAGGGGCGCGGCTATCGCGCGCTCGATGTCAAGCGCGCGGAAAGCTTCGCCGCCATCGTGCGCGAAACGCGCAAGGTGGCCGGGGCGGTGGGGCACCCGGAACGCGGGGAACGGCTGATCGCCGATATGGAACGGCAACTGGCCGCTCTGCCCAAGCCGGGGCGGGGGCGCGTGGCCGCCTATTACCAGCGGCGCGGATACCTTACCGGCACGGGCACGCTGGTGGACGATCTGATGCAGCGCGCCGGGCTGGTCAATCTCGCGGGCAAGCTGGGCAAGCCGGCGCTGTCCACGCTTTCGCTGGAGGAAATGGTCGCCGCCCGGCCCGATTTCATCATCGTCGAATCGCAGAGCGACACCGTGGCCGACCAGGGCACGGCAATGCTCCACCATCCGGCGCTGCGCGATATTCCGCGCATCCGCCTGCCGCAGGCATGGACGGTGTGCGGCGGCCCGGCCTATGTCGCGGCCGCGCGCAGTCTGGTGCGGCAGGTCGCCGCCCATTGACGGGGTGAGCGCGGGGGCGGTCAGAACTCGATTCCCGCCTGCGCTTTCACCCCACTGCGGAAGGGATGCTTGACCATCGTCATGTCGGTGACGAGATCGGCCGCTTCCATCAGCGCATCGGCGGCGTTGCGCCCGGTGACGACGACATGCTTCATCGGCGCGCGGGCGGTCAGCACCTCTAGCACTTCGTCCAGCGGCAGATAGTCGTAACGCAGGACGATGTTCAACTCGTCCGCCAGAACCATGTCATAAGCCGGATCGGCGATCATCCGCTTGACCTCTTCCCATGCCGCGCGCGCCACGGCGATATCGCGGGCGCGATCCTGCGTGTCCCAGGTGAAGCCTTCGCCCATCGGCTTGAATTCGACATTGTCCGGGAACGCATCGAACACGGCCTTTTCGCCCGTGGTCATCGCGCCTTTGACGAACTGGACCACGCCGACTTTCCGGCCATGCCCGATCATCCGCAGAACCATGCCCAGCGCGGCGGTGGTCTTGCCCTTGCCTTTGCCGGTGTGGACGATCAGCAGGCCTTTTTCGACCGTCTTGCCGGCCATGATCTTGTCATGCGCGGCCTGTTTCTTCTTCATCTTCTCCGCGTGGCGTTCATCGCTGCGTTCGGTCATCGGGGGTCTCCTCGGTCAAATCCGCCAGCAACAGCGCGGCGCTGTTGGAACGGGGTTTCCACAGGCCGCGCGCGATCGCTTCGGCCATGCGGGCGGCGCTTTCGCGCAGGGCGGCGGGGTTCGCTTCGGCCATGAACGCGCGCACGGCCTCATCCTCGAAAAAGGCGGCGTGGACGGCATCGAAATGATGATCGCGCACCGCGTGCGTGGTGGCGGCGAACGCGAACAGGTAGTCGATGCTCGCGGCGATTTCGAATGCGCCCTTGTAACCGTGGCGCATCACGCCCGCGATCCATTTGGGATTGGTCACCCGCGCGCGGACGACGCGGCCGATCTCGTCTTCCAGCAGACGCACCACGGGCCGTTCGGGGCGGCTGTGATCGTTGTGATAGGACAGCGGGACTTTGCCCGAAAGATGCTCCACCGCCGCCGCAATGCCGCCTTCGAACTGATAGTAATCGTCGCTGTCGAGCAGGTCGTGCTCGCGGTTGTCCTGATTCTGGATCAGCGCGTCGGCACTGGCGAGGCGGCTGGCGAACAGTTCACGCTCCACATCGCCTTCCACCCCGCCGCCATAGGCATAGCTGCCCCAGTCGAGATAGACCCCGACCAGATCGGCGCGGCTGTGCCACAGCTTCTCGTCGATCATCGCCTGCAAGCCTGCGCCATAGGCCCCCGGTTTCGATCCGAAGACGCGGGTGCCCGCGCGCCGGGCGGCTTGGGCCGGGTCAGCGCCCCCGGCAATCAGCGCGGCGCTTTCCGCGCGGTGGCGGGCGGCGGCGGGGTTGTCTTCCTCCGGCTCGTCCAGCGCCATCACCGCGCGGGCGGCGCTGTCGATCAGGTCCATCTGTTCGGGAAAGGCATCGCGGAAAAAGCCGGAGACGCGGAAAGTCACATCCACGCGCGGGCGGCCCAGTTCGGCCAGAGTCATGATGGCAAAGCCGATCACCCGGCCCGAGGTCCAGTCCCACCGCGGGCGCACGCCCATCAGGGCGAGAGCCTGCGCGATATCGTCGCCCCCGGTGCGCATATTGGCGGTGCCCCACGCGGATACGGCCATGGCGCGCGGATAATCCCCTTCGCGCTGGAGATAATCCTGCACCAGCATCTGCGCCGAACGCAGCCCCAGTTCCCACGCCACGGCGGTGGGCACGGCGCGGGTGTCCACCGAATAGAAATTGCGCCCGGTGGGCAGCACGTCGGGCCGCCCGCGCGTGGGCGCGCCCGATGGCCCCGGCATGACGAAGCGCCCGGCGAGCCCGGCAAGCAGCGCCGCGCTTTCGGCATCGCCGCAGGCATCCACGCGGGGGGCAAGGTCGTGGGCGATATCGGTGAGAACGGCGGCGGTTTTGGCACCCAAACCGTCATCCTGAACTTGTTTCAGGATCCATGTTTCCTCAGGCGCTGCTGCTTGTGGCGCGATGGACCCTGAAACAAGTTCAGGGTGACGATGAGGGAGAGTATCCACCAGCCGGGCCGCCAGTTCCTCCAGCCGTTCGACCGTGTCGCCCACGTTGCGCCATGGGCCACTCGCCAGATCGGCGAGGATGTCGGGACGCGGCCCCTTCCACGCATCGCCCATCCGGCAGTCGAGCGGATCGAAACCGAGGCCGAGATCGTCCGTCATGGCGCGCAGCAGCGAGGCCTGCCCGGGCCGCTCATAGCCGCGCGGAGTGCGGGCCAGAGCGATCAGCAGATCGCGCCGCAACCGCCCTTCCGGCGATCGGGTGAAGACATGCAGCCCGTCGCGAATCTGCATTTCCTTCAATTCGCATAGGTAGTTGTCGATCGCGGCCAGTGCATCTTCGCCATCGCCGCTGGCCCCGGCGTCCTGCGCCAGTCCCTGGCTGTGGGCGAGATCGAGAATGTCGCGCCTGAGCCGTTCCAACCGGCGCGGGTCCATCCCGGCGGCGAGGTAGTATTCGTCGACCAGCGCTTCCAATTGCTTGAGCGGACCATAGCTTTCCGCGCGGGTCAGCGGCGGAGTCAGATGGTCGACGATGCACGCGCCGATCCGCCGCTTGGCCTGCGTGCCTTCGCCCGGATCGTTGACGATGAACGGGTAAAGCTGCGGCACCGGCCCGGAGCACACCTCGGGAAAGCAGGTTTCGGACAGCGACACCGCCTTGCCCGGCAACCATTCGAGATTGCCGTGCTTGCCCACGTGCACCGCCGCATGAGCACCGAACACGCGGTTCAGCCATATGTGGAACGCAAGGTAGGCATGCGGCGGGGGCAGGGCCGGATCGTGATAGCTTTCCTTGGGATCGATGTTGTAACCGCGCGCGGGCTGCACCGCGACCGCCACCTGCCCAAAGCGATGCACGGCGAGGCGGAACGCGCCATCGCGCACGAACGGGTCATTCTCAGGTGTGCCCCAGCGTTCGCTTACTGCCTTCTGCACGGCGGCGGGCAGGGCGGCAAAGGCGGCGCGATAGTCCGCCAGCGGCAATGCGATTTCGCCGTCCCGATCGGGGGAGGTGAGATCGTTCGTCACCCCGCCGGTCATGATCCGCATCAGCGCCGCACCGTCTTGCGGCGCATGGCCGCAATCATAGCCTTCCGCCCGCAACGCGGCGAGGATCGCGGCGGCGCTGGCCGGGGTGTCGAGCCCCACGCCATTGCCGATCCGCCCATCGCGGTTGGGGTAATTGGCGAGGATCAGCGCCACGCGCCGTTCCCCCGGCGGCGTGCGCCGCAAGCGGGCCCAGTTCGCGGCCAGATCTGCAACGAAAGCCAGCCGGTCGGGCACGATCCGGGGGACAACGATTCCGCATTCGGTGACGGGATCGATCCGCTCCGCCGCCTTGAACGCCACCGCGCGGGTGTGCAGCCGCCCGTCCACTTCGGGCAGCGCCACATTCATGGCCAGATCGCGCGGGCCAAGGCCGCGTGGGCTATCCTGCCATGCGCTTTCCTCGATCCCGGCGAAGATCGTTTGCAGCACGGGGCAATCGGCCAGTTCGAGCACGGACGGAACGCGATTATCCCCCGCAACGGAAGCGGCGGCGAAGGAGGTGGCGTTCAGGATCACATCGGGCGCCACTTCGGGCAGCGTACCCGCGAGCCAGTCCTTCGCGAAAGGTTCGCGCAGGGCGCGCACGTGGACGGCGGCGACATTCAGCCCGCGCGCCTGCAAGGCGGCGATCATCGCGTCCACCGCTTCCAGCGTGCCGGCGATCAGCAGCGCGCGGTAGAACACGATCAGGGCGACGGGCCGCCCTTCCACCCATGACGCGCGCAGATCGGCCAGGCCCGGCCGGTCGCGCCCCGGCAGATAGAGCCCGGCTTCGGCAATCGGCACCGGGGCATCGGGTTCGCCGCAATCACACCCGATCAGGCGCGCGGCGCTTTGCAGGAAGGCATAGGCATTGGCCGGGCCGCCCTGCCGCAGATAGGCGCGCAGGCGCTCGCAGGTTTCGCCCGGCAGCGTGGAGGCGCGGGCCAGCGCCGGGTCTTCGTCACGCCCGTCGGACAGCGCGGCGAAAGCGATGCCCTTCTCCCTCGCCGCGGCGGCGATTTCATCGATCCCGTAAGGCCAGTAGCTTTTGCCGCCGAGCAGGACGACGCAGACGAAACGTGCCTTGGCGATGACCTTTTCGACATAGAGATCGACCGAATAGGGATGGCGCAATTGCAGCAGATTGGCGAGGCGGACGCTGGGCGCATCCGGCCCGCAGGCATCGTGCAAGCGCCCCGCCGCGCGGGCGAAGCAGGCCAGTTCGCTGTCGGCCACGGTCAGCAGCACGATATCGCCAGGCGACTGGCCGAGATCGATCGCTTCATCGCCGTTGGCGATGCTGCCGGGCGTGGCCGAAAGCAGGTGCATGTCAACCGATCACCCCGGCCAGCCCGGCTTCGATGGCGGCGCGGTCGAGCCCGGTTTCGCCGATCACCACCAGCGCGGTGCGGCGGGGCTCCTCCACCTGCCATGCCCGGTCGAAATGGTGCTGGATACGCGGGCCGACCGTCTGGATGACCAGCCGCAGCGGCTTGCCCTCGAGCGCGACCATGCCCTTGATGCGCAGGATATCGTGCGTGCGGATCAGGTCCCCCAGCCGGGTGAGAAGGCCGTCCAGATCGGCGATTTCGCCGCCCGCCACGACGAAGCTGGTGAAATCGTCATGATCGTGGTCGTCCTCGCTGTCATGATGCGAAGGGCGCGCGGCGAGATCGTCTTCCGCCCCGGCAACGAGGCCGAGCAGCACGGCGGGATCGACCGCGCCATGGGCGGCATGGATCAGCTTGACCCCGTCGCGCACATCGCGCGCCAGTTCGGCCTCGATGCCGGGCAGCACTGCCGCGTCGACCAGATCGGTCTTGTTGAGCACGACGAGATCGGCACAGGCGAGTTGATCCTCGAACAGTTCCTCCAGCGGGCTGTCATGGTCGAGCGTGGGATCGGCGGCGCGCGCGGCGGCCAGCGCGGCTTCGTCCGTGGCGAAGCGCCCGGCGGCCACGGCATCGGCATCGATCAATGCGATCACGCCATCGACTGTCGCCCGCGTGCGGATATCGGGCCACTGGAACGCTTTCACCAGCGGCTTGGGCAGAGCGAGGCCGGAGGTTTCGATAAGGATGTGCTCGGGCGGATTGGGCCGGTCGAGCAGCTTCTGCATCGTCGGCAGGAAATCGTCCGCCACGGTGCAGCAGATGCAGCCGTTGGCCAGTTCGACGATATCCTCTTCGGGGCAACTGGCGTCGTTGCACCCTTTCACCAGTTCGCCATCGATGCCGACATCGCCGAATTCGTTGATGATAAGGGCGAGCCTGCGCCCCTGCGCATTCTGCAGCAGATGGCGGATCAGCGTGGTCTTGCCCGCGCCGAGGAAGCCGGTGATGACAGTGGCCGGAACCTTGCTCATGCGGTGTCTCCTTGATGATGGTTGGATTTCGGCCTCGGCCTGCCGTTTGTGGGACGGTGTTGGTGTCGGGTGATCGGGGGCACGGGCTTTTCCTCGGAAATGGAAAAGCAGGGCGGCGCCGCTGTCCGCCGCCCTGCGAAAGGGCGTCAGAAGCTGACGCGGACACCGCCATAGGCGCTGCGGCCGAGCGTGTTGGTGTGCGCGTACATCTGGTACCACTTGTCGAAAAGGTTGGTCACCCGGCCGAACAGCTCGACATTCCCGTTGATCCGGTAGGAGCCGAGCAGATCGACCACGGCATAGGCCCGGGTGGCGAGCCGGGTCGAAGCGTCGCCATCGCGATAGCGGACGCGGGCGGTGAATTCCGCCCCTGCGGCGGGGAGGACGGTGATGGCCGTGGTGCCCGCATATTCGGGGCGGCCGCTGTCCCGGTATCGCGCCGCCGCATCGCTGTAGGCTTCGTGATCGGTGTAGGTGAAGCTCTGGCTGACCGTCAGCCAGGCCAGAGGGCGCGCGGTCAGGCCCAGTTCCACCCCGTGCGCGCGGGTGCGGCCCCACTGGCGATAGCCGCCGGATCGGCCGATGCTGGCGTTCCACTCGATTTCGTTGGTCTTCCTGAGGAAGAAATAGCTGGCCGACGCGCTGAACGTGTCGCTTAGCGCGATATCGGCGCCGATATCGCCGCCCCGGCTCTTTTCCGCCTTGAGATGGGGATTGCCGTATGTCGGGTCGAACAATTGATAGAGACCCGGCGCTTTCGCCCCGGTGCCGTAGCTGGCGCGGAATTTCACCGGACCGGCGGCATAGGCCACGGTGCCGCGATAG
Organism: Caenibius sp. WL; assembly: GCF_019803445.1. Taxonomy (NCBI): domain Bacteria; kingdom Pseudomonadati; phylum Pseudomonadota; class Alphaproteobacteria; order Sphingomonadales; family Erythrobacteraceae; genus Caenibius; species Caenibius sp. WL. Next base: position 1,237,161 of record NZ_CP081844.1, read on the forward strand.
GTGTCGAACGTGCCGAAGCGGCTGTTGTCGTCGATCCGCGCCGCGCCGGTCAGCGTCAGCCCTGCCGCCGGGCGCAGCGCCAGTTCGCCATAGGCCGAACGGGTGCTGATCCGGGCGTTGAAATCGCCCGAATGGAACGTGGCCTGATCGCTCTTTTCCCGTTCCAGCGCGCCGCCCGCGGCGAGGCTGATAAGCCCGCCGGTGTCGTATCTGGCATCAAGTGCGAGCGTGTCCTTGGTTCCGCGATAGAGATCGCCTTCGGGCCGGTAGGCGCTGCCGAAATAGAGCCGCCGCGCGACGTAGCGGCTGCCGGTCAGCCTGACGGTCAGCCTGTCGTCCGAACTGGCGTAGAGGCCCTGCCCGGAAACGGCATATTCGCGCTTCCTGACAGTGTTGAGCGAATCCGAGCCGGTGTTGTCGAGATCGGAGAACGTGTCCGCCCAGAACCCGTTCATCTGGAAGCGCAGATTGGGGGATGCTTCCACGCCCATGCGGCCGGAAAAGCCGTAGCGCCGGTATGCGTCCTTCTCGCTCGCGGGCCTGGTGGCGGTGCGTGGATCGGTGAGCGAGGGGCCATCGTGGCGATAGCCGGTGGCGGTGAGCCGGAAATCGACCGGGCCGCTTTTGCCCAGCAGCGATGCGCCGCCGTTCAGCGTGCCGTGCGATCCGGCTTCCGCTTCGGCGTTGACCGCGATCCCTTCTTCGATGGCGCGCTGGGTGATGATGTTGATGACCCCGCCGATCGCGTCGGAGCCGTAAAGCGAACTCTGATTGCCGCGCAGCACCTCGATCTGCGCGATATCGGCGGCGATCAGGTGATCGGCGCGGAATTCGGTGCTGGCCGCGCTGGGATCGCCCAGCGGAATGCCATCGACCAGCCACAGCACTTCGTCGTTGTTCGATCCGCGAATGTTGACAGAGGCGTAATTGCCGGGCCGGTCGGTGCTGACCAGCACGCCCGGCGTATCGATCAGCGCATCCTTGACGAACGTGATCTGGTTGCGGTCGAGCGTTTCGCGCGTGATGACGGAAATCGCGCTGCCGATCTCGCGCGGTTCGCTGACCGCGCGCGAAGCGGTGACGATGATGTCGGCGCGGCTTTCGAAAGAGAGATCGTCCGCGCTTTCGGCATAGGCCGGGGCCGCCGCGGCCAGTGCGATCAAGGGTACGAAACAGGTGGTCTTCATGCGTTATCCCCGCGCCAGAGCAACTGGCGGCAGGGCGCACCGTGCGCGGTCCGGCGGCCCAGGGGAGGGCAGCACGGGCAACGAACGGCCGGTCAGCGCCCACGGACGGGCGCTGTTTCGCCCGCATGCGCATGACCGCGCGGCCCCAGCCGCTTCGGTTCGTCGCTCAGACGGAGAGTAACCGTGCCATGACCATCCCCTGGATCGCGGCAAGAGCGACCATGCGCCGGCAGGTCTCCTGGCTCGCGGGTCATAGCTTGATGCATGGCCTTCCCAGGCCCCGCATGGTTGGCGGATGGCCCAGTGGCTGCTTCCCCGGAAGGAAGCCTATGCATCGCGCTCGCCGCTTACAGTTGCAGGGACAGCCCCGGATTGGGATCGGGCGAAACCCGTTCCTCACCGTGTTCCCGTTTTAAGCCCTTTCGGGCACCGGCGCGATCACGGAAAGCGGATGTATCCCGCTTCCACGGGCAGGGCCATAGTCACAAACGGGGGCCATGTCAATCCTTCTTTGCCGCAACGCACAATATCGCGGCGGCCTGTGGGGGATGGGCCTCAGAACAGGCGGGTGGCGAGGTAGAACAGCGCGCCCACGGCGGCGCTGGCGGGAATGGTGATGAACCAGGCCACGATCACGCGGCTGGCCACGCTCCACCGCACCGCGCTGGCCCGGCGGGCGGCGCCGGTGCCGACCACGCTGCCGGTGATGGCGTGCGTGGTGGAAATCGGGATGCCCAGCGCGCTGGCGCCGAACACCACGAACGATCCGGCGGTGGAGGCGCAGAAGCCCGAATGGTGGTTGAGCTTGGTCAGCTTGCTGCCCATCGTCTTGATGATTTTCCACCCGCCCGACATGGTGCCCAGCGCAATGGCGAGATAGCACGACAGCACCACCCATTCCGGCACGTGGAATTCCCCGCCGAGATGCCCGGTGGAATAGAGCAGGACAGTAATGATCCCCATCGTCTTCTGGGCATCGTTGGCCCCGTGGCTGATCGAATAGGCGGCGGAGGAGAACAGGTGCAGCACTTTGAACGTGCCGTTTGCCTGCCGCGGCTGGATGCCTTTGAACAGCCAGGACGTGATCAGCATCAGCAGCATGGCAAGCGCGAAGCCGAGGATTGGCGAAACGAAAATCGCCGCGATGGTCTTGATCGTGCCCGCCGCTTCGACCGCGCCCGGCCCGGCATGGACGATCCCGGCCCCGAGCAATCCGCCGATCAGCGCGTGGCTGGAGGAGGAAGGGATACCCTTGATCCAGGTCAGCACGTTCCAGAACATCGCCCCGACCAGCGCGCCGAACACCACCGCCGGGGTGATAACGTCCTTGTCGACGATCCCCTTGCCCACGGTTTCGGCGACATGCAGCCCGACCAGCCAGTAAGCGGCGAAATTGCCGAACGCGGCGAACAGCACGGCCATGACCGGCGAAAGCAGCTTGGTGGCGACCACGGTGGCGATCGCATTGGCCGCATCGTGCAGCCCGTTGAGGAAATCGAATGCGAGCGCGAGCGCGATCAGCCCGATCAGCAAGGGGAGGGCGAGGCTGTGATCCATGCGAGCGGTACTGGGCTTTTCAGGAGTGATCGATCACGAGACCGTCGATCTCGTTGGCCAGGTCTTCGAAACGGTCGACGACGCGTTCGAGGCGCTTGAACATTTCCTGCCGCGCCATGAATTGCAGCGGATCGCGGCTGCCCACTTCGCGGAAAATGCGTTTGAGCCCGGCGGCGTGGATGGCGTCGGCATGGCCTTCCATGCGCACTAGCCGTTCGGTCAGTTCGTGCAGGCGCACGCCGTTGTCGGCGATCTTGCGCAGCAGCGGCATGGCTTCGGCAGTCAGCCGCGCGGCATCGACGATGATCGCTGCCATATCGCGCATTTCCGGTTCGAATTCGGTGATGTCGTAGAGATCGGCGGCGCCCGCGGTCATGTGCATTTCATCGATCGCATCGTCCATCGTGGCGATCAGGCTGGTGATCGCGCCCCGATCGAACGGGGTGAGGAAGGTGCGGCGTACCGCCTGCAGCACTTCGCGGGTGATATTGTCGGCATCGTGTTCGCGTTCTTCGATTTCGCGGACGTGATCGGCCTTGCCGGGGCCGCCCTGCAACAGGCGGGCCAGCGCATCGGCGCCGGCGACAAGCGTGACGGACTGCTGCTCGAACAGTTCGAAGAAGTTCCCCTGTTGCGGGATAAGCCGCTGGAACCAAGCAAACATGGCATTAACCCCTGTCTTTTCCGCCACTGTCTCGATCATTTTGATGCCCAGCGCCGCGCGGCGGAATTCGCGCGGGCCAAAGCTGCGGATGAGAGCGCGCAGATCGTCTTCTTCAACCGCTTCGGCCGCTTCGGCGAGCGTGAACCAGCGCCTTTCGCGCTCGTGCTGCTCTTCCCAGCTTTCGAGTTCCTCGGTCACGGCAAACGGGAACACCTGTACGTCGGTCAGCACCGAAGCGCCGGATTTGCGGCGTTTGCGGAAACGGTAGGTGCCGATCGGCGTGGGGCAGGCGGCGCCCAGAACCCCGGCTTCCTCTTCGGCTTCGCGGGCGGCGCTGGCGTGCGGCGAAAGCCCGGCGATCTGCCCACCTTTGGGAATCACCCAGCGGCCTCGGCCGCGCGATGTGATGAGCAGAACGCGAATTGGCGCGTCTACAGCCGCGGAATCCGCACGATAGGGAAGCACAGCAATCTGCCGCATCGCCATATTGTGCCTCCGTTTGCCTTGCGAGGGGGCCCGGCTAGACGAACTCGCCCGCGCAGGCAATGCGCGATTGCATCTGCGCGGGCGGCGTTGCGTTTTGGCACTGCCTGCGCGGGAAACAGGTGGCGCCGGAGAGAAGAAGCGCGCGACCGGCGCGGAAATCGACTCAGGCGTATTCGTCCCACTGGAGCGAGGCGGCGGCGGTATCGACGTTCACCGCACCCTTGATGCCCAGCGCCGCGCGCGCTTCAGGCACGGGCAGATGGAACACGTCTTCGTATTTCGCCATGAAGATCGGGCCCGATTGCAGGCCGACCTGCATCCCGGCCTGCGCCGCTTCCATCGCGCAGAGGAACGATTGCGGATAGTGCAGGCCCGTGCGGGTGACGAGGCGGTGCGCGCCGAGCAACTGATTGGCGTTGACCAGCCCGGCCAGTTCCGCATCGAGGAAGCGCGGCACGTTGGTCAGCCGCGCATAATAGGGCACCAGTTCGCCCAGAATGTCGAAATTCCCACCGGTGACGATGTGTTCGAGATCGTGCGTCTGCCCGCTGCGCAGCGCATAGTATTCGAACTGCGTTTTCGGTTCGAACCGGGGCACGATATCGATCTGGAAGGCGTTGTCCGCCAGATAGCGGCCGAAGATATGGCCCAGCGACCCTTCGGGACAGGCCAGCAGCTCATCGACCGTGAACGTGGAGGAAAAGCCTTCCGAAAACCACCGGTCCAGCTCCGGCGATTTCTTCCGCTGCGCGGTGAACAGCGCCTCGATCCGGTCGAGATCGAGGATGTCGCGCAGGATCAGGTGCAGTTCGTAGGCATCGGCGGACGTCGGCCGGTCCTTCGCGCTGCGGCGCAGATAGGCGGTGGCGATCCATTCGCGCAGGCGCGGATTGTTGAGATAGGGGGAGGAACTGACCAGCGTGCTGCTGGCGGTTTCCACCGGCTTGATGCCCCGCATCAGATAGGGCGTGTCGTTGTCCTGCATCGTTGCTCTCCATTCTGCGCCGGTTTCCCCGGGCATCCGTCATTGCGGGCGGAGCGAAGCAATCCAGCCGTTGCGCGTCGGGCCCTGGCTTGCTTCGCGGCTTTGCCGCTCGCAATGACAATTCTCAATTCATAAGCGATTGTATCGTTCGCAAATACGGCCTGTATCCAATTTCCGTTCGGCCTGAGCCTGTCGAAGGCCGCGCGCAACGGCAGCCTCACCTAGCCACACGTTCGGCGCGCAGCCTTCGACAGACTCAGGCTGAGCGGGCGAGTACTGGCAAACGATACAACCACCCATTTACACTCGCGGTCCGGTGTCAGCGCCTGAGACCGGCAGCTATCGCCGCGGGCACTTTCACCGGCATTTCCAGCAGCACCTGCCCCATGGACTTGGCCGCCGGATCGAATCTGGGGGACATGTTGATCCCGCCGCCCTGCGCATCGTGCACCACGAAATTGAGCGCGTGGAAACCGGGCGCTTCGTAGGCATCCACGCGCCGGTCGGCCGGATTGTCGAACTGGTGGCGATACCATTCGGCCACCGCCTGCGGGGTGAGGCTGGCGCGGATATAGGGCAGGTATTCCGGCCGGCGCGCGATCACGCCGACATTGAACAGGCGGCCCTTGTCGCCGCTGCGCGCCCAGGCAAGATCGATCAGGCGCACCTCCACCGCCGCGTCCGTGGGCGCCTCGGCGGAAGGGGGGGCGGGCAGCGGGGCGGCCATCGCCGGATCGTATCCCGCGATGAAGCGGTCGGCGAAGCCGATATCGCGCCCGTCCAGCGTGACCTGCGCGGGCACTTGCTGCTTGTCCATCAGGAACAGGAACATCTCCGTCAGCGGGATGGCGCGCGGCGCGGCGATGATCGGGGCGATGGAAGTGCCCACCGCCATGTTCATGATCGCGGTCGACTGTTCGCGGCTGAACAGCGCGGCGGCGGCCGGATCGTCATGGTCGACGATGATCTTCAGCAGCACTTCGCGCGGGTTCAGGGGGCGGGCGCTGTCGGCGAAGCTCGCTTCGGTGCCGATCACTTCGACATGCGTGCGCGACCATTCGGGCCAGTTGCGATCCCGCAGCATGGCCGACGTGCGCTTCAGCAGTTCCTCCGCCGTGCGCCGCGCCTTGGCCGGGGCGTCGATGCCCACGATCGGGATCAGCGCGATGGAGCGCCAGCCGGAATCGTATGTGATGCAGACCTTGTACTGGTCGGTCGGCGGATAGCCTTTGACCCCGGTCATCCGCACGCGGTTTTCGCCCACCTGCTCCAGCTTTACCTGGCTGAAATCGCACACCACGTCGGGCAGGAAATAGGCTTGCGGATCGCTAACTTCGTAAAGCAACTGTTCCGCCACCGTGCCCACGGAGACAAGCCCGCCGGTGCCTTCCGGCTTGGTGATGACACAGCTTCCGTCCGCGCGGCATTCGCCCACGGGGAAACCGATATTGGCCCAGTCGGGCACGTCCTGCCAGTCGGTGAACGTGCCGCCGGTCGCCTGCGTTCCGCATTCGAGCAGGTGCCCCGCGGCGGAGCCTGCCGCCAGCAGATCGTAATCGTCTTCCTTCCAGCCGAATTCGTGGATCAGCGGGCCCAGGATCAGCGCGCTGTCGACCACGCGGCCGGTAATCACCACATCCGCCCCGGCGTCGAGCGCGGCGGCGATGGGGAACGCGCCGAGATAGGCGTTGATGCTGCCGATCTTGCCTTCGGGGAAGGGGATGTCGTTGAACATCTCGCGCGTGCCCGCCGCGCGCAGACCGGGCACCATGGCATCGATATCGTCGCCCGTGACCACGCCGACCCTGATATCCAGATTGGCTTCGCGCCCGCGCTGGCGGATCAGTTCGGCCAGCCCTTCGGGATTCATCCCCCCCGCGTTGGACACGACCTTGATCCCCCGGCTTTTCAGTTCGGCGAGATAGGGGCCGATATGCAGGTCGACGAAATCGGCGAGGAAGCCGGAACGCGGATCGGCCTCTTTCAGCCGCCGCATCAGCCCCATGGCCCCTTCGCCCAGATAATCGAACGCGAGATAGTGGAGACCGGGCACGGCCAGCAGTTGCGGCACCGCGATCAGGCTGTCATTCAACGCGCCCGATGCCCCGGCGATGCGTACGATCTTGTCTGTGCTGCTGCCTGTCATGCCTGTTCCTGTCCCCTATGCGGCGCATCGCCGTTGCGGCGCTCTTGCAGGCACTGTGTAGTCGGCCGGGCCAAGGCTGTGTAGAGTGCGAAGCGAGCCTATGACTGAGAGTGTCAGCCTGACCGGAAACCGCACCGCCGCAGCGGAAAAATGGCGGCGCAGCGAACTGGCGATGTTCCTGCGCTCCCGCCGCGCGCGCCTCTCGCCCGCGGAGCATGGACTGGCGGAAACCCGCCGTCGCCGGACCAGCGGCCTCAGGCGGGAGGAAATGGCGATGCTGCTCGATGTGTCGGTTTCCTGGTACACCAAGCTGGAACAGGGGCTGGCGGTGTCCGCTTCGCCCCGCCTGCTGGGCCGGATCGCCGATGTCCTGCTGCTGTCGCCGGTGGAGCGCGAACAGCTCCTGCGGCTGGCGCTGGAAGACCCGGGCAGCCAGGTTGCCGGCCTTGCCATTCCGGGCGATGCCGCCGGGGTGATGGCCTCGGTGCAGGCCATCATCGATGCGATGCACTATGCCCCGGCGTTCCTGCTCACCGCACGGGCGGACTATATCGCCTGCAACCGCGCCGCGCGTGCGTTCTTCGGCGATTTCGAAAGCTTTCCGGGGCAGGGCAACCAGTTGATCGCGCTGTTCCTCGACGATGCGGTGCGCCGCGTCCTGCCCAACTGGCGCGAATCCGCCCGTATCCAGGTGGCGATGTTCCGCACCGGCTTTGCCCGCGCCATGCACGATCCCCGGTGGCAGGATCTGGTGGCCACGCTGCTGGAAAAAAGCCAGGAATTCCGCGCGCTGTGGGAAGATTACGAGCTGCCTTCGGGCACTTCGCGCGATCTCGATTACCATCTGCCCAACGGCGAACAGGGCCATTTCCGCCATTTCACCTTTTTCGCCGACCTCGACGGGCAGTTCCGGGTGGAAGTGTTCAACCCGATCGGCGAGGCCACGCTGCAATGGATGATCGGCTGCGTCGACGGTTATCGCGGCTAGGCGATAGCAGGATCGATCGGGCAAAAGAAACCGGGATGGAAGGCTGTCCTCCCACCCCGGTTGGAATCATGTGATTCCGATCAGAACAGTTTGTCGAACTTCGCTTCCACACCCAGGTAGAAGAACCGGCCGACCGCATCGATCGGATAAGCGATCGAGCCATAAGCAGGCTTTTCGTTGGTGAAATTGCGCACCCCGCCAAACAGGGTGAAGCGGTCTTCGAAATCGTAGCTGGCATAAATGTCATGCTTCCACATGGCCTTATAGTCCAGATACTTGCGTGCTGCGATATCGGGATCCCCCGCCCGGTCGACCAACTCGTAGCGTTGAGTCTTGTCGAACCACGTCAACCCGTAATTGAGGGTGAACGGTCCCTTATTCCAGGTCGCATCAAGCGAAGCCTGATACTTCGGCTTGCGCACTTCGCCACGGTCGTTATCGACTTCCGCCCCTGGCGTGGCGATGAATTCGAGCTTGTCGAGATACCCGCCTACGAAGCGGAAATTGAAGTTGCCCATCGTTTCGGTCGGAATGATGTAGTCGATCGAAACATCCAAGCCTGCACTGCGGAAACGCGCAACGTTGCGCGGCATGCGTGTAAAGCTGGTAATGCGTCCGGTCCCTTGCTGCCGGACGATGGCATTGCAGAACTGGTTGTCGAGCGACGGTTGATCGACGCAAAGTTCGGCCAGTTCCTGCGGATCGGCGGTCGTGATCGCATTCGTCAGGCGAATGTCATACCAATCGAACGCCATGCGCAGGCGCGGGGCGGGTTGGAGCACGATCCCGGCGGTCCAGGTCTTGGCCTTTTCTTCGCGAACATCGGGATTGCCGCCTGAAGTGCCGGTGACCGTGGCGCTGTTGGGATCGATGAAACCACCCGGATTGGCGACGCCAAGGCTGCTGAGCAGCGCCGCGCAGTTCGCGGCGCGGCTGGCCGTACCGTTGTTGAGCTGCGAAACATCGCAAGGGTCTTCGAGCGGTTGGAAATCCTGCGACGCCGCACCGAATAGTTCGCCGATGTTCGGCGCGCGCACGGCTTGCGAGTAAGTGCCGCGAAAACTGATTGCGTCATTGACGGCCCAAAGGCCGTTGACTTTCCAGGTGGTTGTCGATCCGATCGTTGAATAGTCGGAGTAGCGCAAGGCACCGCCGACGGACAATTCCTTGGCCCACGGCTTGTCCGTGATCAGCGGGATGTACAGTTCGCCATAGACTTCCCAGACATCGTACTTGCCACTTTCCGGCAGCAGCTGGTTCATGAAGGTCAACCCTTCCTGGACCAGCTTGTCGGGGTTCGACTTACTCTTTTCCTTGCGATATTCCCCGCCGACCGCGAAGCGCACCGGCCCGGCGGGCAATTCGAACAGTTGCCCCATGTCGCCGCTGATGGTGCCGCTGATAACGTGCTGGGTCAGTTTCGCGCGATCGATCGTATCGACCGAAATCCAGTTGATCGCCTGCTGCGAAGGCGATCCCTCGCCGAAAATATTGAGCGGCACACATTCGTTGGGCGAGAAAGTCAGTGCTCCCGTCGGAGAGCGGCTGCTGTTGAAAGTGGGATAGGGTTGATAGGATGCCCCTTCCTGCGTGATGCGGCAAACCGGATTGCCGGCGCCATCCTTGACCACGTCGATCGCATTGAAGAAGCGGTCATTGTATTGGTTGCCGATCGTGCGGTTCCACACCTTGGTCTGACCATACGTGTAGGACAGGTCATAGCGCATATGGGAGTTGATCTCCCCATCAACGCCAATGACCGTGCGGATGGTTTCGCGCTTCAGCCGTTCGCCGCGAACCCCGAGATCGAAATTGTCGCGATTCATCAGGACGCCATCGGGCAAGTCCATTTCGAATGCGCCCGCCGCACCACCGGGGATGACCTGGGATCGGACGGAATCAGGCATGAATGGGTTGTCTGCGCTCAGGTAATTGTAGAAATCGAAAGTCGGCTGGCTGAGCGAGCGCGACCGGATGTTGGCATATTTGCCTTCGGCATAGAGGCGTGCGGAAGGGCTGAATTCATATGAGAACAGCGCATTGACGACATGCCTTTCGGTCGCGGGAATCAGATCGCCGACATAGTCGGCGGTCGGTGTGCCGGAACCGCCCTGTTGATAGTAGGGCGGGACAAACGTGCCAGGGTCGAAAGCCGATCCGTTGGCATTGAGATCGGGCATGCCATCGAAATCGAGATCGATCCCGCCGCCACGGGCACTGTCAAAAAAGCGGACATCGCGGAGAGGCACGTAGTCGGGTAGGTTCGGATCGTCGTCCAGATCGTTGGGATTGCGATTGAACGTGACACGGTTCTTCCCGCACAAGTATTTGCGATCACACGCCTTCAGCCGGTTTTCTTTGCTGTATTCGTACGCCACGGCGATGTTGCCACGGCCGTCGGCAAAGTTCTTGCCTGCGGTGAGGGAAAGATTGAGTTCGTCCGCGTCCCCTTTCTGGGAAAGCCCGTAACGGGCACGGGCCTTAAGGCCTTCGAAATCGCGCTTCATGATGAAGTTGACGACACCGGTCACGCCATCCGCGCCGTAAATTGCGGATTCCCCGCCGGTCACCACATCGACGCGATCGATCAGATCGGTCGGGATCGTGTTGATATCGACGGAAGCGGTGCCCGGCAACGCGGATACGTGGCGGCGGCCGTTAATCAGAACCAGCGTGCGATCAACGCCGAGATTGCGCAGATCAAGCAGGTTGAGCCCGGTCGAACCGATAAAGGCGTCGGCACTGGCGCCCGACAGCATGCCTCGCGTGCCTGACCCGATCAGAGCCGGAATACGGGTGAGGTACTGGGTGATATTGGTTTCGCCCGATTTCTGGATCGTATCCGCGGTCACGGCCACGACCGGGCTGGGCGATGTGTAGTTCGGCAGGATGATGCGCGTGCCGGTGACGACAATCTCGTTCAGGTCCGGCTCAGGTTGGGTGTCCGAGGAAGTCGGTGCAGTTGAATCTTGTGCATAGGCGGGCATATTGCCCAGTGCTGCGAGAATGGTGGCGGACGAAGCGAGAAGAAGCCTCTTGGTGGCAGTCGTCTTCATATTTTTGCCCCTCGATGAAGTCGGAAATGGTTGTATTGCAACGGGACATTGACGGTTCCTGTCAATCTCGACACGAAACTTGAACGCAATTGTCTTGCCGCCTGTAACTGTCTTGCAACAACTTTGCCGTTTTTGACTAAGAAATGAATTTCATTAGCAAATTCGTCGTCACTTTCCGGGACACCGCTTCGGGCGATGCCGTTTGCCGCATGTCTTCCGTGAATCGGAAATGTACCCTGCCGGGCTACCTTCTCACCCCTTCACCGGCAGCGCATAGGCCACCAGCGCGTCGCTGATCGGGGTTTCCATGAAGTGGTGGCCGCCGGCCATCACCACCACGAATTGCCGCCCGCCCTGTTCGTAAGTCATGACATTGGCCTGCCCGCCGCCGGGGAGGACATCGCTCCACACCGTTTCGCCGGTGCGGATGTCGATGGCGCGGATCAGGTTGTCGGTCGTGCCGGCGATGAAGATCAGCCCGCCCGCCGTCACCACCGCGCCGCCGTTGTTGGGCGTGCCGATGCTGAACGGCAGGCCGAGGCCAATCCCCCACGGGCCGTTGGCGCGGGCGGAGCCGAACGGGCGGTCCCAGATCGTCTTGCCCGTCAGCATGTCGATGGCGCGGATGCCGCCATAGGGGGGCTGTTTGCACAGCAGCCCGGTGAGGCCGAGCCGCCAGCCCGCGTTGACATTCACCGCATAGGGCGTGTCCGCCTGCGGATCACCCATCCCTTCGGCCTTGTTGCCGCCCTGGTTGCCATCGGGCCCGCGCGGCTTCCAGCCGCGCCGGTCGGCTTCCTTGCGCGGGACCAGCTTGTTGCGGTTGGGCATGTCGTTGTAATTGGCGACGATCACGCCGTGCACCGGATCGATGGCGACCGAGCCCCAGTCCGATCCGCCGTTGTAGCCGGGATATTGCAGCCACGGCCGGTCGGCCTGCGGCGGGGTGTAATACCCCTGATAGACCGAACGGCGATACTGGATGCGGCAGATCATCTGGTCGATCGGGCTCATCCCCCACATATCGCTTTCGGCCATGTTGGGCTGACGCAGCGAATTGAACTGCGAATGCGGCTGGGTCGGGCTGCGCAGATCGGGTTCGAGCCCGCTTGTCGGCGCCTTGGCTTCCTTCACCCCGTGGAGCGGCTGCCCGGTGCGGCGGTCGAGCACGAAGATTTCCCCCTGCTTGGAGGGGAGGATCACCGCCGGGGTGCCGTCGCGCAGGTTGACCAGCGTCGGCTGGCTGCCAAGGTCATAGTCCCACACGTCCATCCGCACTGTCTGGAACCGCCATACCGGGCGGCCCGTGGTCGCATCGAGCGCCACCAGCGAGGAGGAGAATTCGTTCTCCTGCGACGTGCGGTGGCGGCTGAGATAATCGACCGCCGCATTGCCGGTGGGGACATAGACCAGCCCCAATTGTTCGTCGGCGCTGGCGGTGGTCCACATGTTGGGCGTGCCGCGCGTGTACTGTTCGCCCGGTTCGGGCGGGGTGGTCTTGCCCGGCCGCCCCATGTCCCACGCCCAGGCGAACGCGCCGGTTTCGGCATTGAACGCCTGGATCACACCGGAGGGGGCATAGCGCGTCTGCCCGTCGAGCACCTGATGCCCGGTGACGATATTGCCGCGCACGATCACCGGCGGGGCGGTGATCGAAATCATGCCCGGATAGACGGTGCCCATACCCTGCTTGATATCCACCTGCCCGTTGAGCCCGAAATCGGCGCAGGGGCGCCCGTCGGCGGCGTCGACCGCGATCAGCCGCCCATCCAGCGTGCCTTCGATGATCCGCAGATCGCAGGCGCGCGCGGGCTGCAGGGATGTGGGGCCGAAACTGCGCAGCGGCGGCGTGGCTGCCTGCGGTGTGGCTGCCCGGGCCGAAGCCAGCTGCACGCCCGGCGTGCCGGTGGCCGAACTCATGTCCCCCCGGCGATAGGCGGTCACGCCGCGGCAGGAGGCGGAATAGGGGATGGCCCGGTCCGAAACCTTGGGATCGTAGCGCCAGATTTCCTTGCCGCTGGCGGCATCGAGCGCGAGCAGGATATTGCGCGCTGTGCAAAGATAGAGCCGGTCGCCGATCTTGATCGGAGTGGTTTCCGCCGCATACTTGCCGACACCCGCCCCGCTGGGCAGATCGCCGGTATGCGCGGTCCACGCGACTGTGAGCTTCGAAGCGTTCTTGGGCGTGATTTGGTCCAGCGTGGAATAGCGCTGCCCGGCCTGCGTGCCGCCCCATGCGGGCCAGTCGGTGCCCACGGCATCGTTGCCCGCCGCCATGCGCAATTCTTCGGGGAAGGGGCTGCGCGGCCCGCCCGGTTGCAGCGCCGCCGCGCCGATCAGGATGACGGCGAGCAGGCCCACGGCCCCCGCCGCGCCCAATCCGGCATTGCGCCATGATGTGCGATGCCGGTCGAGCAGCGGCGCGAACAGCAGCAACAGGGCGAGCAGCACGGTGGGGCCGACCAGGCGCGGGATCAGCGCCCAGGGGTTGGCACCGCTTTCCCACAGGGCCCACACCACGGTCGCCGCATAGACCGCCGCATAGATCCACGTCCCCAGCCGGTTGCCGCGCAACAGGAACCAGGCAGAGGCCAGCAGGCCGAGCCCGGCAAGGACATAGTAGAGCGAGCCGCCGACCACGGCGAGCCATATGCCGCCGATAGTGAGAATCAGCCCGATAGCCGCGAAAATCGCGCCCAATACCAATGCTGCGAGGGGGATATTGTGGAAGAACCGCGCGCGCGATTGCCCAGTGGCTGCTTCTTGCATGGCTTGCTCCCCGGCTGAACACGGCCTTAATGCAACAATGCCTTGTCGCGGATTGCGTTCCACAATTTCCTGTTTTTTCCTGCGGATGGCGTGCCGGATTGGAATATTGCGCCACCTGCTGGCATGGGTGGGCGCAATGGGATAGCGTGCCGCGAAACGGCGATCTGGAGGGCGCATGACGGTTGAGGAACGATTGGCGGCGCTGGAGGCGCGCTTGCAGGCGGCCGAGGATGAACTGGCGATCATGCGCCTGCTGGCGAGCTACGGCCCGCTGGTGGATAGCGGGCAAAGCGAAGCGGCGGCGGCGATGTGGATCGCGGGCGGCACTTACGATTATTCCGGCGGCGCCGTGGCCCATGCGCCCGGTGGGCTGATCGCCGCCTATGAAGGGCCAGAGCATCAGGGGCTGATTGCCGATGGCTGTTCCCACCTCACCGCGCCGCCGCGCATCACGCTGCTGGGCGACCGGGCCGAAGCGCTTGCCTATTCCTACGTCGCCCGGCGGCGCGATGGCGAATGGTTCCTCTACCGCGCGGCGATCAACCGCTGGCAACTGGTGCGCACCCCGGCAGGCTGGCGGATCGAAAACCGCACCAACCGCTTGCTCGAAGGGACGGAGGATTCCTACGCCGTGATGCGGGAGGGATCGGCGGTTTAAGCGGGGCCTGTTTGCGCTTGAGGGAAGGGAGGGGCGGCCTTTTTCATCCCTCTTTTCCCGCGCCCACTCCCACTCCCACCCTCGCTCGGCCTGAGCCTGTCGAAGGCTGCGCGTAACGGCAGCTCCACCCAGTTCCACCTTCAGCGCATGGCCTTCGACAGGCTCAGGCCGAGCGGGGTGGGTGGGTGTTTGCCAACGAGCAACGAGACCATGGCTGCCCGATAGGGGACGCAAACTTTCCTACATGCGCGAAATCTGGCTTAACCTGCGCGATGAAGAACCCCGTTTCCACCTATCGCGACCGTTCCCGAAGGCGGAGAGCGGCTTGTGCCGGGCAGGCGCGGGGCATCCCGTCGCCATTTTACGGTATCATTATACCGTCCCGAAAAGTCACACGGCAAAGGATGCACCGGGCCGCCGGGGCCGGTGGCCCGAGACAGGCCTATACTATTGAAGATAATGCGTTTTGTTTCTGCTTTCACCCCGCTCTCACCATCGCGAATACGGGGCCGCCCTCACGCACTTTCGGGCCGTTCTGCGTCAACCGCCCCGGCGTATCGCGCGCAGGTCAGACCGGGCCGAGCAGGTGCGCGATCAGGGCGGCGGCGGGCAGGGGGGAATCGCGGTGGCCCAGCGCGGCCTGCACGGCGGCCCAGTCTTCCGCTTCGTCCAGATCGCGGGCGAGGCCGGGGCGAGGCAGCAGCGTGGGGGCCATGCCGCGCGAGGCGGCTTCCTCCCCATGGCGGGCGCAACTGCCGGGGCCGAACGCGAAGAAGCGATCCGCCGTGCGCTGGAGCAGGGCATTCGTCCCTTCGCCGCGATGGTCGGGGGCGATCACGACCGGGCCCGGCGCGGCGGCCAGCGCGGCGAGATCGGCGGGGGTGAGCAGCGGCAGGTCGGCGTGGAGGACCAGCAGGGCGTCGGCGGGCGGCACCTGCCGCGCCGCTTCCGCCAGTTGCGGGTTCAGCCCTTCGGCCATGGGCGCGATGGTGCGGTCGGCCCCGGCGGCCAGCGCCGCCTGCGCCGCATCCTCGCCCGTGGCCACGACCAGCACCGGCTGCGCCGGGAACGCCGCTTTCGCCACGCGCACGGTGCGGGTGAGCAATGCGGCGCTAAGCGCGGCGCGTTCCGCCTCGCTCAGCACGGGGGCCAGCCTGCGCTTGGCATGGGGGAACGATTTGGCCGGGATCAGCGTCCAGAGCATCGGTCAAGCGGCCGCGCGGCGCAGCCTTTCGGCAAAGGCGAGAACCGCGCGGGCCAGCGCCTCCTTGGTGGCGAGATCGTGCATCACCGTGGGCTGCACATCGGCCGCCATGCCGAGCGCGGCGACATCGCTTTGCAGGGCCCGGTCGGTCTCGTCGAGCACGTAGCCATCGGCGATTCCGGCGTAGAACCCGGCCACGGCGCTGGCGGTGACGGGCAGGCCCAGTTCCTCCATCAGCTTGGCGGTGGGGCCCTTGATCGCCTGCCCGCCGACGATCGGGGACACCGCGATCACGGGCGCGGCGGTTGTGGCCAGCGCGTCACGCAAGGCGGGCATGGCGAGCAGCGGGGCGATGCTGAGCCACGGGTTTGAAGGGCAGACGATCACCGCCTCCAGCGCCGGATCGGCCAGCGCGGCCATGGCATCGGGGTTGGGGCGGGCGGTCTGCGCGCCCTGATAGGCGATGGCCCGCACCGCCGGTTGTGCGCGGCGGCCGACGAAATAGCGCTGGAAGGCCAGCGTGCCCTCGTCGGTGTCGAGCACGGTGCGCACCGGATCGTCCGCCATCGGCCACAGCGCCGGGGCCACGCCCAGCCTGCGCGCCACATCGGCGGTGATCGCGGACAGGCTCTCGCCCGCGGCGAGCCGCCGGGTCCGCTCGACATGCAGCGCCAGATCGCGGTCGCCGAGATTGAACCAGTCTTCCCCGCCCAGCAGCCTGAGCTGATCCATGAAAGCCCATGTTTCGCCAGCCAGACCCCAACCGAGTTCGGTGTTGTTCAGCCCGGCCAGCGTATAAGTGACGGTATCGACATCGGGCGAGACGGCGAGGCCCAGATGCTCGAAATCGTCCCCGGTGTTGACGAGGATCGCCAGGTCCTCCGGCGGCAGGACATGCGACAGGCCGAGCGCGAGCTTGGCCCCGCCGATCCCGCCGCACAGCGCGAGGACACGCACCCTCATCGGAACATGTCCCGGTCGCGCGGGCGCAGCAGATCACGCGCCGCACCGTCGCCGGTGACGGTGAGCCCGCGCAGCAGCACGGCGGGGCAGCGTTCGTCCGCCTGCCCCATCAGCAGCGAAGCGGCGGCGGCCACTTCGTCGGCCAGCCCCAGTTCAGTGGTTTCCAGCAGGCGACCGTGCATATCGGGCTGGCCCCGCAGGTCGAGCAGCGCAGGCATCCCGGCAACGCCGATGGCGGTGCCCACGGTGCCCTGCCGCCAGGCGCGGCCGATGCTGTCGATGATGACCACGGCGGGGGCCACGCCGGTGCGCCGCTCCAGCGCGGCGCGCAGGGCGCGGGCGCTGGCGTCCGGGTCTTCGGGCAGCAGCAGCACGCTTTCCCCGTCCGCAGCGACATTGGAGGCATCGATCCCGGCATTGGCCAACACCATGCCGCGCACATCCTCCACCACGACCAGCCCTTCGCGCTGGCGCAGCACCGTGTGCGTTTCGCGCAGCAGCAGTTCGCACAGGCGCGGGTCCTTGCCCGTCACCCCTGCCAGTTCCTCCGCCGGGGGGGTGGGGGTGACATCGGCAAGGCGCACGCCGCGCCCTTCGGCCTTGGAAACGATCTTCTGCGCCAGCGCGATCACATCGCCCGGCTGGAGCGTCTCCCCGGCGGCGGTGAGGGCATCCGTCAGCAGCGCCGCGAGATCATCCCCCGCGGCGACATCGCCGATTGCGTCCAGCCCGACTGCCGTCAGGCGGCGGGCGCTCACGCCAGGTCCGGGATGCCGGTGATGCGGATGCCCGCGCCGTCGGCCACCTTGTACCGCTTGTTGATCGCGATCAGGACGGAAGTCAGCGCTTCGGCCGCCGCCGAATTGGCCAGCGGGCCTGCATGGATCGCGGTGATGCCGATGGCCTTGGCCAGCTGGCACACCACTTCGCGCGCATCGACATCGTCACCCGCCACCAGAACGTCGCAGTTCACGTCGCTGTCCAGATCGGCCAGTTGATGGGCGGAAACGTTCTGGAACGCGGCGACCACGCGCACGCTTTCGCCCAGCTTCTTCTGCAGCGCTTCGACGGCGGAGCCGCCTTCGGGCAATTGCACGCGGGCAACTTTGGGCGGGACCAGCGGCACGGTCACGTCGATCAGGATCTTGTCGCCTAGATGGGCGCGCACTTCCTCGGCCAATGCCTGCTGCCCGGTATAGGGCACGGCGAGGACGACGATTTCGCCCGCCGCTGCCGCATCGGCATTGGCCAGCCCGCGCACATTGCCGCCGGTCCTCGTGGCCATTTCGGCGGCGGCATCCGCCGCGCGGCCCGCATCGCGCGAACCGATGACGACGGGAAAGCCCGCCTTGGCCCAGCGCGCGGCAAGACCGGCGCCTTCGTGCCCGGTGCCGCCCAGAACCGCGATTACTGCCTTGCTGTCAGCCATGTCGAACCAGTGTTCCTTCCAGTTTGCTGTTGTCCCGCCGCTTTGTCGGGGCGGTCTGTACCATGGGGGTGAGCGGCTGCGCATTGCGCCCCGCCGCGATCCGTTCGTCCGAAACGGGGCCATAGAGCGTGCTGCGCTGGCCGCACACCCGGCCCTCGCCCGCGATCACGCGCTCCATCGTGGCGGGGGCCCATTCCTGCCCGTGTTCGGCGCCCGCCGCGCGCGAAATGCTTTCGTTCATCAAAGTGCCGCCAAGATCGTTGACGCCCGCCGCCAGCGCCGCGCGCACGCCGGTTTCGCCCATCTTGACCCACGAAACCTGGATATTGGGGATCACCGGGTGCAGCACGATCCGCGCCACGGCATGCATCAGCACCGCCTCGCGGAAGGTGGGGCCAGGCCGTGCGCCACCCTTGCGATAGATCGGCGCTTCCATCGCGACGAACGGCAGGGGGACGAATTCGGTGAAGCCGCCGGTGCGTTCCTGCAAGGCGCGGATGCGCAGCAGGTGGCGGGCCTGATGTTCGGGCCGTTCGATATGGCCGTACATGATCGTGGCGGTGGTGCGCAGGCCGACGCTGTGCGCGGCTTCGATCACTTCGAACCATTCGGCGGTGGTCAGCTTTTCGGGGCAGAGCGTTTCACGCACTTCGTCGTCGAGGATTTCCGCCGCCGTGCCCGGCAGGCTGCCCAGCCCCGCATCGCGCAGCAGAGTGAGGAATTCCGCGATGCCGATGCCCAGCGAATCCGCCCCGTGGCGCACTTCCAGCGGGGAGAAAGCGTGGACGTGCATCGCCGGGGCCCCCGCTTTGGCGGCGGCGAGCAGATCGAGATAGGTCTGCCCGGTGTAATGCGGGTGGATGCCGCCCTGCATGCAGACTTCGGTCGCCCCGCGATCCCACGCCTCGGCGGTGCGGCGGGTGACTTCGGCCAGATCGAGATCGTAGGCGGGCCCGCGCAGTTCGGCGGCCAGTTTGCCTTTGGAGAAAGCGCAGAACGCGCACTTGTGGAAGCAGATGTTGGTGTAATTGATATTGCGGTTGACGACGAAGCGCACCGTCTCGCCCGCCGTCTCCTGCCGCAGTGTGTCCGCCGCCGTGCAGACGGCATCGAAATCGGGCCCGCGTGCCGCCAGCAGCGCGACGACCGCCGCTTCGCTCAGCGTCTTGCCCGCAGCCACATCGCCCAGCGCGGCGGCAATGCGCGGATCGCGGATGGCGCCGGGGTTCAGCGTCAGTTCGGGCGCGGGTTCCGCCCCGCCGACGCGCCAGCCATCGCTGCGCGGCAGGCCCTGCGTATCCATCGCTTCGCGCAAGGGGCGATGCAGCGCCGGGTCCTGCCAGCGATTGAGATCGAGCAGGTGCGAGGGATGCACCGCGAACCGTTCCGCCAGAATGCCGCCATGCGCGGCGGTTTCTTCCGCAAGGCGCGCAATCGCGGGCCACGGGGCCTCGGGGTTGACGTGATCGGGGGTGACGGGGGAAACGCCGCCCCAGTCGTTGATTCCTGCATCGATCAGTTCGCCGAAGCCGCTGCCCGCCAGATTGGGCGGGGCCTGGATGGTCATGCCGGGGCCGAAGCACAGGCGCGCCACGGCGATGGTCCACAGCAGGTCTTCCCGGTCCGGCTCGTCGGCAAAGGCCATGCGGGTATCGGCCTTGGCGCGGAAATTCTGGACGATAATTTCCTGAATGTGGCCGTATTGTTCGTGCAGATCGCGCAGGGCGAACAGCGCGTCGATCCGCTCCTCCCGCGTTTCGCCGATGCCGATCAGGATGCCGCTAGTGAAGGGTATCTGCAATTCGCCCGCATCGCGGATGCAGGCGAGCCGCACCGCCGGGTCCTTGTCGGGCGAGCCGAAATGCGGGCCGCCGCGTTCGCAGAGGTGCTGCGCGGTGCTTTCCAGCATGATCCCCTGCGAAATCGATACCGTGCGCAGCGCGGCCAGTTCTTCCCGCGTCATCACCCCCGGATTGGCGTGGGGGAACAGGCTGGTTTCTTCCAGCACCAGGCGGCACATCGCGGCGAGATATTCGATAGTGCTGGCATAGCCGAGATCGGCCAGTTCCTCCCGCGCGGCGCGATAGCGCAGTTCGGGCTTGTCCCCCAGTGTGAACAGCGCTTCGCGGCACCCGGCCATTTCGCCCGCGCGGGCGATGGCCAGCACTTCATCGGGGCTGAGGAAATTGCGCTGCCCCTTCTGTGGGGGCTTAGCGAACGTGCAGTAGGAGCACACGTCGCGGCACAGGTGGGTCAGCGGGATGAACACCTTGCGCGAATAAGTGACGAGCGCGCCGAAGCCCTGATCGCGCAGGGCGGCGGCGCGCGCCATCAGCGCATCGAGCGGTTCTTCCGCCGCGATGCGCCGCAATTCGGCCTGGCTGATCCCGTTGCCGGTCATGCGGATCAGAGCTTCGCGATCACCTGATCGGCGAAACGCGAGAGATCGTCGATCTTCTGCTGCAGCGGCTGGGTGTCTTCTTCCACCGCGTAGAGGCTGCGGAACGCGATCGGCATGTCGGTCACACCGATATCCTGATAGTGCTTCACCAGGTCCAGCGTCATTTCGCCCATGGCGGTGGCGAAAATGCGGAACGGCTTGTCCTGCGTGCCGTATTCGACGCGGTATTGCTGGATCTTGGCCAGCATCGCGGCCATTTCCTCGCGCGTGCCGTTGCCCGCGTGCATGAACCCGTCGTTGCGGGCGGCGCGCTTGAACGCGGCGTCGGAGAAGCCGCCGATCAGGATCGGCAGCGGCTTGGTCGGCACCGGGTTCAGCTTGACCGGATCGAGATCGTAGAATTCGCCGTGGTATTCGAAATAGCCGCCCGCGCAGAGGCCGCGCACGATATCGATGCATTCATCGAAACGCTTGCCGCGCTTGGCGAAATCGACGCCCATCGCCTTGTAGTCTTCCGGCCACACGCTGAGGCCGACGCCGAGATTGAAGCGGTTGTTGGTCAGCGCCGCGATGGAGGAGGCAAGCTTGGCCGAATAGAGCGGCGGGCGCACCGGCAGCTTGACCACGTTGGTCGTCATTTCCAGCTTGGTGGTGGCGATGCCGATGGCGGTCGCCATGATAAAGCTTTCGATGAACGGCTTGTTTTCGAGGAATTCGCGGCCACCGTCCTCGGTGTAGGAATACTCGGTGTCCGAGGCCTTGGGATAGATCAGGCTGTCGGGGATGACATAGCCGGCATAGCCGTTCGCTTCCGCCGCTTGCGCAAGCGGGATGTAGTTCGAAACGGCCGTCATGGCTTCGGCGTAGTGGAACCGCATTTTTCTCTCCCGAGGGTAACAAGGTTGGACGCAGTTAGACGAGTCTGCCCGCGCAAAACAAGGGGGACACAGGTGTTATATCGATACGCCCGCCCGCCGTGCATCGCTGCGCACCGGTTTCCCGGATCGGGAAGCCGCGCGGCGATGCCGGATCGGGATCGGATCAGGCGTTGGCACGGGCAAGGTCGGCTTTGAACGAGCGCGCGGCCAGCGCGGCAAGAATGGCCCCCGCCAGCACCAGAACCGTCATCGAAAGCAGACTGTACCGCATCGCATCGTGCGCGAACAGCGGCGTGAGGAAATCGCTGGCCAGCCCGGCGATCGGCGGGCCGAGCACGCTGCCGATCAGATTGATGATGACCACGAACACGCCCACGGCCTGGGCCCGTTCGCCGGGCGGGATCAGCCGCGAGATCGCGCCATAGGCGGGCGCGGTCCACAGCGCGCTGACATAGGCGCTGGTGATCAGCAGCACCGCGACTCCGGGGGCGCTGAAGCCGCCGAACCCGAAGCGGATGCCGCCGGGAAGCAGGAACGTGACGACCAGGATCGGGATCGTGGCGAACAAGCCGATAGCGGGAATGCGCAATTGCCAGCTTTCGTTGCGATGGCGCAGCTTGTCGACCAGCATGCCGCTGCTCACCACGCCCAGCACGCCGCCGACGGCGGAACCGATCCCCAGCCAGGTGCCGGTTTCGAGCACGGTGAGCCCGTGGGAGCGGGTGAGATAGGCCGGTAGCCAGGTGATCCCGGCATAGCCGAAAATGTTGTACACCCCGACGCCGAGCGCGATGTAGCGCAGCGATGGCGTGGCGAGGTAGCGCTTGATCGCCTGCGCCATGCTCGTATCCATGCCCGGCGCGGCGGCGGTGGCCACGGTGCGGGCCTGTTTCGGCCCGGTCAGCCAGATCAGTACGCCCAGCGCGACACCGGGCAGCGACAGGGCGATGAACGCGGTCTGCCAGCCCCAGTGGGCGGCGATGGCGGCGCCGCCCGCCAGCCCCGCCATCACCCCCAGTTGCGAGGCAGAGGTGAGGACGCCGAGCGCGGTGGAGCGCCGCCGTTCGCTGAACAGGCCGGCGACCATGGCTTGCGAGGACGGCATGGCGCCGGCTTCGCCGACCCCCACCAGAACCCGCGCGATGCCCATCTGGACGATATTGCCGACCACGCCGCAGGCCGCGCTGGCGAGGCTCCAGACAGTGGCCGAGATCGCGACCACGCTACGCCGCGACCAGCGATCGCCCAGCCGCGCGAGGGGAAGCGTGAACAGCACGAAGCTGATCATGAACGCGGGCCCGCCCAGCAGGCCCAGCACCGAATCGCTGGTGCCGAACGCTTTCTTGATATCGGGAATCAGGATCGAAAACACGAACCGGTCAGCATAACTGAGCGTGTTGATCGCCAGGAGCAGAATGAGAACGTAGCCCGCATAGAGGCCAGAGCGATTTTCCGCGGTGTCGTGCGAATCCGGACCGTTCACACACTTCTCCCAATATCTCTGTCGTTGCGGCGATATAGAGCGGTTTCCGGGCCGCCGGTCCAGCGCGCTGGGAAAATTTTTTACCGCAGTCAAAATTTATTACATTTTGTCACGATTATACGCTTGTTTCGGCCACCTGCGGCGGGGGCGACTCTTGCCGTTGCCCGGCGGCGGCCCTACCACCGGGCGATCAACCACAATGAGGATCGAATATGGCGCGCACAGTTCTTATCACCGGCGCGGCGTCGGGCATTTGCCGGGCGACGGCGGACGCCTGCCGGGCGGCGGGCGACCGGGTGATTACCGTGGATATGCACGATGCCGATATCGTCGCCGACCTGACCACGGCCGAAGGCCGGGCCACGTTGGTGAGCGAGGCGGAACGGCTGGCCCCGGAAGGGCTCGACGCGGTGCTGGCGGGTGCGGGCCTGTCGCGCGCGGACATGCCGCGCGAAACCGTGGCGGTGAACTATTTCGGCGCGGTGGCGACGCTGGAAGGGCTGCGGCCGCTGCTCGCCAAATCCGCCCGCCCGCGCGCCGTGGTGATCTGTTCGACCGCCGCGATGCTGCCGGGCAACGATCAACTGGTCGACACCTGCCTTGCGGGCGATGAAGCGGCGGCGCTGGACATTGCCGCCGCCGCCCCGCGTTCGGTCTATCCGGATTCCAAGCGCGCCATCGCCAAGTGGCTGCGCCGCACGGCGGGCAGCCCGGAATGGGCCGGTTCGGGCATTCTGCTGAACGGCGTCGGACCGGGCGTCGTCGAAACCGCGATGACCGCGCCGATGCTGAAAGACCCGCAGATGATCGAGATGATCAAACTGTCGAACCCGATGGTGGTGGACGGCTACGCCAAGCCGGAAGAAATCGCCGAATTGCTGGTCTTCCTGCTCGGCTACACCAACCACTATCTCGTCGGCCAGCTGATCTATATCGATGGCGGCACCGATGTGGTGATGCGGCCTGAACAGGTCTGAGCCACCGCGGACGGGCAGCGAGGGAAGCGATCTAAGGCCGCATCCGGCCTTTCCCCGCTTCCTCTGCCAATCAATCGCCGCCCGCCATACTCGCGGTGCTTTGCGACATCTGCACCACCGCGTCGCGGATCGGCATCGCGCGGATGTGGTCGGCCGATGGGCCGGTGCCCGATGCGAACCACACTGGCCCGTCGCCCAGATGCGCAAGGCATTCCGCCGCCACATCGTCCGGATCGGCGGCAGGGAAATCGGGGTGGTCCATGTTCAGCCCGGTGCGGGCCATGGCCGGGGTCCGCGTCGCCCCCAACACCAACGCCAGGGCATCGACGCCCGCCGGTTGCAACTCGTACCACAGCGCTTCGGCGAAAGTGATGCTGAACGCCTTGGCGGCGGTGTAGATCGCCATGTTGCCGGAGCCGGCCAGCCCCGCCATCGACGAGACCAGCACGATCCCGCCCTTGCCGCGTTCCCGCATCAGCGCGCCGTAATGGTGGGCAAAACTCGCCTGCCCGGTGACGTTGCAATTCAGCGTGGTCGCCCATTCCGCCAGCGGATAATCGTGGAACGGGGCGATCCGGTGCCCGGCCCCGGCCATGAAGACGAGCAGGCCGACGGCGATATCGTCCGTCAGCTTGCGCGCCTCATCCACGGCATCGGGGCGGGCGAGGTCGAGCGAAAGCGTGCGCACTTCGCGGCCCGTGGCGCGGATTTCAGCGGCCAGTTCCTCCAGCGGGCCCGGCTTGCGGGCGAGGAGGACGAGG